>NZ_CP015455.1:2600000-2900000 GCF_001888165.1 Syntrophotalea acetylenica
GCCCAAAACGCTCTTTTTTGCCGCGGGTTGCATTGAGCACCGTCGTGCCGGACTCAGCCACCCCGGAATACACCCTGAAAAAGGTGAGCTGACCCACAAAGGGGTCGGTCATAACCTTAAAGGCAAGAGCAGCAAAGGGATTATTGTCGCCCGGGGGCCGGACGACGGCCTCTTCCGAATCAGGCAGCACGCCGGTAATGGCCGGCACATCCACCGGAGACGGCATATATTCAATAACCGCGTCGAGCAGATTCTGAACGCCCTTGTTCTTAAAGGCGCTACCGCACAACACGGGAATCATCTTAATATCGACGGTTGCCGTCCGGATGCCGGCCTTCAACTCGTCGATGGAGATCGCCTCGCCGCCGAGATACTTTTCCATGAGTCCTTCATCGTGAGTGGAAACCTCCTCCACGAGAAGCTCACGGGCGGCCTCGGCCTGCTCCCTCAATTCCTCAGGAATCTCGATGATTTCGTAATTGGCGCCAAGGCTTTCGTCGTCCCACACAATGGCCTTCATCTCGACAAGATCCACAACACCGGCAAAGGTGTCTTCCTTGCCAATCGGCAACTGCAGGGGGATGGCATTGGCCCCAAGGCGCTCACGGATCATATTGACGCCACGATCAAAATCCGCGCCGACACGGTCCATCTTGTTGATAAATGCGATACGCGGAACATGATACTTGTCAGCCTGTCGCCAGACCGTCTCGGACTGGGGTTCGACGCCGCCAACGGAGCAGAAGACTGCGACCGAGCCATCCAGCACACGCAGCGACCGCTCAACCTCCACGGTAAAGTCTACGTGGCCCGGGGTATCAATGATATTGATGCGATGCTCTTTCCAGAAGCAGGTCGTCGCGGCAGAGGTGATGGTAATCCCCCTCTCCTGCTCCTGTTCCATCCAGTCCATCGTCGCCGCACCGTCGTGAACTTCACCGATCCTGTGCGAAACCCCGGTATAATACAGAATGCGTTCCGTCGTGGTGGTCTTCCCGGCATCGATATGAGCCATAATGCCGATATTACGAGTCTTCTCTAAAGCAACTTGGCGTGCCACAACTATCAATTCCTTCCTAAAGTTCCGTACCGCTAATTACCAACGATAGTGGGCGAACGCCTTGTTGGCCTCGGCCATGCGATGCGTATCTTCCCGCTTCTTGACAGCCGACCCGCGATTTGCAGCGGCATCGAGCAGCTCGCCCGCAAGACGCTCAACCATGGTTTTCTCTCCACGGCCACGCGCATAGGTGATAAGCCAGCGAATCGCCAGGGCGTTGCGACGGTCGGAGCGAACCTCAACCGGCACCTGATAGGTCGAACCGCCAACGCGGCGGGACTTGACCTCCAGCACCGGACGCACATTCTCAAGAGCCTTCTTGAAGACCTCAAGCGCGTCTTCGCCAGATCGCTCGGACAGGACGTCAAAGGCCCCATAAACAATACCTTCGGCGGTGCTCTTCTTCCCCTTGAGCATGATGGCATTGATAAACTTCGCCACCGTACGATCATTGTATTTGGGGTCAGGCAGAACAACCCGCTTGGCAATCTCTCTTCTTCTCGGCATGTTTACCCCTCACAAACCTGGTTACTTGGGCCGCTTCGCCCCGTACTTGGAACGACCCTGCTTACGGTCCTTGACACCGGCAAGATCAAGCGCCCCGCGAACAATATGATAACGAACACCCGGCAAGTCCTTCACACGGCCGCCGCGAATAAGAACTACGGAGTGCTCCTGAAGGTTATGTCCAACACCGGGGATATAGGACGTCACCACAATGCCATTGGTCAAACGAACACGCGCAACTTTCCGCAATGCCGAGTTCGGCTTTTTGGGGGTTGTCGTATAAACACGAGTACAGACCCCGCGTTTTTGCGGATTGCTTTTGAGCGCCGGCGCAGTGGACTTGCGAACCTTCTTTTCACGTCCCTTGCGAATCAGCTGATTGATGGTCGGCATCTACATACTCCCGAATATTCTAATTCCTTAAAGTTAAAAAAGGGCCACACGATTTCATCGGGCGAAAAACCCGCTCAAATTATCAATGTTGGGGGCGACTTGTCAAGCACTTTTTGGCCGCCCCCATGTTTTCCTCCGAACTAATCATCGGCCTCGTCAAAGTCGTCTCCAACAAGAACCTTGTCCCCCTCCCCGATGTCGTTCTCGTCGTCCAGGTCAAGGGGAAGCGGCTCTTCGATTTCCTCCGGTTCCTCAATCAGCAATCGCGCGCTCCGATATTTGGAGATACCGGTACCGGCAGGGATCAAGCGTCCCATGATGACGTTTTCCTTGAGTCCGCGCAGATAGTCGACTTTCCCCTCGATTGCTGCCTGGGTCAGAACCTTGGTGGTTTCCTGGAAAGACGCAGCCGAGATAAACGACTCGGTCGACAAGGAGGCCTTTGTGATGCCAAGCATAAGAGGCTCGCCAACGGCCGGGGCGCCTCCCTCGGCAACCACCCTGCCGTTCTCGGTCTCGAATTCCCAGCGCTCGACCTGATCATCTGCAAGGAAACGGGTGTCTCCGGGCTCTTTGATCCTGACCCTGCGCAGCATCTGACGCACGATAACCTCGATGTGCTTGTCGTTGATCTTGACGCCCTGCAGACGATACACCTCCTGCACCTCGTCGACCAGGTACTTGGCCAGCTCTTTTTCGCCAAGCACCCGCAGGATATCGTGAGGGTTGCTGGAGCCGTCCATCAAGGCCTCGCCTGCCTTGACATGATCATTCTCGTGCACGCTGATGTGCTTGCCTTTGGGAATCAGATATTCCTTCGGCGCGCCGACCTCGGGCGTAACATACACCTTGCGCTTGCCCTTGGAGTCCTTACCGAAGGATACGACCCCGTCGATTTCCGAAATAATGGCGTATTCCTTGGGCTTGCGGGCCTCGAAAAGCTCGGCAACCCGCGGCAGACCCCCTGTAATGTCCTTGGTTTTCGTGGTCTCCCTTGGAATTTTGGCGAGGATGGAGCCGCCGCTCACTTTTTCCTCCTCCGGAGCGACGATGATGGCCCCCACGGGCAGCATGTATCTGGCCGGGGCGCCATTGGGCAGCTTGGCCGTTTTGCCTTCGGCGTCCTTAAGGGTAATGCGCGGGCGCTTGTCGGCACCTTTCGACTCGATGACCACCTTGCGAGACAAACCGGTTACTTCGTCGACCTGCTCCTCCATGGTGACACCTTCAAGGATGTCCCCGTAACGGACGGTACCGGCGATTTCAGTCAGAATGGGCATGGTATACGGGTCCCACTCAGCCAGCAGGCTTCCCGCGGAAACCGGCCCATCCGGCCCAATCCGCAGACGCGCTCCATAAACAACCCCGTACCGTTCACGCTCACGCCCCGTTTCATCGACAACCGCAATTTCGGCATTACGGTTCATGACCACGTGATGGCCATCGGCATCCAGCACCGAGTTGAGATTGAGGTACTTGAGGAAACCGTCGAACCGCGCTTCCAGAGACGTCTGCTCGGCGCGTCTCGAAGCCGTACCACCGATGTGGAAGGTACGCATGGTAAGCTGGGTACCCGGCTCACCGATCGATTGGGCGGCAATGACACCCACCGCTTCGCCGAGATTGACCAGATGCCCCCTGGCCAGGTCACGGCCGTAGCAGGTTGCGCAAATGCCACGATGGCTCTGACAGGTAAGTACGGAGCGGATTTTTAGACGCTCGATGCCGGCGTTTTCAATTTTCTCCACCAGCGTCTCGTCGATCTGCTGGTTTGCCTCCACCAGCACCTCCCCGGTGACCGGATCGAGCACATCCTCAAGGGCGGTGCGGCCGAGGATGCGGTCGCCAAGACGCTCGATAACCTCCCCACCTTCGGTCAGGGCGGTCATCATGATGCCGTCGAGGGTGTCACAATCCTGCTCGGTAATGATGGCGTCCTGCGCCACATCCACCAGGCGCCGGGTCAGATAACCCGAGTTGGCGGTTTTGAGTGCGGTGTCCGCAAGACCTTTACGGGCACCGTGTGTAGAGATGAAGTACTGCAACACGGTGAGGCCTTCACGGAAGTTGGCGGTAATCGGCGTCTCGATGATCTCGCCGGAAGGCTTGGCCATGAGGCCGCGCATGCCGGCCAGCTGCCGGATCTGCTGTGCGCTGCCGCGGGCACCGGAGTCGGCCATCATATGTATCGAATTGAAGGACGGCACCCGCACCGTTTCGCCATCCGGGGACACAATCTCGTCCTTGGACAGGGTCTCGAGCATCGTCTGGGCTATGGCCTCGGTACATTTGGCCCAGATATCAATAACCTTGTTGTACCGTTCTCCATCGGTGATCAGACCCTCGGTGTACTGCTTCTGGATTTCCGTCACCTCTTCAACCGCTGCCTTCATCATGACGTCTTTGGTATCGGGAATAACCATGTCGTCAAGACAGATGGAGATGCCAGCCAGGGTTGAGAACCGATAGCCGGTATCCTTGAGACGGTCGGCCAGCAGCACCGTTTCCTTGTTGCCCGCCAACCGGAAGCATACATCGATAAGATTGGCGACATGTTTTTTCGCCATGACCACATTGATGTAATCAAAGGGGATGATCTCAGGCACAACGTCCCTGAGCAGTACCCGTCCGGTCGTGGTTTCAATAAGGGTTACAGGTTCGCCGGCCACGCGTGACATGCGCACCTTGATTCGCGCCTGAAGGTCGATTTCACCGGCGTCATAGGCCATGCGCAATTCGTCACGGGAAGAAAGAACCTTCCCTTCGCCGCGTGCAAAAGCGCGTTCCCGGGTCATGTAATAAAGACCGAGAATCATATCCTGCGAAGGCACGATGATCGGCTTGCCGTGCGCGGGCGAAAGAATGTTGTTGGTGGACATCATCAACACCCGCGTCTCGATCTGGCTTTCAATGGACAATGGCAGATGCACTGCCATCTGGTCCCCGTCAAAGTCGGCATTGAATGCGGTGCAAACCAGGGGATGCAATTGAATCGCCTTGCCCTCGATAAGAACCGGCTCAAATGCCTGGATACCGAGGCGGTGCAGCGTCGGTGCACGGTTGAGCATGACAGGATGCTCCTTGATGACCTCTTCGAGGACATCCCACACCTCGGGCTTTTCCTTTTCCACCATTTTTTTTGCACTTTTTATGGTGGTACAGTAGCCGCGCTCTTCCAGTTTGTTGTAGATAAATGGCTTGAAAAGCTCCAGCGCCATCTTCTTCGGCAGGCCGCACTGATGCAGCTTGAGTTCCGGACCGACGACAATAACCGAACGACCTGAATAGTCGACACGTTTGCCAAGCAGGTTCTGGCGGAAGCGTCCGCCTTTACCTTTAAGCATATCGGACAGCGACTTCAAGGGCCGCTTGTTGGGACCGGTGATGGCCCGCCCCCGGCGACCGTTATCGAACAGCGCGTCGACAGCTTCCTGCAACATGCGTTTTTCGTTCCGGATGATGACTTCCGGAGCACGCAACTCCATCAGGCGCTTGAGGCGGTTGTTACGATTGATCACACGCCGATACAGGTCATTGAGGTCCGAGGTGGCAAAGCGGCCGCCATCCAGAGGCACCAGCGGCCGAAGTTCCGGTGGCAGCACCGGAATGGTCTCCAGAATCATCCATTCGGGACGGTTGCCGCTGAATTTGAAAGCCTCGACCACTTTCAGCCGCTTCGCGACCTTTTTGCGCTTGGCTTCGCTGGCAGCTTCACTCATCTCCTTGCGCAACGTATTGGACAGTTCTTCGATATTGATGCTTACAAGGAAATCGCGAATCGCCTCGGCGCCCATGGATGCTACAAACTGCCCAGCGTATTCATCCATGGTTTCGGCATATTTGTCTTCGGTAAGCAGCTGTCCGCGGAACAGTGGCGTGTCGCCCGGATCCAGTACCAGGTACGCCTCGAAATAGAGTACGCGCTCGACCTCTTTGAGGGTCATGTCGAGCAACGTCGAAATTCGCGACGGAAGCGATTTGAGGAACCATATGTGCGCCACAGGACAGGCCAGATCGATATGCCCCAGACGCTCGCGGCGCACCTTGCTGGGGATAACTTCAACCCCGCATTTTTCACAAACAATTCCCCGGTGCTTCATGCGCTTATATTTGCCGCAGTTGCACTCGTAGTCCTTGGTCGGTCCGAATATTTTGGCGCAGAACAGACCGTCCCGCTCCGGCTTGAAGGTCCGGTAATTGATCGTTTCGGGCTTCTTAACTTCGCCGAAGGATCTTTCACGGATCTTTTCCGGCGAAACCAGCGAAAGACGAATGGCATTGAAGCTCAAAGGATCCTTCGGCCGCTCAAAAAGGCTGAAAATATCTTCCAAAACATACCCTCCTTGGGGATGGAGTTGGTATCGAGATAATTATTCCTGCTCCTCAAGGAGCTCAACATCCAGACAAAGAGATTGCAATTCCTTGATCAGTACGTTGAACGACTCGGGAAGGCCGGCCTCAAGGGTATGCTTACCCTTGACAATGGCCTCGTACATTCGCGTGCGTCCGGTGACATCGTCGGACTTGACGGTCAGGAACTCCTGCAGAGCATGGGCGGCGCCATATGCCTCCATGGCCCATACCTCCATCTCCCCAAGCCGTTGTCCGCCGAACTGCGCCTTGCCCCCAAGCGGCTGCTGAGTAACCAGACTGTAGGGACCGATACTGCGGGCATGGATCTTGTCGTCGACCAGATGATGCAGCTTGAGCATGTACATGATGCCGACGGTAACCTTTTCCTTGAAAGGATCCCCGGTTTTCCCGTTATAGAGGGTCATCTGCCCGGAAGAAGCAAATCCGGCACGTTCGATCTGGGCCTTCATCTGCTCTTCCGTGACCCCCTCGAATACCGGAGAGGCCATGGGGATACCATTGGCCAACTGCCGCGACAACCGCACGACTTCATCGTCTGACAGTCCATTTACCAGATCGGTAACCCGATCGTCCTGGTAGGCATCGGCAATCTTGCCGCGCAGGGCATCGGGACTGAAATGACGGTCAAGATGCTGCTGGATCTGAATCCCCAGACCTCTTGCCGCCAGCCCGAGGTGCGTCTCGAGAATCTGGCCGACGTTCATGCGCGAGGGGACCCCCAGAGGGTTCAGTACGATTTCGACCGGCGTGCCATCGGCCATGTACGGCATATCTTCTTCTGGAAGCACGCGGGAAAGAACGCCCTTGTTGCCATGGCGTCCGGCCATCTTGTCGCCGACGGAAAGTTTGCGCTTGATGGCAATATACACCTTTACCATCTTGATAACGCCGGGAGGAAGATCGTCCCCGCGTTTGATCTTTTCAATCTTGTCCGCGAAAACCTCCCGGATCAGTTCTTCCCTCTGAGCCAGACTTGCCAGGATGCTGCTCAGTTTTTCCTCTTTTTCGGGCGCATCGAGAAGACTGATTTCCCGCCATCGCGCGAACGGCAAGCCATCGAGTACCTCGACAGTGATTTTCTCGCCCTGGCCGAGAAGTTCCTTGCCGGCGGAATCAAACAGCGAGGTTGCCGACACCTGACCGAGCAGCAGGGATTCAAGGTTGCTGCGGCTCGACTCCCGGATGATGCGGATTTCATCGTGCTGATCCTTCAGCAATTTCTCGATCTCGGTCTTTTCGATGTATTCGGTACGGCTGTCCTTGTCGGCACCCTTGCGGGAGAAAACCCGCGCGCCGATGACAACACCTTCCACACCGGGAGGCAGACGCAGGGACGTATCCCGCACGTCACCAGCCTTCTCGCCGAAAATGGCGCGCAGCAGTTTCTCTTCCGGAGACAGCTGAGTTTCGCCTTTCGGGGTAATCTTGCCGACCAGGATGTCACCGGGCTTGACTTCGGCGCCGATGCGCACGATGCCACTCTCGTCGAGGTCCTTGAGCGCGTCCTCGCCAAGATTGGGAATGTCGTTGGTTATTTCCTCTTTGCCAAGCTTGGTATCCCGAGCGACACACTCGAGTTCCTCGATATGGATCGATGTATAACGGTCCTCCTTGACAAGTTTCTCGGAGATCAGGATAGAGTCCTCGAAATTGTAACCTTCCCAGGGCATAAAGGCCACCAGGACATTCTGTCCCAATGCCAGTTCCCCCCATTGCGTCGAGGGCCCGTCGGCTATGATCCCGCCGCGGCTGACACGGTCGCCGACCTTGACGATCGGCTTCTGATTGAGGCAGGTATTCTGATTCGACCGGGCGAATTTGATCAGATTGTAAATATCGACACCGGTGCCGTCTTCGTCAACCTCGCCCTCGTCAAGTTTCACCACGATACGGGAAGCATCTACCGACTCCACGATGCCGTTGTGCCGCGCTACCACAGCGGCGCCTGAGTCATGAGCGACGATCCGCTCCATGCCCGTGCCCACAAGGGGGGCATCGGAACGAAGCAGCGGCACCGCCTGGCGCTGCATGTTGGACCCCATCAGCGCACGGTTGGCGTCGTCATTTTCCAGAAACGGAATCAACGATGCCGCAACCGACACGAGCTGCTTGGGAGAAACGTCCATAAGGCCGATCTCTTCGCGCTGAATGAGCACAAACTCGCCATTTTGCCGGGCGTTGACAAGCTCATTGACAAAGCGGCCCTCTTCATCGAGAGGCGCATTGGCCTGGGCTATGGCATGGCCCCCTTCCTCAAGGGCGGAAAAATAGCGGATTTCGTTGGTTACTTTTCCGTCCTTCACGACCCGGTAGGGCGTCTCGACAAACCCGTGCTCGTTGATGCGCGCATAGGTCGACAAGGAAGCGATCAGGCCGATGTTGGGTCCTTCCGGCGTTTCGATCGGGCAGACACGCCCATAGTGGGTCGGATGTACGTCGCGCACCTCGAATCCGGCGCGCTCCCGAGTCAGACCCCCGGGTCCCAGGGCCGAAAGACGCCGTTTATGGGTAATCTCGGAAAGCGGATTGGTTTGATCCATGAACTGGGACAGCTGCGAAGAGCCGAAAAACTCCTTGACCACTGCTGAAACCGGCTTTGAGTTGATCAGATCGTGCGGCATCAGGCTGTCGACCTCTTGCAGGCTCATGCGCTCCTTGATGGCGCGTTCCATGCGCACCAGGCCCACCCGATACTGGTTTTCGAGCAACTCGCCAACCGCCCGCACACGCCGATTGCCAAGGTGATCGATATCGTCGATGTTGCCCCGTCCGTCGCGCAGGCCAACCAGATATCGCACGACTTCCAGAATATCTTCCTTGGTCAGCGTTGTCTGTTCTTCCGGAGCGTCCAGGTGCAGCTTGTAATTGAGTTTGATGCGTCCGACCACGGACAGATCATAGCGCTCCGGATTAAAGAAGAGGCTTTCAAACAGCGCGTTGGCGCTCTTGATGGTCGGCGGGTCTCCCGGGCGCAGGCGCCGGTATATTTCGATGCGCGCATCTTCGGGAGTGGCCATGCGATCGATCAACAGGGTTTCCCGCAGATAAGGACCGACGTGCAAATGATCGATGAACAGGATGCTGAACTCGTTAATTCCGCGCGAACGCAACTCTTCGAGTTTGGCTTCCGAGATCTCTTCGTTGCACTCGACCACGACCTCGCCGGTGGCAACATCAACGATGTCCGTTGAAGCAACTTTACCAACAACCTCCTCGGAGGAAACCGGTATGAATTCCACATTGCTGTCGGCAAGCTTGCGGATGGACGCCTTGGTGAATTTCCGGTTGGCTCGGACAATAACTTCCCCGTCGTTTCCAACAATATCGGCGGAAGCCCGCTGCCCGGACAGCAGTTCCAGATTGACCCTCTTTTTATAGGAATCGCCATCAAGGACGACTGTTTCCGTCTGGTAATAATAATTCAGAAGCTCTTCAGCGCTATAGCCGAGGGCCTTGAGTAGCACCGTGGCGGGCAGTTTCCGCCTGCGGTCGATGCGGACGTAGAGGATATCCTTATGGTCAAAATCGAAATCCAGCCACGAGCCACGATATGGAATGACCCGCGCATTATAAAGAACCTTGCCACTCGAGTGGGTCTTACCCTTATCGTGGTCAAAAAATACACCGGGAGAACGGTGCAACTGACTAACGATGACACGTTCGGTACCATTGATGATAAAGGTACCATTCTCGGTCATCAGAGGGATCTCGCCGAAATAAACTTCTTGCTCTTTAATATCGCGAATCGCCTGAACGCCGGATTCCTTGTCAACATCCCATGAAACAAGACGCACGCATACCTTGACGGGAGCGGCGTAGGTCATGCCCCGCTGATGGCATTCATTGACATCGTACTTGGGAGTTCCCAGAGAATAGGAAACGTAGTCCAGAGAACAGGTTTCGCTAAAATCACGAATAGGGAAAACCGAGCGAAAAACCGCTTCAAGCCCGATATTTTTCCGAGCAGAAGGAGGGAGCCCTGCTTGCAGGAAACGCTTGTAGGAATTTTTCTGGATATCGATGAGATTGGGGATCTCGATGATGCCTTTGATCGTGTTAAAATGTTTCCTAAGAAGCTGGTTATTCGCAATCGAATAAGCCATGGTTTCTCCTTTAGCTAGGGGAAGCTAACGAAAGCAGAATAGCCAAGGCCGCATACGGCAGCCTTGGCTAAGGTGTTAAATATGCAAAGAATACTACTTGAGTTGTACAGTGGCGCCAGCTTCTTCGAGCTGTTTTTTGAGTTCTTCGGCTTCAGCTTTGGGCATGGCTTCCTTGACCGTCTGCGGTGCGCCGTCAACCATATCCTTAGCTTCCTTGAGACCGAGACCGGTAGCGGCCCGAACAACCTTGATGACGTTGATTTTCTTGTCGCCGGCGGCGGTCAGAACAACATCAAACTCATCTTTTTCCTCGGCAGCGGGAGCAGCGGCACCGGCAGCGGGAGCAGCGGCAACGGCCACCGGAGCGGCGGCGGAAACGCCAAACTTCTCTTCAAGTTCCTTGACCAGTTCGGCCAACTCCAGAACGCTCATGCTTTCGATAAAGGAAACGACTTGTTCTTTGGTGATATCAGCCATGGTTATATAACCTCCCGTATATCTGACAGACTTGTTTTTAGGTGAATTTCAGCAGCAAGGCAATCAGGCCTCTTTTTGCTGCTGGATAGCGGCAAGAACCTGAACGAAACTACGCGGCACCGCGGCCAAAACGCCGACAAAATTGGTAACCGGCGCATTGAGCGATCCGAGCATCTTGCCAAGCAGAACCTCCTTGCTGGGCAATTCAGCAAGGGCCTGCACCTCATCAAGGCGCAGCAATTTACCATTGAGCTGGGCGGCGCGCAGTTCAAATGCCTTGTTGGCCTTGGCAAATTCCGTCAAAACCTTTGCCGGCCCGACAGGATCGTTTTCGGCAAGGGCGATGGCATTGGGGCCCTGAAGATATTCATCCAGGCATTCAGCATTGGTGCCCTTGGCTGCCAGACGCAGAAGCGTATTTTTGACAACCCGATACTCGACGCCTACCTTGCGAAGCTCGCCACGCAGCTGGTTTACCTGCTCAACCGTAAGACCACGATAATCCGCAAGAAACGCTGCCTGACAATTGGCCAGTTTTTCAGCCATTTCAGATACAACTTGTGATTTGTCTTCCTTTTTCACTGCCTCTCCTCCTTTCTGTAGATTTCCGGACCAGTGTGGACCATATATCCAGTCAACGGCCACGGAGGGAGGCATTCGCATCCACTCGCTCCGGCCTCGGCAGGCGGTCAACCATTAAACATTTAATGTACCTGCTGTCTCTGACCTGGACTCAAGACACAATCGGCCGCCCCGCACATAAAGTGCGGGCCGGCTTGGATAGTGAAACAACCGTGCGTTACTTTACCAGCGCCTGTACCGTGGGCAGATCGACGGGAACGCCAGGACCCATGGTGCTGCAGAGGCTCATTTTGCGAAGATAGGTACCCTTGGCGGTAGATGGCTTGGCTTTGACCAGGGCATCAACGAGCGCCACGACATTTTCCTGCAGCTTGTCGACATCAAAGGATACCTTGCCGACGGGCGCGTGGATAATACCGGCCTTTTCAACGCGATACTCGATCTTGCCGGACTTGGCCTCGCTAGTGGCCTTGCCAACCTCAAAGGTGACTGTACCAACCTTGGGGTTGGGCATAAGCCCACGAGGTCCGAGGAGGCGACCGATCTTACCAACCGTACCCATCATATCGGGAGTGGCAATGGCGGTATCGAAATCAAACCAGCCTTCCTGGATTTTCGCGACCAGGTCATCACCGCCGACGAAATCGGCCCCGGCCTCTTTTGCCTCGATAGCCTTTTCACCCTTGGCGAAAACAAGAACCCTGACATTTTTCCCCAGGCCGTTAGGCAACACCACGGCACCACGCACCATCTGATCAGCCTTGCGAGGATCAACCCCGAGACGAACAGTAATTTCGACGGTCTCGTCGAATTTGGCGTGTGCAGCCTCCCTCACCAAGGCCAGCGCCTCGCCGATGGGGTACACCTGCGAACGGTCGACCTTTTCCTTGGCTTGCTTGTGCAGCTTTCCTATGGACATTGGCGTACTCCGAATCCTGCCAGAAATTATACGATTTCGAGCCCCATGCTACGGGCCGTGCCTTCGACGGTTTTCACCGCAGCTTCAATATCAAACGCATTGAGATCGGGCATTTTCAATTCTGCGATTTCGCGCACCTGCGCCTTGGTGACCTTTCCAACCTTGTCCTTGTTGGGCACAGCGGAGCCCTTGGGGATCTTGGCGGCTTTCATCAGCAAAACCGCGGCAGGCGGGGTTTTGGTAATGAAGCTGAAAGACCTGTCGGCATAAACGGTAATGACAACCGGCGTGATCATCCCGTCCTGTGCCTGCGTCTTGGCATTAAACGCCTTGCAGAATTCCATGATATTCACCCCGTGCTGACCCAGTGCGGGTCCGACCGGCGGCGAAGGGTTGGCCTTGCCGGCAGGAATCTGCAGTTTTATCAATCCAACAACCTTTTTGGCCATGAGCTTCTCCTTGAACTGTAACCTTCATAAAGCCAGCGTCAGCTGGTTTTTTCAACCTGGATAAACTCGAGCTCGACAGGAGTAACCCGGCCGAAAATGCTGACCATGACCTTCAGCTTTCCCTTATCGGGCTTCACATCCTCAACTACGCCGGTGAAATTCAGAAATGGCCCGTCAACAACCCGCACCGTCTCACCGACCTCGAATGCCACCTTGGGCTTGGGTCGCTCGACATCCTCCTCCATGCGGGCAGTGATTTTTGCCACCTCAGCGTCAGGAATCGGCGGCGGCGCCGACCCTCCACCGACAAACCCTGTCACCTTGGGGGTATTTTTGACCACGTGCCAGGTTTCGTTGTTAAGCTCCATCTGCACGAGGATATACCCCGGAAAGAACTTCCGCGTGGAAGTCTTCCTCTCGCCATTCTTCATCTCGACGACCGTCTCGGATGGGATAAGCACCTCACCGAACTGTTCCTCGACACCAAGCTGACGTATACGCTCTTCCAAAGTCATCTTGACCTTGTTTTCGAACCCGGAATATGTATGTACCCCGTACCACTTTTTAGACATACGTTGTTATCGTTTCGCCTATCCCCTGAGAAGAACGCCGATCGCGGATGAAAGCAGCCTGTCAACGCCCCACAAATACACAGCAACGCCAAGAACCAGCACAATGACCGCCAGCGTGGATCCGTAGGCGTCTCGCTTGGAAGGCCAAGTCACTTTCTTTAACTCGACCTTGACATTGCCAAGGAATTCTCCCGCCTTGTTGACCACAACAACTCCCAGAGTTTACTTGAAAATTTGGCAGGCCAGGAGGGACTCGAACCCCCAACACCCGGTTTTGGAGACCGGTGCTCTAGCCATTAGAGCTACTGGCCTGCATGCAAAAAGCCGCAGACACCTGCGGCCCGTCTTACTACCCCCGCCGAGCCCTATTTGGTTTCGCGATGGGGAGTATGTTTACGACAAAAGCGACAGTATTTACTGAACTCAAGCCGCTCGGGCTTGATTTTCTTGTTTTTGGTCGTCGTATAGTTCCGCTGCTTACACTCAGTGCATGCAAGGGTAATTATGTCACGCATAGCCTGTTCCTCGACCCCCCCGCCCGAGGGCGGGGGAACTCAGCTGTAAAGGATTACTCGATGATTTCGCTGACGACACCGGCACCGACCGTACGGCCGCCTTCGCGAATGGCGAAACGCAGCTCTTTGTCCATGGCGATCGGGGTGATCAGATTTACGGTCATGCTGGCATTGTCGCCGGGCATTACCATTTCGGTCCCCTCGGCCAGCTCACAGATTCCGGTCACGTCCGTGGTCCGGAAGTAGAACTGCGGGCGATAACCGTTGAAGAAAGGCGTGTGACGCCCGCCCTCTTCCTTGGTGAGGATATAGGCCTCGGCCTTGAACTTGGTGTGCGGAGTGATGCTGCCGGGCTTGGCCAGAACCTGGCCACGCTCGATATCCTCACGCTTCACGCCGCGCAGCAGCACGCCGATGTTGTCGCCGGCCTGCCCCTGATCGAGCAGCTTGCGAAACATCTCGACCCCGGTCACCACGGTTTTGGTGGTGGGCTTCATGCCGACGATTTCCACCTCTTCCTGAACCTTGACCACACCGCGCTCCACGCGACCGGTAGCCACGGTACCGCGACCAGAAATGGAGAACACATCCTCCACCGGCATCAGGAACGGCTTGTCGATGTCGCGCTGCGGCTCCGGAATGTAGCTGTCGACCGCGTCCATCAGGTCGAGGATCGGCTTGCATGCCTCGCATTCCTCTTTGCCGCAGCCGCATTCCAGCGCCTTGAGCGCGCTGCCGGCGATAATGGGGATCTCGTCGCCCGGGAAATCGTAGGAGCTCAACAGCTCGCGAACTTCCAGCTCGACCAGCTCCATCAGTTCGGCATCATCAACCATGTCGGCCTTGTTCAGAAACACCACCATGGCCGGCACGCCAACCTGGCGGGCGAGCAGAATGTGCTCGCGGGTCTGCGGCATCGGACCGTCAGCGGCCGACACGACAAGGATGGCTCCGTCCATCTGCGCGGCGCCGGTGATCATGTTCTTGACGTAGTCGGCATGGCCCGGGCAGTCAACGTGCGCGTAGTGACGCTTTTCGGTCTGGTACTCGACATGCGCCGTGGCGATGGTGATGCCGCGCTCACGCTCCTCGGGGGCATTGTCGATCTGGTCGAAGGCCTTGAAATCGGCCAGACCCCGGGATGCCATGGTCTTGGTGATAGCTGCCGTCAGCGTGGTTTTCCCATGGTCGACGTGACCAATGGTCCCGATATTGACATGGGGCTTCGTTCTTTCAAATTTGGCTTTCGACATGGAGCAACCTCCCTTTTAAAAACTCTTAGCGATATAGTCTGTGTCTTTGGACCACCAGGATTGTGGCTGGAACCGGAAACAAAGTATACTTCAAAACCCACCGGCGCGAAAGATCGACAAATGGAGCCCACAACCGGATTTGAACCGGTGACCTCATCCTTACCAAGGATGCGCTCTACCAACTGAGCTATGTGGGCCAATCATCATTTGCATACGCGCGGAACGACCTGACCTGGAGCGGGAAACGGGATTCGAACCCGCGACCCTCAGCTTGGAAGGCTGATGCTCTAGCCAACTGAGCTACTCCCGCCCTGCCTAGCCATTCCTCATTCGAAGCTATTTTGTTGAACTAACTAAAGCCAAAGCCCCAGTACAATCAGCCCTTGGGCCTCCTGGCAACCCCGCCACAGTCTCATTCGGCAAGTATCAAAATGGTGGAGGGGGGAGGATTCGAACCTCCGAAGTCTACGACGTCAGATTTACAGTCTGATCCCTTTGGCCGCTCGGGAACCCCTCCAGGGGACGCGTTAAATTATCAATGCACCCGCTTCTCGCAGTCGATGGAGCTGGCGACAGGAATTGAACCCGCAACCTGCTGATTACAAGTCAGCTGCTCTACCAATTGAGCTACGCCAGCCAGGCACAGATGCGCTTTATAACTCTTACGAATTTAAAATGCAAGATGTTTTTTTCTAAATCACCTCGCCCCGCGAACGGAGGACCTGTATAGTCCATCCGCCGCAATCTGTCAACCCTTTTCTGGCACTGCGCTCGATCCCGCATAAAATTATCTCGGCTGCGGCCGGCAACAGGATCGAAGTTCACTGTCATCCGCTGAACATAATAATGTAACAATGCACTATCAGATGGTTTGCTGGCGAACAACCTCAAACAACGCAATCCCTGCCGCAACTGAAGCATTCAGAGAAGAAACCTCCCCACGCATCGGTATCTTCAGCAGTGCGTCGCAATGATTCCGGACATTGTCCCTGAGTCCCTTCCCTTCGCTTCCGACCACCAGCACCACATTGCCGCAAAGATCGGCACAAAAAAGGTTTTGGGAGCCCGGTTCCGCGGCGAGACCGTAAACCCAGTACCCGGCCGACTTGCAAGCATCCAGCGCCCGGGCGACATTGGTCACCCGACAGACCGGCAGATGTGACAGCGCGCCGGCTGCCGCCTTCTCCACAACGGCGGTAACAGGACAGCTGCGATCCTTGGGCAAAATCAGCCCCTGGCAACCGGCCGCTTCGGCGGATCGGGCAATCGCTCCAAAATTATGCGGATCCATGATACCATCAAGCACCAGAAAAACGACGGGCGACAGCGTCCTCTGCGAAATCGCGAGAAGATCTTCCAGTTCCACCGTGCCGCACGCTTCAACCCGCAGCGCCACCCCCTGGTGACGGGCTCCGTCAACCATCCGGTCCAGCTCCGGCCGGGTCACGGCCGTTACCGGTACATGCCGCTTTGCGGCGGCTTCTTTTAACGCCGCCAGCCGCGGCGAGGCGGCGGTGCGCACGATAATCAGTTCGAGCGGCTTGCGCTGCCGCCCCTTGAGCGCCTCCAGCACCGGATTGACGCCATAAACAAGATTATCCACGCTTCAATCCTTCGCCAAGGCTGCCGCCATCTCTTCGACAATAAGTTGTGCCGCCACCACAGGATCGGCGGCCGCGGCGATCGGCCTGCCCACAACCAGGAAATCGGAACCCGCCTCAATCGCCTGGGCAGGCGTCATGATTCGCTGCTGATCATTGCTTTCGGCAAAGCAGGGACGCACCCCGGGCGTTACGATGGTAAAATCGCTACCGCAGGCATGTCGAATCAGCCCGACCTCCCGCGGCGAGGCAACGACACCATCCAGCCCGGAGGAACTGGCCAGAGCAGCCAGCCTGGGAACCATTTCCGCCACCGGACGATCGATGCCAACCTCACGCAGCGCCTGGTCGTCGGCGGAGGTAAGAATCGTCACGCCAAGCAGCAACGGCGAAGCCCCCTCCCCCGCGGCATGACACTCACGAACCGCCTGCGCGGCTTCAGTCATCATGGCACGGCCTCCCAACGCATGCACGTTGAACATCCGCACTCCGAGCCGGCAAGCCTCGACAGCCGCCTTGGCCACAGTGTTGGGGATATCGTGAAACTTCAGATCCAGGAAAACTTCACCGTCATGATCCTGAACCATGCGCACCACATCGGGACCGCAGCGGGTGAAAAGCTGCTTGCCGACCTTGAAGATCCCGACTTTTCCACGCAAACGACGTACCCATTCTTCCGCCGCAACCCGTGATTCGACATCAAGGGCAAATATCAATCTCTTGCGAGCTTCAGCCTGCATGCTCCTACCCTTCGGAAAACTGTTTCTTGACCAGGAGGTTCTTGACCCTTCGCGGCACCTCCTGGACTTTCTGGATCAGGCGCGCCGATTCAGCCTGCCCCAGGTCCCTCTGGGCAGCCATGCACTCCATGTAAATCAATTCGCTGAGAGCTTCAGCCAGCAGGCGCTTTTTGTCCTGATCTTCCAACCCCGACAGATTGGTCAACACCTTCCTGCCGTCAACCGTACCGTCCTCGCGAAGGCTCACATCCTTGAAAACATATGAAAAAGGAGACGGCATCTGTCTCATGAAATTACTGACTTCATTAACAAAACCGGCATTTCGCGCGGCAACCCTGCGATACAGGGCGGTCAGAGCGCCGTTGAACACCAGCAGGATTTCCCCAAGATCTCCGGCAACGGCCGTTGCCGGGGCATCCTCAATGGAAACCACCCCTTTGTTGATCAGATCGTACAAAGCGCGCAGCCCCTCGAATTCGATCATGCCACTGCGTCTCAAAACCCCGCGAACATCGAGATCGCCTCTGGAAACCAGGGCCAGGAGCCGCTCGTCTTCGGCGGACAGCCCATCAGCCGGCTTGCCGGTGGGCTTGGGCAGAGCATCCATGGACCGGATGACGCGCATAAACAAGGCCCGCTCGTCAACCCGGCGCAGCCCCTCCATGATCATATTCTGCGTGCTCATGGCGAGGCGCACCATCTTCTCCTTTTCCGGCTCTCTCTCAAGGAAGAAAAAACTCCCCTGTGCGGCACCGAAAAGATTGAACACGATGCTCTCGACCTGTTGCCGCGTAGCCAGCCAGAGATCCTTGGGGCCGATCACACCTTTTTCCACCAGCACGCGCCCGCTGCCTTCGCACCCGCAAACAAGCTGCCGGTATTTGGGCAGGGCCTCCTGATCAAGGCGTCCCATTTCCAGCAAAACGCCACAGATATCTTCCTCGGGAAAAGAGCTTGCCGCGGATACGATTTCTCCCCGCAAAAACCCTACTTCCTTCTTGCCACCGGCCAGGTTGACTACCAGGACTCCGGTTTTCCGAAACATATTGAGGAATGAAAGCACGTCCACCATGGCGATTTCGCCCAGAACGCCCGCCAACTGGAAACCGCTCTCAACATTGGAAAAAAGCAAATGAGCGTTGGAGTGACAGACCAGCTCAAGGGATGCGGCTCCAATCTCCTTGATAACCGATACCGGTAATTCCAACCGTCCACTGCCGTCGATATTTATCTTGCCCATACCTCGTCCTGTAATTCGTGTATCAGACCGCCGCCATCAGCTCTTTTTACAGGCCGCCACGACCATATCCCTGACCATTGCCGGCGCTTCCGCAAGGGCCAGCATGCGCCGCTCGCCGGTCGCTCTTTCCTGCAATTCCACGGCATTTTCCTTAAGGCCGCGCGCGCCCACGGTCAGCCGCAGGGGGATGCCGATCAAATCGGCATCCTTGAATTTGCTGCCGGGCCGCTCGTCCCGATCATCCAGAAGAACCTCCACCCCCAGAGCCTGCAAGTCGGCATAGATGCGTTCCGCGGCATCGAGAACCTCCGCTTCCCGCGGGTTGACCACCGTCACCAGAACCTGAAACGGGGCAATGGGCATGGGAAAAACAATGCCGTTTTCATCGTGATTCTGCTCGATGGCGGCAGCCACCGTACGTCCCACACCGATCCCGTAGCACCCCATGAACAGCACGCGCTCCTGCCCCTGGTCATCGAGCACCGTCGCGCCAAGAGCAGCGGAATATTTGCTGCCGAGCTTGAAAACATGGCCGACCTCGATCCCCCGCCAGATTTCCAGAACCCCGCCACAACGCGGACAGATATCGCCGGACCGGGCAGAACGAAGATCGGCAAACTGCTCAACAGCGCAATCCCGGCCCAGATTGACACCGACAAAATGGGCATCGGCCTCATTGGCTCCAGCGACAAAATCGGCCATCCCCCGCACCGCATAATCGGCGAGCACCCTGAGTTGCAGACCAACGGGCCCGGCAAAACCCGGCGGGGCGCCGGTCACCCTGCCAACCACATCGTCCGGGGCGAGGGTCACCTCGTTGCAGCCGAGGAGCCGACAGAGTTTTATATCGTTAAGCTCATGGCCACCTTGCAGCAAAACCGCCAGAACCTCCCCGGTATCGGTCTGGACAATCAGGGTTTTAACCAGGCGTTCCGGGGCAACCCGCAGAAACGTCGACACCTCGTCGATGGTCCTGCAACCCGGGGTTGCGACTTTTTGCAACTCGGCACCGGGCGCAACCGGTTCCTGCGGCGCAAGAGCCACTTCGGCCTTCTCGATATTGGCGGCATATTCACACCGGTCGCAGGACACGATGGCATCTTCACCGGAAGCCGCCAGTACCATGAATTCATGGGATGAAGTACCGCCGATATTGCCCGTATCCGCCTCCACGGCTCTGAACTTGAGGCCGCATCGCTCAAAAATGCGCCGATAGGCCTGGTACATTTTCTCATAAGCCACATCCGCGCCGGCCTCATCCAGATCGAAGGAGTAGGCATCCTTCATGATGAATTCGCGACCGCGCATCAATCCGAAACGGGGCCGGATTTCGTCGCGGAACTTGCCCTGGATCTGATAAAGATTGAGGGGCAGCTGACGATAGGATCGTACGGTGTTGCGTACCAGGTCGGTAATCACTTCCTCATGGGTAGGGCCAAGACAAAAAGACGCATCCTTGCGATCGGCAAATCGCAGCAATTCCTTGCCGTAATGCTCCCAGCGCCCTGATTCCTGCCACAATTCGGCAGGGATCACCATCGGCATCAGAAGTTCGATGGCACCGGCACGGTCCATCTCTTCACGAATGATCTGTTCAACCTTGCGAATGGAACGCAGCCCGAAAGGCAGATAATTGTAGACGCCGGCGGCGAGCTTGCGAATCATGCCGGCTCTCAGCATCAGTTGATGGCTGGCAATTTCCGCATCGGAAGGGGTTTCCTTGAGTGTGGGCAGAAGGTATTCGGTGTAACGCATACGATAAACCTCGAAAAGGCGAAAAAGGCTCCCCCGGAAAGCAGCCCTTCGTCGATGGATTGCAGTGCCCGGTGCCGATCCGCAAACCTCGCATGGATCCGGCACGGCCGTTTGCAGGAAACGAATATTTTAAGCCGTGGCAAAGGAAGCGATTTCGCTCCGGCCCGCGACGCCAGGCCGCACAGGAAAAGCCGCGGACTCATGCCACCACGACGGGAACGGGCCGTTTTCGGATGAAAACTAGCCTATTTCTTCCCATAATGCAAGGAAACTCCACCCGCAAACCTCAAGCGCCGCCACTTCCCCGCAATGGACATTTTCAATGGATTGGTTTAATGTAGCGAAGCAGTTTTCGGACCCATCAAAGGAGCCAGCCATGCAGGAACGCATCACCGCCAGTCATCTGCTTCGCCTGATAGCCGCAGGCACCCCCCTGATCTATCTGAATACGGACAATGAAAACCGTAGCGAGGCGTTGATCAGCCGCACCGTGGAGCGCGGCTTCAAAAGTATCTCCGGGCCCCAGACATGGTCCTGCACCTGCGGGTTTGTCAATGTCGAAGGCACTGCCGATCCCCTTGCAGGACTGCGCTGGGCCATCAGACAGGAGTACCGGGGGGTGTTCGTCTTCAAGGATTTCCACTGGTTCTGGCAGGACAATGCGTTTTTGCAAAGAACCCTGGCCGATTTTGCAAACCAGAGACAGACACATCCCAAGACCCTGATTTTCATCGGCCCGCCGGCCCGCATTCCGGAGGCGCTGCAAAGAAGTGTCCAGACATTCGAACATCCGTTGCCCGACCGCGCCGAAATGCGGGCCCATATCGAAAGCCGCGGCCAGCGAGACCCGTTGCTGAAGCAATGGATCGCCGGTGATAAGGACCTGGCCCGGATTGTCAGCGCCGCCCAGGGACTCGATTACACCAACATCGACCAGACCATCCGCTTGCTTCGCACCGCCAGAGACCCCTCGCTGGATGACTTCACCGACGCATTGCTGCAGGACAAAAAGCAATTGCTGCGCAAAAGCGGGATCATGGAGGTGGTGGACGTGTCCCCGGCATCGGCGCAGGTCGGTGGCATGGAAAACCTCAAGCAATGGCTCGCCAAGCGGGAAAAGGTTTTTGGTTGCGACGATCTGGCCGAGGGACGCAACCTGCCCAAGGGGGTTTTGATCATGGGGATCAGCGGCTGCGGCAAGAGTCTGTTCGTCAAAGCCATCGCCGCCCGCTGGAGACTGCCGCTGGTGCGTCTGGACATGGCCACGGTCTACGAAGGCACCTATGGTTCGCCGGAAAGCAGCCTGCGCCAGGCCTGCCGAACGGCCGAGGCCCTTTCCCCGTGCGTGCTGTGGATCGATGAAATCGAGGCCGGCATTTCCAACCAGGGCTTCAAGGCAGACGGTGGCTCCGCCTCGCGGGTTCTAGGCTACTTTTTGACCTGGATGCAGGAAAAGCAGCATCCGGTATTCGTTGCCGCAACCGCCAACGCCATCGAAATGCTACCGGCGGAAATTCTGCGCAAGGGGCGGTTTGACGAAATATTTTATGTGGCGCTGCCTTCCGTCGAAGAACGGCAGGATATTTTCCGCATCCACCTGGAAAGACGCGGCCTTGATACTGAAAGCTTCTCGCTGGGCATGCTGGCGCATTCCGCCAAGGGATTTTCCGGTGCCGAAATCGAGCAGACCGTGGCCAGCGCCCTGTTTGAATCGATGGCCGCGGACCGGCCCATGCAGCAGCAGGATGTGATGGAAGCCATCGGCCGCACCGTTCCGTTATCCATAACCATGGCCGAACAGATCAAAAAAATAGAGGCCTGGGCTT
The DNA here is from genome assembly GCF_001888165.1 of Syntrophotalea acetylenica. NCBI lineage: Bacteria > Pseudomonadati > Thermodesulfobacteriota > Desulfuromonadia > Desulfuromonadales > Syntrophotaleaceae > Syntrophotalea > Syntrophotalea acetylenica. Next base: position 2,622,367 of record NZ_CP015455.1, read on the forward strand.
TTAAACGCGCCGTATCGGCCAGCAAAACCGTCTGAAGAAGCAGAGATTCCACTTATGAACATCGAGCTTTCACGCCGCGCCAACCTTGTCAAGCCCTTTCTGGCCATGGAGATCATGGAACGCGCCCATGAGCTGCAAGCCTGCGGAAAGGACATTATCTACCTCTGCCTTGGAGAACCGGATTTTCCCACCCCCGCGCCGATCATCCAAGCCGGCATCCGGGCCATGCGAAGCGGCGGCACCACCTACACCCACTCCCTGGGGCGGTTGGAGATACGCGAAGCCATTGCCGGGCATTACCTCAGTCGTTACGGGGTCTCGGTAGAGCCTTCCCGCATCCTGGTTTCTGCGGGAACCAGCCCGCTGATGCTGCTGCTGTTTTCCGCACTCCTGAACCCCGGGGACGAAATTCTGCTCGCGGATCCTGCCTATGCCTGTTATCCCAATTTCATCCGCTTTGCCGGCGGCGTACCGGGCTTCCTGCGCACCCGGCCCGAAGACGGGTTTCAGCCGCGTCCGGAGCAGGTCCGGCAGCGGCTTGGACCCCGCAGTCGCGGCATTCTCATCAATTCGCCATCGAATCCAGCCGGCTCGGTGCTACCCCCGGCATGGCTGGCGGAAATGGCGACGTTTCCCGTACCCTTGATTTCAGACGAAATCTATCACGGCCTCACCTATCAGGGGGAAGAGCACAGCGCTCTGCAATACACGCAAAACGCCTTCGTGCTTGGCGGCTTCTCCAAGGCCTATGCCATGACCGGCTGGCGGCTGGGTTACCTCATCGTACCTCAGGGTTGCATGCGCACCTTGCAGAGCCTGCACCAGAACTTCCTTATTTGTGCGGGAAACTTTGTCCAGATGGCCGGAATTGCCGCGTTGCGCGACTGCCAGCAGGACGTCGCGCGGATGCGCGCAGTCTACGACCAGCGGCGCCGCTATCTCATCGAGGAGTTGCCAAAGCTCGGGCTGCCCCTCCACAGCTGCCCGGCGGGAGCCTTTTACGCGCTGGCAGACGCCCGGCACGTCAGCACGGATTCGAGAGCGCTGGCCCTGGCTATCCTCGAAGAAACCGGCGTAGCCCTGACCCCCGGAATCGATTTCGGGCAAGGCGCGGAAGGCTACCTGCGCTTTTCCTATGCCAACTCCATGGAACGCATTGCACAGGCCCTTGAACGACTGCGGGATTTTCTCGCAAAAAGGGGAAAACTACGGGAGGGACAACGGGATTGCCAATAACGCTGAATATTGTCCGGGCCCGGATCTGCGGCCCGGACGATTTTCGAGCCGGTCCGGCGTCAATCCCACTTGATCGCATCCACCGGGCAGACTTCGTCGCAGGCCCCGCAATCAGTACAGACCGCCTGATCGACCACATGCATTTCGCCTTTTTCACTGATCGCATCGACCGGGCAGACTTCCGCGCAAGCACCGCAATTGATGCAATCATCCGTAATAAAATGCGTTCCCATAACTTGCCTCCCTGCTCAATGGGGTTTGTGGATTGCCTTCCAAAGATACCGCACCCTGCGCCTTTGTCCAGCCCTCGCCATCAGGATAAACAGGCACTGTCCGCCGCCCTTTCGACCGCGCTTGCCGAACTGTGTTACACTGGTTTTCGGAAACTGCCATTGCTTCGCCGGGAGGTTCAAACATGTTCCGAATTCTGGCCAACACGCCTGTAACCAGCAACCTTCACCGTCTCGACATCTCCGCTCCACGCATTGCCAGTCACCGCAAACCAGGTCAATTCGTCATCGTGCACGCCGAGGAGGACGCAGAACGCATACCGCTTACCATTGCCGACGCCGATCAACGGCAGGGCAGCATCACGCTGTTCGTTCAGGCGGTTGGTTACTCCACCCGCCGCCTGGTGGCCATGCCGGCAGGCGCCAGTCTTCGCGACGTCGCCGGACCGCTCGGCCGCCCTACCCACATCGAGCGATGGGGACGCGTCACCTGCGCCGGCGGCGGTGTCGGCACGGCCGTTCTCTACCCGGTGGCCAAGGCTCTGGCTGCTGCCGGCAACCGGGTCACGACCCTGATTGGCGGCCGCACCGCCTCACTGATCATCATGGCCGAGGAATTTTCAGCTTTCTGCGAAAAGGTGCTGATTACCACCGAAGACGGCAGTCTGGGGCAGGAAGGACTGGTGACGACGGTTCTGGACGCTCAGTTACGCGCGGAGGAAAGCAGGCCGCAGGCAGTTTTTGCCGCCGGTCCGGTACCCATGATGCGGGCCGTCGCCGAAATGACCCGCCCCTGGAAGGTACACACCATTGTCAGCCTTAACCCGATCATGATCGACGGCACCGGCATGTGCGGCGGCTGTCGGGTCATGGTCAATGGCGAGATGAAGTTTGCCTGTGTGGACGGGCCGGAATTCGATGGGCACATGGTCGACTTCGACCTGCTGGCCGACAGATTGACAACCTACCGCGACCAGGAATGCCGCATGCTTAAAAAGCTCGAGGAATGATAAGCAGGCCAGCGGCTCAGAGCATTGCATGGACACCGTTGCAGGCGCCGGCAACGTTTTCGGCAAGAAATTCGATGAAAATTTCCGCGGGTACCGGTCGGCTGAAGTAATAGCCCTGCATCACCTGGCACTGTCGCGTTCGTAAAAATTCAAGTTGATCAGCCGTTTCAACCCCTTCCGCGACAATATCCAGGCCCAGCCCGTGGGCCATAGCGATAATGGTTTCCACGATCGCCGCATCCCCTGGGTCCCGAACAATGTCAAGAACGAATTCCTGGGCAATCTTTATCCGGTCGATGGGAAACGCCTTCAGGTAGCTAAGCGAGGAATAGCCGGTGCCGAAATCGTCAATGGCTATGCCCACCCCAAGATCCCGCAGTGCGCTCAGCGTCTGTGCGGCCGCCTTGGCATCGGCCATAAGCAGGCTCTCGGTCAGTTCCAGTTCGAGATAACGGGGCTCGAGTTCCGTCTCCTTAAGAATGCGGCCAACCTGGTCATAAAAATCGGGCTGCTGAAACTGCCGGGCGGAAAGATTGACCGCCACGCGCAAGGGAGGGTAACCGGCCAACTGCCATGCTTTGTTCTGCGCGCAGGCATGGCGCAATACCCAGTAACCAATGGGAAGAATCAGGCCGCTCTCTTCCGCAAGGGGGATGAACTGCCCGGGAGGGATCAGGCCCTTGTCCTTGTGATGCCAGCGCAGCAAGGCCTCCGCGCCCACGACGCGCCCCGTTTTCTGGTCGACCTGGGGCTGGAAGGCAAGAAAAAACTCCTCCCGCGCTATCGCCTGCCGCAGATTATGCTCGAGTTCGCTGCGTTCCAGCAAACACCGGTTCATTTCTTCGGTGAAGATGCAATAGGTATTGCGGCCTTGCTCCTTGGCGGCGTACATGGCCATATCGGCATGCTGAAGGAGCATCTCCCCGCCGCTGCCATGGTGGGGATAAACCGCCACCCCCACGCTTGCCGTCATGAAAAAACGCTGCTCGTCCACCGGGAAAGGCTCGCCAAAGGTTTTGAGAATATCGTCGGCCACCTGTTCGGCCTCCGCCAACGCCTGCAACCCCGGCAGCAAAACGACAAACTTGTCACCTTCCCAGCGGACAACAGTAACGCCGCCGTGGACCAGACTTGACAGCCGCTGGCCGGTCAGCTTCAACAACCGGTCACCGCAGGCATGCCCGCGCGTGTCGTTAATGATCTTGAGATTGTCCACGCCGATAAATAACAGGGCCGCCAACTGGCCGGTTCGATCGGCACTGCTCAAAACACGGCGGAACCGATCTTCGAAAAGTGCCCGGTTCGGCAGGCCCGTCAATCCATCGTAATATGCCAGCTGCCGGATTTCCCGTTCGACCTGCCGCTGGCTGGAAATATCGCGCAGCGTGGCCAGCACGAAACGCTCCCGGCCACACTGGCCGACCGACAGGCTCAGCTCAACCGGAAACTCCCGCCCGGAGCGATGTATCGCCAGGAGCTCCAGGCTGCGGCCAATCGCCTCGGAAGGTTCGCCCGTGCCGAAAAAGCTGGCCACATCCTTGCGATGCTGTCCACGATAGCCTTCCGGCATAAGAGCATCCAGGCTGCCGCCAATCATCTCTTCGCTGCTCCAGCCAAAAAGCTGCTCGGCCGCCGGGTTGAACAGGGTCACACGACCCTGTTCGTCAATCGCTACCACCGCGTCATGAGTCGCGGCGATCACGGTATGAAACTGCGCCTGTTTCTCCAGCAAGGCCTGCCGGGCGCGGCCCCTTCCACGAAAAAAACGCAGCAAAAACCACAAAAAACCCAGTTGAAGAACAACCAGACCGATTAGCACGCCGGGCAGGAACCCACGCTGCTTCCACAGAAAACGGGGTTGATTCACTACCGAACTGCCTGGCGGAAGATCCTCCATGCTCAGGCCGAATTGCCGCAGCTGAAGGTAGTCGAACAGGTAGGAGCGCGAAGTATTGCCCAGCAGGGAAACGTTGTCTGGCAGAGTTTCGTTGAAAACCTGTTCGCGGGCCAGACAGCCCGCCAGCCAGCCCTGCTCCGCCCCACGATTCATGGCACCGCCGAGTACGCCAGGCGTCAGATAAATGTCTTCCATTGCCAAAATTTTGAAACGGCCGGACGCCGACAGGCGCTGCAGGCTTTCGGCAACGGACACCAAAGCACCATGCTTGTCCCGCACGCCGACCAGGGAAGTGACAACCCATAACCCGGGTTGCACATCGGCCAGATGAGCGGCCAGATCTTCGAGGCGGGGGCTGTCATAAAAGGTTGCCGCGACCTGCGGATAATACCTGGCGACCTCCCGGCGGACATAACTTCGAAGTCCGCGTGAAACGACGGAATCGTCGCCGACAAAGTGCAGCTCTTTCAGCGTGGGCTCCAGTCGCAAGGCAAGGTCAACGGTGGCGCCGATATCCGGCAATGCGAAGGTTCCGAAAAAGCGGTCGGGATTCAGCTGTGTGTCCAGGTCAAGATCGTGCAGACCGCTGAAAACAACCGGCACCGTCGGAAACAGGCGAGAGCCATACATATGCAGAAAAGCGACGGCCTGGCGGTCGGTCGCATAGATCAGATCGGGAACAAAATGGGTATATTTATTCTTGAAGTGGCTGAAAAGTGCATCGAAACCGGCCGGTTCGAATGTTCCGGCGCCGGCATCAAGATACTCGACACGCAGGTCGACGGAAGCGGCGCCGGCGCGACCTTCAAGCGCTTGCAGAAAACCGGCCTGCTGGTTCGCCGTCCAGGCGAACCCGGCATGGAAGGAATGCAGGATTAACAGCTTCATCTCCCGCGCCCAACCGGAAGCCGGCATCAGCAGCAACAGGAAACAGACAGACAATACAGCCTTGCGGCAAAGCATGCAAAGACTCCCGGAGACGACCTAGATCATGGAAGGATCGCGTCCGCCGGCCTTCGGATTATCAGGACAAGGGACGGCGTGGCGGCAACCGGCCGCCCGGCGTAATTTTGCAATTATCACGCCACGGCAGGTACGGTCACCAAGCTACAACCCCCTGAATAAAGGAAGTTGCGCAGACAACAGCGCAAAGGCAGGTTTCCAGCAAAAAAAACCGCACCCGATCGGGCACGGCATGCGTCTTGCGGCTTCAATATATCCAGACTGCCATACCGCACAGCTTGCGCTTTTCATGCGGCAGGCACAAACCTGAAGCTTTCGGGACCCGGCAGAGGTCCGTTCCCGGTCTTTGCAGCCTGTGATATAACGGCTGTCAGGTTTTTACGCGATCCGGCCGCCGCTCGGACAGCCGCGCCCCGGAAGAGACGGGAACCATGGGCTCACCGTTGCAGACCAGGTCGGCGTCGCACTCGGTCCAGCAGACATCGCCTTTGCACACTTTTGTCACCGTCAGTTCCACATCGTATTCGCCAGCCTTGCCAATCAACACATCGCCATCCTGAACTCGCATCTCACAGCCTCCTTTCGTTGGGGTAATGCCGTCTTTATTACACACTTACGATTATATCCATGACAGACATAATGACAAGCGGCACGCGTCAAAACGCCCGCGGCTAGGTTGCGGCTTTTTTCCTCGCTGCAAGGCTCCAGCCATGGTGCAAAAGCAATCCGACCACAAACCCCCAGGCCATATTCACAACAAGGGAAACCAGTACCGTTGCCACCATCGGCCAAAGGTTCCAATCCCAGGTCAGCCCCCTGGCAAATTTGGTCAGCTCGATGCCGACCAACAGCATCATGGCACCGACAATCGCCAGCGGAAAAGCGGCAAACAGGCCCGCTATCGATCCCGCCAGAAACAGGCCCATGGCGATTTCCAACCCACCTTCGATCAAATTGGCGCCTCCGGTGCGGGCACCGAAATAATATTGACCGGCGAGTCCACCGGCGCCATGGCACATGGGCATGCCGCCAAAAAACGGGACCACCAGATTCATGATGCCCATGTTCAGGGCCAGTTTTTTTTCACTCACCGGCCGATCCGGCCAGTAACCTTGGATCAGTACGGCCGTAGCGATAACGGCGTTGGTCGCGGTCAGGGGCAGCTGGGAAAAGCCGCCGCGCAACATGGCCTGCCAGGACTGGCCCAGGGTAAAGGTCTGCAAGTCGGGCAGTGCCAGGGTCGGCCCCGGAAGCCCCTGAAACTGCCGGTTGACATACATAATCACAGCGCCAAGAACTACCAGCACCACCGCCGCCGGCGTGAACCGGTTGTTTCGCAGAAACAAAACAATGGCGACGGACACCAGCCCCAGAATCCAGCCGCTGGACATCATCTCCAGGGCTTTGACGGCCAGCAGTATACCAAGAGCCATCTGGATGCCCCGAATGACCGATTTGGGGGTAATGCGTGCTATCAGCTCCATCAACCCCGACAAGGAAACGACCAGCCAGACCACCCCCATGGCAAAGGCCGATGCGTAAACCATGGAAGGCGGCCACTGCTCGGCGATGGCGACCACCGCCAGCACTTTCATCGGCTCGATGGGCATGGGCAGTCGGTAGCAGAAACCGGTAACCACGTTGGCAAGGCCCATCATGATCAGCAAGCCAGCCGGATGCACGCCACACACGACAATATAACCAATAGCAAGAGGAAACAGCGTGCCGAAATCCCCCATGGCCCCGCCGAGTTCACGCATGCTGAATTCAAAACTTCCGATTTTCACATCCCTCTCCCGTACGGATTCCTTCCCCATTGGTGCATCACGATGAAAAAACGCCCTGCAGGAAAGTCCCTGCAGGGCGTTTTTTCTACCGTAGGCATGGGTTATTCATAAACAAAAAACAACTGCTGCCCTTTCACCTTGAAATCGGCGATGGCCTTCTGTCCTTCATTGGAGGTCAGGTAGGCGATAAAAGCCATGGCCAGGTCGTATTTGACATGGGGGTGCCGCTTGGGATTGACGGCGATCACACCATAGGGATTGAACAAAGCCTTGTCGCCCTGAAAAGCGATGGGCAGCTTGACCTTGTTCTGATAAGCGATGTAGGTGGCGCGGTCGGTAAGGGTGTATCCCTGGCGTTCATTGGCCATGATGATGACCTCACCCATGCCCTGGCCGGCTTCGACATACCAGGCGCCCTTGGGGCTCACGTCGGCGGCCTTCCACATGGTTTTCTCCATCACATGCGTTCCGGACTCGTCGCCGCGGGACACAAAGGTCGCCTTTGCGTCAGCGATGCGCTTCATGGCTTCGGCGGCTGATTTTGCCTTTTTAACTCCGGCGGGATCCTTGGCGGGGCCGATAATGATGAAATCGTTATACATGACGTCACGGCGGTTGACACCGAAACCGGCTGCGACAAAGGCATCTTCCAGGGAGCGGGCATGAACCAGGGTCACGTCGACATCACCGTTTTCAGCGATTTTGAGGGACTTGCCGGTCCCGACTGCGATTACATCGACCTTGCAATCATGTTTTTTCTCGAAAGCGGGCAGTATGGCCGCCAGCAATCCCGAATTTTCCGTGGAAGTGGTGGTGGAGAGTTTCAGACGTTCGACAGCCATGGCGCCGCTGCAGAAAATCGCCATAAGTAATAGAACGCTGCTCAGAATCCGCAATGATGACCTCATTTTTTCCTCCTCAGTATTGACGCGATCGCTTTTTTCCCAAAGATGTAAAAAGCTGCCCCGCACCCGAAAAGCGCCATGCGGACAGGTTCCAAGTGGTTATAACTGTAGCGTAATAACCTCGTGGAGTCAACGGACACGTTTTCCGTCCTGACTCAAATCACGACAGTGCAACAAAAGCGCAGAGGAAGCAGAACTATAAAACACCGTCAGGTACCCCGCCGAGCGCGTCAGCGCGACTCCCCGGGAAACAGCATGCGGCCGGAGAGGCTCAGATCGTAACCGGGCAATGCGGCGGCGAGTTTGTGGAAGGCCGGTTCGTGAAGCAAGGCGAGAAATTGTTGAATGGATTTATCGAAAAAACTGTCCTTGGGAATCAGAAGGTCGAAACGCTCCCACCGCAACGGCAGAAAGTCGAGTCCCAGCAACGCTGCCGCGGGACGAATTCCCGGACCGACATCGGCGCGCCCACTGAGGATCTCCAGTCCGATATCGAGATGGTGCGCGACTTCGTTGCCATACCCCTTGATCCGGGCCGGCTTGATACCGGCCTCCTGCAATTGCTGGTCGAAAATGATGCGCGTGCTGGCCCCCAGCGCGCGATTGACCACGGTAAGGTCCTTTTCGGCAATGTCACCACAGCCGGCAATCCCGTGGGGGTTGCCGGCTGCCACGATCAACCCCTGCTCGCGCCGGCAAAAATTGACCACCGCGGGCAACGCATCCAGCTCGCTGGCGGCATAGGAAAAATTGTAGTCGTTTTCATTTTCTTCGGCGAGGTGACTGGTGGCGATGTGACACATGCCCCGACGCAGGGCCTTCAGTCCGCCAAGGCTGCCGATCGCTCCGAACAGCACCACATCCCCGGAATTGAGCTTCATGAACAGCGACAGGGAGCGGTCGAGCAGGATATCGTCGCTGCCGGCAATCATCAGCAATCCGCTCTTATGCGGCAATTCAGCAGACCCGGTCGGATAATTGATGGTCATGCTCTCGACCCACTGTTCCACCAGATGGGCCGGAAAAAGCCATTTACCGGTAATCTTGGTGGCAGGCAGCCCCTTTTCGGTTATCAACGTATAGACCATCTTTTCGTTGACACCGAGACGCTGGGCAACTTCTTTCGTGGACAGCAGTTTTTCCATCAAACGAAGCTCCGGGGGTAATTTTCCGCGATCGTCAGATTGTGAAATGGCTCACGGAAAGCTGAAGGTTACCACACTTCAGCCAGGGAACAAAGTCTCCATTGTCAGCAGAAGTCAAACCTTTTCAAGCGCCAGGGCTGCCGTACCGAGCCGGCTGTTGGCTTCCAGCAGCATATCTTCTCCGGCCACCACCGACACCGCACCGGCATCCCAGCCGTCCACCAGATAAGTCCGGGCAACATATGCGAGGCGCGCAGCATCCACGGCCAGAATGCGCTCGCGGAAAAGTTGCCGCGCTTCCGGGGACCACCCCTGGAGAAGATAACGGAACTCGCGCACTGCCTTGCCCCCCGGAGACAGGGGCCTGTCAATCTGGCTGAACACGCCAAGAACAGCTTCCTTGATATCGACTGCGGAAAACATGCCCGAGGCAGCCCAACGGGCGGCATCCCGATAGACCTCGAGGGTGCGCACCAGATGCGGGTCGCGATAGGAAAGCATGGCAAACAGGCCGCTTTGTGCATCGTAATTGGCCATCCCGCCATAGGCGCCGCCCTTTTCCCTGATTTCGCGATGCAGATAGCCGCCACGCAACAGCTTGGCCAGCACCAGCAGTGCCGGTCCGTCGGCGTGCCCCAGTGGAACCGCGGGGAAAACCCGAGCTACATAGGCCACCGGAACAGCCGCTATCCAGCCGGTAGCCTTGTCACCAAAAGGCGCCGGCCGCGGCAGCATGGCGGCCGGCTCGCGGCAAGTCGGCAGGGCGGCGAGAAAAACGTCGAGAGCCGCGCCGATTTCAGAGAATCCGGATTGTTCGGCGGTTATCGCACAGCGCAGACGGTCGCGGCGGAAAATCAGACTGGCCAGACGCTGCAGGCGATGGGCGAGGTCGCCGAGCTGCTCCGGTTGCCGACCGGCCAGGTCCCTGACCAAGCGAATCAGGTGCAGGCCGCTCCAGTTCTCCCGTAATCGGCCGGCCGCCGTCAAGGCTCCGGCCGCAACCCGCGATGCGTAACTGTGTCCGGAACCGGGTACAGAATTCTCCAGAGAGGTTTTCATCTGCTGGAGCACGGTGTGCAGGCGCTTCAGATCAAAAAAATCGGGAGCCGAGGCAAAATCCCTGAGAATTTCAAACAACCGCCGCTGATTGCGCAACAGGGCCTTGCCACGAAACTCGATAGCAAGCTGAAAATCGTCCAGACTGGCCGGGCTATCGAGAATGATTGGATTGGCCTGCACCCCGCCTGTAGCCGCGGAAACGCGTTCCGCCATTTCCAGGTAACTGCTGCCGGCGGCGCCCACTTTGGTCAACAGGGAGCAAAACAGGGGGACATCGCACAGCAACTCTTCCGGCAGGTCATCAATCGCCAGACTGGCGTCGAAATAGCCGATGCCGTTGGTCGGCTGATCAAACCAGCTCACCGGCACATCCCGAAGTTCGCCAGCGCGGAAATCGACCGGCGCCGGCCGGGCGGGAATATCTGTCAGGTCAAGCGTTGGCAAAGACGACAGGTCTTCATTGCCCTCCTGAGCCTGCAGCAATGCCAGGCCCTGCTCAACCAGGTCGTTTTTATCGCTGGCGGAGAGTTTTTTTTCAACAGCCGCCAGCCGCTCGCGCAGTCGCTGCTCCTGACGCATTTTCATTTGCGGATCGGGTTTGAGCAGCAGAGTCACCCGGTGGGGGTTGTCGAGCAGATGCCGGCGGACCAGGTTTTCAAAAAACGGGCCGGTTGCCAATTCCCGGCGTAACCGTACAAGATCCGCCTCGAAACACAGGGGTGACACCGGGTCGTCGGCATGCAGCCAGGAGCCGAACATGCGCATCAGCAACAGCAAACCGTAGGGATACTGGTCTCCGCTGACCTCACGATAGGAAAATTCCAGCTGGTGGATGGCTGCCTCAATCTGATCCGGAGCGAACCCCTGGCGAACAACATGCTGCAGCGTTTCCAGGACCAGCGTTTCGATGCCATCCACCGCTTCCGGATCCGTGCCCTGCAATCCGGCAGCAAAATAGGTCTCGCGGTAATCGTCATGATAACCGGTCCCCGGCGCCAGGTTCTGACCCAGGCCCGATTCGAGCAGTGCCTTGTATAGCGGGGCGGCGGGGTTGCCGAGCAGCAGTTCGGCCAGCAGCGTCATGCCCAGCCGTTCGAAGGGATCCGACACCGGGCAACTCAACCAGGCGATCTGCACCATGGAGCGCCGGGCAAGAGAATCCCCGGCCTCGGCAGGGAAGGATTCCACCACCTTGCGAGGCGCCTCGAAACGTACTTCGTCCGGGATCGCGCTGTTTACCTGCAGCGGCCCGAAATGGCGCAAGGCCTGCTCTTCAATGGCGTGAAGATGGCCCTCCAGGGGCATATTGCCATAGGTGAAAAACCAGGCATTGGCGGGATGATAATAGGTAGAATGGAACGTCTTGAGCTGAGCGTAGCTCAGATCGAGGATATCTTCGGGCTCGCCGCCGCTGTTGAAGCCGTAGGTCACCGTCGGATAAAGCGCGCGGGTCAGGCGCCGGTGCAGCAACGAGGAAGGATCGGCCATGGCACCCTTCATCTCGTTGTACACCACTCCTTTAAACTGCAGGGGCGAGCGCATGTCTCCCGGATCAGCAAATTCCAGGCGATGTCCTTCCTGTCGAAAATCCCGCTCGCGCAGCAACGGGAAAAAAGCCGCGTCCAGATAGATCCCCATCAGGTTGTAAAAATCGGTGTGGTTCTGTGAAGCAAAGGGGTAGCAGGTCCAGTCGCTGGCCGTCAGCGCATTCATAAAGGAGCTGAGACTGCGCTTGAGCATCGTGAAAAAGGGATCCCGTACCGGGTAGCGTCGCGAGCCGCACAGGACGGTGTGCTCCAGAATGTGCGCCACGCCGGTGGAATCCTGCGGCGTGGTGCGAAAACCGACGGCGAACAGATTGTTGTCATCGTCGCGGTCGAGATGAACCATGCGCGCTCCGGTCCGTTCGTGTTGCAACTGCACCAGCGTTGCATGCAGTTCCGGCAGCGGCGATACGGCGGTGATCAGAAAACCGTGTTGCCGGTCCCCTGCGCGATAATGACTTTCTGCCATGAAGCCTCTCCTTGATAAAAACCGGTAATAGCCGGTAATCGTTGAAATGACGGGCCGGCGATGCGGGCCGTGAAAAACCACACCAGCATGACTCCGGAAGCAACGGGCGCGGATCCAATAGAAGTTACCGGGCCGCACAAAACCTTTTGCAGGATCTGCGCAACGGCCTTATCTCCCGGGAAGACCAAAATCTATGGCGATCGCGGTGCAATCGTCCTGGGGTGGATCGGGAGCGCCGAATGCTGCGAGGGCACCGAACAGCTTGTCGAGAAAATCGGTGTGGCCGCCTTTGTGATGGCGCATCAACCGTTCGAGCCCCGGCATGCCAAAAGCCTGCCCCCGGGGATTGAACGCCTCGACCAGGCCATCAGTATACAGCAGGAAACGGTCGCCGCGTCTGAAATGGAAACGGGCTTCGGCAATTTCCGTGTGTTCGAAATACCCCAATGGCGACCCGGTGGCAGCAAGATGAATGAGTTTGTGCCCGCGCCTTACCAGGGGTTGCACCTGACCATTGTTGATATAGCGCATTTCCAGCGTGGCAGGATCGATCACCCCGTAGAACAGGGTAGTGGAAAAAAAATGATCGAGCCGGTGGGAACGCCGGGCAAAGGAAAACAGAAAATCGTTGACCCGGGAGGCCATGTCCACAGGATCGCAGTTGTCGGCGGTGCCGCGATGTATGAACCCGTACAAAAGCGACATGATCACCGATGCCTGCAAACCATGACCGGTGACATCTCCGAGAAAGATAACCTCGCAGCCGTCGGCGAGCGGTATAAAATCGAAATAGTCGCCGCCAAGTCCACGGGCCATGCGGTTCTCGATACCGATACAGCACCAATTGCAGTGCGGCGACCCTTTGGGGAACAACAGTTGCTGAACCTCACTGGCCAGATCGAGATCTGCCTTGCTATGGAACTGCGTGGTCATCATCTCCGCCCTTGATTGATCCGCCCCGAGTTGAATCGGGCGCGCAACGCCGAAAGAGAAACGGCCGGCTCCCGCGGTCAAAAACCGCAACGACTGCCAGGCCGCCCTGTGTTTATTCTACCGCAATCCAGGGCGGTGATCAGCCCGGCTTGTCACTACCGAAATCCTTGAGGTTGGCATCCAGCAGATGTCTGGGCTGCACGTTGCCCAGCGCGCCGACAAGACTGCTGCGCAGATGCGGGATTTCCTGCGCCAGCTGGCCAATCAGCTGTTTCATACGGCGGCGGTTAAGGTCGGTGCGAACCTCTTCAGGACAACCGCAGGGAATGCTGGGCAGGTCGTTGTTCCGCGCAAAAGCGGCAACATCGCTTTCCTCCACATAGACCAGCGGGCGGATCACCGTATGTCGGCCGTTGTCCGCCAGCAGTCTGGCACTCATGGCGGCCAGGGTGCCGACAAAAAACTGATTGAGCAGCAGCGTCTCGATGAAATCGTCCAGATGATGCCCCAACGCCAACTTGTTGCACCCCAGCCGATCGGCTACCGAATACAAAGCACCCCGCCGCAACCGGGCACAAAACGCGCAAACAGACGACCCGGGACGCAATTTCTCCCGGATAATGGCAGCGCAATCGGTACGCTCCATGTGGTAGGCGAAGCCGTGCTCCTTCAGATGCGCTTCCATGATATCCGTACGATAACCGGAAAACCCGGGATCGACATTGACGGCAACCAGTTCGTAACGCACCGGCGCCCGGCGCCTCAAGCTGTCGAGAATATGCAGCAGGGTCCAGGAATCCTTGCCGCCGGATACGGCCACCGCGATTCGGTCCCCCTCTTCAATGAGGTTGAAATCCCCGATGGCCCTGCCGGCCAGTTTTTTTATCTTGCGAAACAGCTTATCTTCGACAATCGGCAAAACAGGCTCCTTCGTAGGGTTTGAATAGGCTGTTTTACGGCATTTCGCCCGGCAATGCAAGTCACTGCCAGGCCGCGCAGGGGATTCCGGCATGCGGGGCCAACAATCGAAGCTTATGAAAGATGGCGGATGTTAAAAAAAATGCCGCCCGGACCAGGGGTCCGGACGGCCAGAACAGGTTTCGGTGGTACGACAGGAAACACAAGACAGCCGGGGCAAAGGGGCCCACCCGGAAGGGCCCCCCTGCCTCGACCTGGCGAAAGCATCAGGCTTCCGCTTGTTCAGAAATTCCAGAATTCATCGATTTCTGCGTCGGTGAAATCCCAGATGGCATTGTGCGGAGGCACTGTCTCAAGAGAAAAGAACTCGGGCAGGCGGTCATCAGCGTTGCTCATGCCGGCGGCCAGATTGAATTCATGCTCCATCTTGAGAATTTTCTTGCCCAGCGCGACAACGCCGTCATTATCCAGCTCAATGCCGAAACGGGCGGCCACCATATCATTCAGCGCTTCGGCGCACTCGGGAATGTCGAGCATCGGGAAAGCCACGAAAACGCACATGCCGGTGCTGTCGATGACGGCAGTGCCGATCTGCAGATTGCGTGACAGCTCAACCTGGCCTTCCTTGCTCAGAGGATCGACGAAACCACCACATTTGAGAATATTGGTGGCGATGCAATAGCCCGAGGTATGGTCAGCACCCATGGTCGAGGTCGCATAGGTGATGCCGATGCCCTTGACCGAACGGGGGTCGTAGGCCGGGATCCCCTGATTTTTGACCACCGGAACCCGGGTCAGTCCGTAGGCTTGTCCGACCGAACCGGTACCGTTGCCGATAATGTGACCGAGCGGCGTGCCCTTGCCGACCTCTTCGCGCAGCAGGCGGATGGCCCCTTTACCGTCCCCCCAGGGGATGATGCCGGCCTCCATGACCACACCCATGGTGACCACGCCCTCGATGGAGTCGATGCCGATGTCATCCATGATATTGTCACAGGTAGCGATATCGTCCAGATCCTGGATGAGGCAGTCGGCGCCAAGTCCCCAGATAGTCTCGTACTCAAAACCGGAGGTAAGATAGTTGCCGTCCTTGTCGTTGTAGACCTGCGAGCACTGGATCATACATCCGGCATGGCAACCGTGCTTGGGGTGTCCCTTGCGCTCGACGATGGTGTCATGCATGGTCTCGCCGGAAATCTTGTCGTGATGATCGCACTGGCCGTAACGGAAGTTCTTGGTCGGCAGACCACCTGCTTCATGAAGGATATTGACCAGGATGTTGGTGCCGTAAGTCGGCAGCCCCTGACCGGAAACGGGATGATCCAGCAACGCCTTGGCAAACACCTTGGCGGCTTTTTTGAATTTCTCGGGATCGGCAATTTCGACCTTGCCGGCGCCGGTACCGTCGACGGTGATGCACTTGATTTTTTTGGAGCCCATGACCGCGCCCATGCCGCCCCGGCCATGAGACCGGATTTTGTGGTCGGGGTCCTTCACCGAAATGTTGGCCGCCGCCATGCGCTTTTCGCCGGGGATGCCGATGGACATGACGCCGACCTTGTCGCCAAAACGTTTTTCCATTTCAGCGATAACGGCGAAGTTCTGCATGCCGACCACCTCGGTCTCTTCGTGGATGGTTACGCCGTCCTTGTCCACGTGCAGCCGATACCATTTATCCTCGGCCGGACGGCCTTCGATAATCATGGCATGGATGCCGAGCTTGGCGAACTGCTGGGCGGTGGTTCCGCCGGAGTTGGATTCCTTGATGCCGTAGGTCAGCGGGCTTTTGCCGCCACAGGACATACGGCCGGAGTTGGCGGCCGGCGTGCCGGACAACATGCCGGGCGCAAACACCAGCTTGTTGTTGGGTCCCAGAGGATGGCAGGTCGGGACAACCTCGGATGCCACGATAGTGGTGGTCAGGGCACGACCGCCGAGGGTTTTCCATTCGGCCGGGACTTCCTCCGTCTTGACCGTCAGATCGGACATGTTGACGCGAACGATGTGCATAAAATCTTTCCTCCCCATGCGATAAATAAATGGAACGGAATTCCGGGCATATCTCCTTTCCAAGCGCGGGAGGCACCGCCGTTTCCAGCGGAACCCTTTGGCCGCCTGCCCTGGGGGCCTTCCCCTTAGGCAAGACTGGCTCGGAGACTGGCGCACATTGAAACGATCTCCGGCATCCGCAACGGCAGTTAAACACATCGGGACCAGATATATCGTTCGGGGGTTTTATAGCACAAGGAGCATCGGCCCGACAGGTGATCAATCGGGGATTTTAAGGGTATGAAAGCATACCCGATCAAACATAAATACGCCGGATAACCTGTTCGATGGTGTATACATTGGCGGGTCACATGCAGCCCATGGGAAGATTTGCCAGGCAGGCGAACAATGTTGCTCAGCCGGCATCTTCTTGGCCGGCAGAGACACGACGTCCGATAAGATAGGAGTGCAGGTTGACATTTTTGCCGCGCAGCCCCAGCTTGCGGCGGATGTTTTTCCGATGGGTCTGTACCGTTTCAAAGGCCAGATTCATGGCTTCGCAAATATCATTGGTGGAGCATCCGGCCTGAATGAACTGGCAGATGCGCATTTCGGTTCTGCTCAGTTTCATCAGCCCCGCATCGAGTTCCGCCGCGGTACCGCTGGTCAGGCCGATGAGCTGCTCCCGCACCAGGTCGATATAACTGGAGCGGATGGCCTCCGACGGTTCACTGGCAATGCGTTCCAGCGCCGGCAGCAGATGGGAACGGATGCGTCGCGCCAGGTTCTGCTCGAATTCCTTGCGCTGCCCGTCGACGCTCTTCATGACGTTGCGCAAGGTAACGTTCATCTCTTCCACCTGCTGTTTTTCCAGCCGCAGACGTCTTTCGAGGGCTTTCTGGCGGGAAATGTCCCGCACGATCACCGGCCAGAACAAGTGCCCGTCGATCTCGACGCGGGTTACCATAAAACTGGCCGGAAGCATGCCGCCGTCACAGCGCCGCACCTGCATTTCGGCGCTCATGCTCGATTCGCCAGACAGCGCCGCGACACAGGACATCAGCGTCCAGCGGCCGTGATTATCGATCAGATCCCTAAGATCCCGGCCAAGCAGTTGTTGCGGGTCGCAACCATAAATCTGGCCGGCGCGCTGGTTGGCTTTGACAATCCGGTAAGCGTCGCCAAGCAGCACAATGCCGTTGCCGACGGACTGAAAGATAAGGCGTAGCATTTTCTCGGAATTGGCCAGAGCCTGGGTCCGCTCCGCGACCAGCTTCTCGAGATGCTGACGGTTGTCGACCAGCCAGGTGATATCGTTGAGGATAAGGATAAATCCCCTTGGCCCGTCGGCATGGGGCGCATAGGCAACCAGCCGCAGATTGAACCACTGCCCGGACCGCGAAAGAAAAATCTCATGGTGAGTATCCGGCGCATAGGCGCGCAAGGCTGCCTCCAGATCAGCTGCGGGCAATTCGAGCAACTCCCAGAAAGGCACGCCACACCATGCATATTCGACAAAAAAATGCTCGGCGGCGGGGTTGAGCTGAAAAACCATTCCCTGATGGTCGGCGACCATGACCAGGTTGGTGGTGGCGGAGAAGATGCACTGCAATTGATGAAATTCAAAATCCTGCAGAAGGTTCTCCCCACCGGTCTGGTCGTGCCTGCCCCTTGCTCCGGCCTCATTCTTCGCATTCTGTACCATCTTCTCTGCCCTTTCTTGCTTCCCTTGCAGCCCCCGGCAGCATATCGGGAATCGTTCCGGACCGCAAGGCCCCGGGCCGTTGGCTGCGGCAGTTCCAGGCCCGACTTTTTTATTGACAAGAGCCAGACAAACATAAATAATTTGCCCTTAGCTGTTTCTTATTATTTACATCACACTTCTGATAATTTTCAGGTATTTGTTATTTCAAACTCTCGCCGCCCCACATGCCCCGATGCCGGGATGACTGCCATGAAAGATCCGGACAAACTGTTATGCATTCTGCGCCGCGATGGCTTCATCCTTGGCGGCAACCAGGCGTGGAAGCTCTTTCTCAAACATAAATTCGACCACCCTCCGCCTGCCTTCCTGCACGATATCCTGCTGCCCGAGCAGGAAAATCGTTGGCAGCGCGTTCTTGAAAAACTTCGCCGCCTGCCCGGCACCTCGGCGCTGTTCGCCTGTCGGGACCGGAGTGGGCAGGTCCGCTATCTCCATGGCCGCTTTTCAGCCGGCATGCCGGTTCTGCAATCCGCCATCCAGGCAAGTTTCCGCGATATCACCGCCCGCTATCGCAACAAACAACTGTGCCGGCAAAACCTGCGGACACTGGTTCGAATGGCGGCGAACACCCGCACCGCGGTGGCCCTGCTCGACGAACAGGGCCAGGTACGGCACTGGAGTCGGCATGCTGCCCGGCTTTCCGGATACAACCGATCCGAGGTGTATCGGCACCAGTTGCCGGCCATCCTCGCCCCCGAACAGCCAACGGCGATTGCACCTCTGCAAGTCGCCACGGAGCCAAACCGGAAAACGACCGCTTTTACGGAAGGCAGCCACACGCTGGTCTGCCGGCGCAAGGACGGGACGGTCAGATCCTTTGACTTCTGCGTCGCGCCGTTTTCCACGGGGCAGCGGAGCTATACGGCCGTTCTTTTCACCGAGACCGCGCAAATTTCCGTCAATCCCGGAAAAATTCCACAGCTTGCCTACTACGATCCCCTGACGGGCCTGCCCAGCCGGGCACTGCTGAAAGAACGTCTGCAGCAATCGCTGGCGGAAGCCAGGCGTTTCAAGCATCCGCTGGCGGTGCTGTTTCTGGACCTGGACCACTTCAAGCAGGTCAATGACAATCTGGGCCACGCCGTCGGCGATCAGGTCCTCAAACTGGCGGCAAAGCGTCTGCAGGACTGCCTGCGCGGCAATGACACGGTTGCGCGATTCGGCGGTGACGAGTTCATTGTAGTGTTGTCCGGCTTCCGTGAAGCGGAAAACATGCCGGGAATACTGCGAAAAATATTCGCCAGCCTGGCACCGGAATATTGCGTCGAAGGACACCGGATTCGCCTCAACGCCAGCATCGGACTGGCCCTTTTCCCCGAAGACGGCCAAAACCCGGAGCAGTTGCTGCGCCATGCCGATACGGCCATGTATGTGGCAAAAAAAGAAGCCGGCGACAGTTACCGGTTCTTTTCCCCGGAAATGAACCTTGCCCTGCTTGCGCAACTCGAACTCGAGTCGCAACTGCGCCAGGCTGTCGGCCGGAAGGATTTTTTTCTGCTTTTCCAACCGCGTCTGGATCTTCAAACCCGGCAGGTTGTAGCGGTTGAGGCGCTGTTGCGATGGCGGCATCCTGACGGCACGCCCCGCAATCCCGAATCCTTTCTGCCACGGCTTGAGAAATTGGACCTCATGGTTCCCCTCGGCGAAGGGCTTTTGCAACAGGCCTGCGAAACCTGCCGGACCTGGCAAGTGCCCGGCAGAGCCCCCCTGCCGCTGGCCATCAACCTGTCGGCAAGCCAGTTCGGACACCCCGGCCTGAAACAAGGTCTTGTCGCCGCCTTGCAAAATGCCAATCTGCCGGCGGCCTGCCTGCAGCTTGAAGTCGATGAATCAACCCTGCAAAATCATGAAAATTGTGCGTGCGATATCCTGCACGACATCGGCCAACTGGGACTGCACTGGGGCCTGGACAATTTCGGTCGGGACTATATCTCCCTGCAGAAACTGAAAGACCTGCCTTTTGATTACCTGAAAATCGACCGGCATTTCATCGGGGATCTGTCCAGTGACCAGAACGACGCCGCGATGGTCGGCGCTATTCTGGCCATGGCACGCAATCTGGGACTGACCCCCGTTGCCGAGGGCATTGAAACCTGGGCCCAGCATCACCTGCTGCTGGCAATGGGCTGCCGACAGGGGCAGGGGCACCTGTTCCTGAAACCCTGCGATAAAAACACCCTGGCATCGTTTCTCGACGACACCCCGGACCAGCCAGCGATGCCCTGCCGCACGGACCTTGCACCCCCTTCTGATACCGGGCCAGCCATCTGCATCGCACGGTAATTGCACCGCTAAAAAAGTGATTATCATTTGCCTTCTGGCTGCAAAACCACTAAATTATCAGAAAAGCCATGCACCCGCCTCGGCAGCAAGGAGTTCACGTGAAAAAGAAAAAAGCAATGGATATCAGTCTGACCGGAGACCTCTGGTTCAGGAAATCCGGGCAGGAATTTCTTGGCAGCCGCCGCATCCAGCTACTGGAAAAGGTCGGCGAGCTGGGCTCGATCACCAAGGCCGGCAAAGCGGTCGGCATCAGTTACAAAACGGCCTGGGAGCAGGTGGAAATGCTCAACAACCTTTCGGACCGCCCGCTGGTCGTCAAAACCACCGGCGGCCGAGGAGGTGGCGGCACCCGGCTGACCGAGGCCGGCGAGGAAGTCATCCGTCGTTTCCGCTTGATTCAGCAGGAGCATGAACGATTTTTGAACTCCATCGGCAACCATTTGCAAGACGGCGAGGGGTTTTACCAATTTCTGAGGAAAATCAACATGAAAGTCAGTGCCAGAAACATCTGGTCCGGCGACATCGCGCAAATGCAAAAGGGGGCCATCAACACCCTGGTAACCGTGGCCCTCAAAGGTGGCGACCATATCTGCTCCCTCATCACCAATGAAAGCGTCGAGTCTCTAGGCCTTGAAATCGGCGCCCCGGTGGTGGCCATGGCCAAGGCGCCGGCGGTGATGGTCATCAAGGAGCTTGGCAAGGCCCGGCTCAGCGCCTGCAACATCCTGCAAGGCACGGTCCAGCGCATTATCGAAGGGCAGGTCGACTGCGATGTCACCCTCGAGCTGCCCGGTGGCACCACCGTCAGCGCCACCCTGACCCTGGCGAGCGATCAGAGTCTCGACCTGCGTGAGGGGGATGAAGCCTGGGCGGTCGTGCAGGAATCCAGCGTCATTCTCGGAGTCGTCTGACCGTTGCGGTCCCGGCATGCCGACGGAGGGCAACGGCCGATGAATGAAATCCGCGTTCGCAGCTATGACGAACTGCAGAAGGAGCTGTTTGCCGACTCATGGAACCGGGATATCGGTCGGTTTCGCTCGCGGTTCGCCTTTCGCGGCCTGTCGGATGCGCGCTATGTCCTGAAAACGACCCTGATGCGCCTCGGCGGCCCTTACGCCACCCTGGAGCGTCACCTGATGCGCAACTTCAAAAAGTACGCGCATCGTTCGGCCGTGGACGCCGACGCCTTCTGGAACTGGATGTCGGTGGCCCAGCATTACGGATTGCCTACCCGGATGCTCGACTGGACCTATTCGCCCCTGGTGGCGATGCACTTCGCCACCGCCAACATCTGCAAGTTTAACCTTGACGGCGCCATCTGGGCGGTCAATTACGTCAAGACCCACCAGCTCCTGCCGCAACCGCTGCGCGACCGGCTCGAAGCGGAAGGAGCCAACGTCTTTACCGTCGAAATGCTCAATGAAGCGATCCCCAGCCTGCAGGACCTGCAGGCTCTGTCTCGCGACAATGCCGCCCTGTTTCTCGAACCACCATCCATGGAAGACCGCATCGTCAACCAGTTTGCGTTCTTTTCGGTGATGTCCGACCCGCAGCGAACCCTGTGTGATTTTCTCCATGAACATCCCGGAATCTGGCGCAAAATCATCATCCCCGCCGAGTTGAAGTGGGAAATCCGCGACAAACTCGATCAATCCAACATCACCGAGCGGGTCATGTTCCCCGGCCTCGACGGACTGAGCCTCTGGCTGAAACGTCATTACAGCCCCCGCTGTATCGAGGAATGCGAGCTGTTGCAGGGAATCGAGGCACAGCTGCCTCGGCACGGCGCATGATTTTGCCTGCCATCTGCCTTAGCCTTCCGCCCTGGGTTGCCGACATGCTGCCGCCGCCCGACCAGGTCTTTACCTCGCCCGAAAGCCGCATGACGTTGGCCCTTACGCTGGCACAAAGCAATATCCGCCATGGCACAGGGGGGCCCTTTGGCGCTGCGGTCTTCGACCTTGACAGCGGTCGGCTTATTGCCGCCGGTGTCAACATCGTCACCGCCGCCAACTGCTCCGTGGCCCATGCCGAACTCATGGCGCTGATGACGGCGCAGCGCCTCATTGGCTGCTTTTCCCTGCTTGCCGACGGCCGCAACGTTGAACTGACCAGCAGCACCGAGCCCTGCGCCATGTGTCTCGGCGCCCTGCCCTGGGCCGGCATCCGGCAACTGGCCTGCGGCGCCCGCGATGCCGACGCCCGCGCGGTCGGCTTCGATGAAGGCGACAAGCCGTCAAACTGGCCGGATCTCCTGGAAAAGCGCGGTATCCGTGTATTGCGGGACATCTGCCGCGACCAGGCAGTGGCCGTGTTGCAAGAATACCGGCGACGCGGAGGGATAATTTATAACGGGCAGGTATGAGGGGCAAGGGGCAAGGTGGCGGGACGCTAAAGGCCTAACTGCTTGCTTCTGCGCGGTTATCAACAGAAAAGCCTCGCCGGGCAGCGGGGCTTTTCTGTTGATATGACCTGTTGAGGCGCTTACAGCTGGTGCCGAACGATTTTGCCTTCGACGAGATACAGGGTATCCTCGGCAATGTTTGTGGTCTGGTCGGCAATCCGTTCCAGGTATCGGGAAATGACCAGGTAGCAGATCAGGCCGTGAATCCTGTCGGGATGCTGCTTGATCTGTTCGATAACCAGACCGTAGGTTTCGTGGTGCATCTGATCGACCTCGTCATCGAGGCTGATAACCTCCCTGGCCAGGTGCGGATCGAGATTGACCAGTGAATCGAGGCCTTTTTTGACCATGTCGTGAACCTTGGCCGACATGGTGACAAAATCGAAGGGGGGCGGCGTCCGTTCCATCTGCTGCAGATCGATGACCCGCTCGGCGATATTCACCGCCAGGTCGGCGATGCGTTCCAGGTCGTTATTGATTTTAAGGATGGAAACAATGAATCGCAGGTCGTTGGCTACCGGCTGATGAAGCGCCAGCACCTTGAGGCATTCTTCCTCGATATCGACTTCGGTCTGATCGACCACAACATCCCCGCCGATCACCTGCCGCGCAAGGGTGCCATCCATCCGGTTAAGCGCCAGCACCGAACGTTCAAAGCTTTCCTCGACCATGGCGCTCAAGGCCAGCAATCTTTTTTTGAGATTCTCTATTTCCCGCGCTATGTGCATCCTGTCCTCTATCTGTCTGGGGGGTATTCATCCGGCAAATCCGGACAAACACTGGTTGTTTGCCAAAAGCTTTGCGGTTTTCTGCCCCGGCCCGGCACCGCGGGTCATCCAAAGCGGCCGGTGATGTAGTCTTCGGTCTGCTTGTGCAGCGGCTTGACAAACAGGTGCTCGGTGACGCCGAACTCCACCAGCACCCCTTCGAACAAAAAGGCGGTATAGTCCGACACCCGGGCCGCCTGCTGCATGTTGTGGGTGACAATGATAATGGTGTATTTTTCCCGCAGGTCGCTGATCAGTTCCTCGACCCGGGCGGTGGACTTGGGATCGAGCGCTGAACAGGGCTCGTCCATGAGCACCACCTCCGGATTGACAGCAATAGCCCGCGCGATACAGAGGCGCTGCATCTGGCCACCGGACAGACCGAGGGCCGACTCCTGCAGACGGTCCTTGACTTCATCCCACAACGCCGCGTGGCGCAAGCTTTTTTCGACGGTTTCATCAAGCAGCGCCCGATCCTTTATCCCGGCGATGCGCAGGCCGTAGACAACGTTTTCATAAATCGATTTGGGGAAGGGATTGGATTTCTGAAAAACCATGCCGACCCGGCGGCGCAATTCGATAACATCCATGGCCGGCGTGTTTACTTCCGTACCATCGAGCAGAATGCTGCCTTCGACACGGCCGCCGTCGACCAGGTCGTTCATCCGGTTGAGACAGCGCAGCAGCGTCGATTTGCCACAACCGGAAGGCCCGATCAACGCCGTAACCTTATTGCGGGGAAAATCCAGGTCAATGCCGTGCAAAGCCTTGGAACTGCCATAATAAAAGGCCAGATCATTGACCTGAACGATCGGATCCGTCACCGTGACGGCACGTGTTTCACTCATAGCCTCACCTGATTTAAAAAGTTCCGTAAGTATAGCGTTTTTTCATCTTGTTGCGCAGGTGGATAGCCACGCTGCTCATCACCAGCACAATCAGCACCAGCAGCAAGGTGGTCACGAAAACCATGGGCTTGGCTGCCTCGACATTCGGCGACTGAAAACCGATGTCATAAATGTGAAATCCCAGATGCATGAATTTGCGGTCCAGGTGCAGAAAGGGGAAACGCCCATCCAGCGGCAAGGCCGGCGCGATTTTGACTACACCGGTGATCATCAGCGGCGCGACCTCGCCGGCGGCGCGGGCCATGGCCAGAATCAGGCCGGTCATGATGCCGGGCGAAGCCATGGGCAGCAGAATCCGGGTCAATGTCTGGAATTTGGTGGCGCCGAGTGCCAGAGATCCTTCCCGCACGCCATTGGGGATGGCGCCCAGGGCCTCCTCGGTGGCTACGATTACCACCGGCACCGTGAGCAGCGACAGCGTCAGGCTTGCCCAGAGGATGCCCCCGGTGCCGAAGGTCGGAGTGGGCAGCTGCTCGGGGAAAAACAGGCGGTCGATGCTGCCGCCGATGCCATAGACGAAAAATGCCAGGCCGAAAATCCCGTACACGATGGACGGGATTCCGGCCAGATTGTTAACGGCGATGCGTACCATGCGCACCACCAGCCCGTCACGGGCATATTCGCGCAGATAGATCGCCGCCAGCACGCCCAGGGGAAAGGAAAACAGGCTCATGACGAAAATCAGCATGACTGTGCCGAAAATGGCCGGGAAAAGTCCGCCTTCGGTGTTCGACTCACGGGGCTCATCAAACAGAAGTTCCGCCAGTCGGACCGCGTAGTAGCGTACCTTGCTGAAAAAAGACATGCTATTGGGCCGGTAAAACCGCACAAGCTCCAGAAGCGGCAGGGTCTTTTCGCGCCCCGATACATCGGCGAAGGTGGCCGTATGGGCAAGCAGACTGGCGGTCAGTTCCGACTGGACCTGCAGCAGCTCCTCAAAATCCCGGTGTAACACAGACTGCTGCCGTTCCAGTTCCAGAATCGCCGGATCCTGCGCGGTGCGGCCACGGAATAAAAGATCCCGCTCTTTTCGAGCCATCCGGTCCATGCGTTGGTTGAGGGCCGTGACCCGCTCTTTAAGCGCCGCCAGCTCTTTTTTCTTATCCATCACATGGCGATGCGCAAGGCGCAGGGCCTCCAGCGGCGTCGCGCCGCTCACCCCTGTTCGAGCCACATCGCTCAGGGCGATCAGTCGTCCGTAAAAATTCCCATACTCCATGCGTTCCAGCGCCAGGGTATCCCCGGCATAGTCGAGATCAGCGATAGCGGTCTCATCCACCCACCGGAAATCCAGTCCGTAAAGATCCCGGTTGCCGACCTTGAATTGCAGTCGTTCGCCCCGGCCTTCATAAACCGGCTCGCGACGCACGATCTCGCCCATGACCATGCTGCCGTCATCCAGGGTGGCGGTGGCCACCCGTGACGGCCAGAACACACCAAGCCCGTTGACCAGGACCACGACAATGAGGGTCGCAGCCATCAGCAGCGTGATCGAAAGCGCCGCGGCGGTCAGCCAGACGCAGGGTTCCCCATTTTTCCAGAATTTGTTCATGTCAGATCCTGTCAGAACCGGCCGTATTTTTTCCGCAGGTGCTGGCGAACCAGCTCGGCCACGGTATTGAGCACAAAGGTCATCACAAACAGCAGGACGGCAGACAGAAACAGCACCCGGTAAAGCGTGCCGCCCACCGGCGCTTCGGGTATTTCCACCGCGATATTGGAGGACAGCGGCCGCATGCCGTTGAAGATGCTCCAGTCCATGATGGCGGTATTGCCTGTTGCCATGAGGACAATCATGGTCTCTCCGATGGCACGCCCGAAGCCGATCATGGTGCCGGCAAAAATTCCCGGGCTACCGGAAGGCAGAACCACCCGCCAGACCGTTTGCCAGCGACTGGCCCCCAGGGCCAGGGAAGCGGCCTTGAGACTGCCCGGGACATTGGACAGCGCATCCTCGGCAATGGTGAAAATAATCGGTATGACGGCGAATCCCAGCGCAAAAGCGATGATGATATTGTTGCGCGCGTCGTAACGGATGCCGGTTTCGCCAAACAACCAGAGTTTGAAATTGCCGCCGAACAGAGCCGCTTCCGCCACCGGCCCGAGCTTGATGGCGCAAACCACCGCGGTCACCAGCACCGGCGCCAGAAGCAGAAATTCCACACCGCGATCGAGCTTTTTAAAACATGGATGTTTACAGACGACCTGCCATAGAAGAATCGACGCCAGCAGAAACACAGGCACAAAGGCCAGGCTCATGAACAGGGCCGGAATCGATTTTTCCAACAGGGGCGCAAACCACAGGGCTGCCAGAAAACCGATGATCACCGAGGGGATCGCCGCCATTACCTCCACCGCCGGTTTAATCATGCCGCGCAGGCGGGGATTGGCAAACTGGCTGGTATAAATGGCGCCGAAAATGGCCAGCGGCACGGCAAACAGCATGGCATAAAAGGTCCCCTTGACGGTGCCGAAAATAAGGGGCGTGAGACTCATCTTCGGCTCAAAATCGTCCGTCGCGGCGGACGACTGCCAGACATGCGCCGGCCTGTCATAACCCTCGTACCAGACCTTGCCGAACAGGGTCTTCAGACTGACTTCCGGATGGGGACTTTGCAGGCGCCACAGGTAGGCCATGCCATCGGCATCGATACCGAACAATCCCCGTCCGTCGGATGACAGGCAGCTGTGCAGCAACGGCTTGCCGGCAGCAATACGCAGCAGGTGACGCTCGCTGGTCATGTGATCGAGGTGCAGAACGCCGTCGGCATTGAGGCTGACCAGAGACTTGTTGCGCAGCGAAGGATAGATGGTTTTCACGGCGGAGGGGTGGCTGGACAGGGTATGAATGCGCTGCAGATGTTTTTGGCTTTCTCCCGCGGACCCTCTGACCGGGAACCAGGTGGAAAGCCCGCCTTCGGCGTCGCCGACAGCCAGCGAAACATCCCCGAAAACCAGGGCCAGCGCGGTAATTGCGCGCCTGCTGGCATAGGCCGGCAAGCGATCCACGAGCACGGCGTCGCCAGCCTCGGAAAGATCCCAGCGCAGCAGGGTACCCTGATCCGTTCCGGCGTAAAAGGTATGTCCGCTTTTGTCAAAGGCAACTGCGGTAATCGCTTCGTCCGGATAGCCTGAAAGGGTAAATGCATGGTTCAGCGATTCGGTTTCACCGAACAGGTTCTCAGTCTCCAGCTGTTGCCGCACCAGCAACCGGCCGTCCTTCAGCAAAGCTACCTGGCTGCGCCGACCGTCATCGGCCAGCCGCACCCGGGCCCGGGAAACGACACCGTCAGCCGGGGGCGCGAAGCAAGCCAGGCGTACAACCTCCTGTCCCTGAAGACGCTGCCCCTGCTCGTCGAAACGGGTCGTAAAACGCACCTGCTCCAGCGTCTGGGTACCATCGGACCACAGAACGCCGAAAAATAACCCGGCGAAGCGCTCGACGCTGCGCACCGATGCCCCGGCCGTGGGAGGCGGCAGGCTGATTCTTTGACCGATATCGCCATGCGGTGGCGCAAGAAAAAGCACCATTCCGCTTTGATCCACCACAAAGGGGTGTTCCAGATAATCGTCCAGGCCCGCTTCAACAAGGTGCTTTGCCGGCATCGATGCCGGCAGGGGAAACTGGGCAACCAGCTCGGCGCGCGCCTTCGAAAACAAGGGAAGGCTGACCCGGGCGATAAGAAACAGGATCAAAACAACACTGCAAATAATGCCCATGCCGCCCACGGTTATGACCAGCCGCGCGATACGATCCCTTCGTTTTACCCGCTTGAGGATTTTGTGATTCATCGATGCCTTACCTATGAAAATCCGGTCAAAACGCAATGGTGCCTGCCGGTCCCCGGGACCGGCAGGCTTCAGCGAGGTGCCATCCGGCGGATTGCCGATCAGGAAAAACGACTCACTTCAGAGCCTGGAGCTGTTTGGCTGCCACATCCGCCGGCAGAGGCAGGTAGCCATCCTTGACCACGATTTCCTGACCCTCTTTCGACAGGACATATTTCAGAAATTCCTGGACGTTTTTAGGCAGCGGCTTGTTGGGGGCCTTGGCCACATAGAGGTAGAGCATGCGGCCCAGCGGATAATGGCCATTCAGAACATTTTCGTAGTTGGGTGCGTATGCCTTCGCGCCAGTTTCCTTGGAAAGGGCGATAGCCTTGACCCCGGAGGTTTTGTAACCGATGCCGGAATAACCGATACCGCCACGGTCTTCGGTGACCGACAGCACGACGGAGGCCGAACCGGGCTGTTCTTTGACGATATCTTTGTAATCGCCTTTGAACAGGGCTTTTTCCTTGAAATAGCCATAAGTACCCGATGCGCTGTTACGACCGTAGAGGCTGATCGGCTGCCGTGCCCAGGAACCGGTCAGGCCGGCCTGTCCCCAGGTGACGATATCCGAGGGATACCCTCCCTTGCGGTTCTTGGAAAAAATCGCGTCGACCTGTGACAGGGAAAGGCTGCCGATCGGGTTGTCCTTGTTGACGTAGACAGCCAGCGAATCGAGGGCGACCCCTACCATGGTCGGTTTGAAGCCGTGTTTTTTCTCGAAAGCCTCGATCTCTTCCCGCTTCATCTTGCGGGACATGGGCCCGATCTGCGCGGTGCCTTCCACCAAAGCCGGCGGTGCGGTGCTGGAACCCTTGCCTTCAACCTGGATATTGACATTGGGATAGTTTTTGCGAAACCCTTCGGACCACAGCGCCATCAGATTGTTCAGGGTGTCCGAACCGATGGAGTTCAGGTTGCCCGACACACCCTGCACCTTGGCGTATCCGCCAAGCCCGGGATCCACCTTGATGGTTTCGGCGTGCCCGCCCACCGCCACCAGCGGCACCGCGACCGCAGCGGCCAACACCATGCCAACGGCTTTTTTCCATCGCTTGCTTGCATCGATGCTCATTTCATTTTCTCCTTTTGGCAATTTGTAAATGCTTTTGACGATCCGAGGAAAACTTTTTTGCGTCTGAAACGAGCGTCATTCTGGTTGCCAAATGTTAGCGTCCTATTAGCGGCCCATGAAGAGTTCGCAAGCGTGATGCGGCACGATCCCGACACTGCAGACCTTGTGGTCCGCTTCACAGGGCGCGCAACACAATGGAAAAGGTGCTGCCCTGCCCCGGCACACTGTCAACCGTCACCCTGCCATGGTGGGCCTGAACAATATGCTTGACGATGGACAACCCGAGTCCGGTGCCGCCGACACGACGGCTGCGGGCCTTGTCCACCCGGTAGAAACGTTCAAACAGGCGCGGCAGGTGTTCCTGCCCGATGCCGCACCCCTGGTCCCGAACGCGGATGGTGACCTGATCTGCGTCGCGTTGGGTCTCGATCCACACGGTGCCACCGGCATCGCTGTATTTGATGGCGTTATCCACAAGGTTGATCACCGCCTGCTCCAGCAGCGGCGGATTGATGTCGGCTGTTATTTCAGGGGCACACGACAGCACCAGCTCGATCCCCTTGTCCCGGGCCTTGATATCGCAGGCGTAAATGGCCCCCTGCAGCACCGGCCGCAGCGACGAAGGCACCAGTTCGATCGCCTTCTCGTTCTGGTTCTGCTCGATGCGGGACAGATCGAGCAGGTCGTCGATAATGGCATTGAGCCGCTCCGCCTGCTTGGCAATGATGCCGAGAAAACGATCCGCATCCTCCCGACGATCCATGGCGCCGCCCATCAGGGTTTCCACCGAGCCCTTGATGCAGGTTATGGGGGTTTTCAACTCATGGGACACATTGGCGACAAAATCCCTGCGGAGGTTCTCCAGGCGATGCAGCCGGGTGACATCGTTGAGTACGACAACCACTCCGAGCCTTTTCCCTTCTCCGTCCTGCAACAGCGTGCCATGGGCCTGAAGGTGGCGATCCCCCGTGGCTGCGGGCAACAGGATGTCGCCTTCCACCGGCACCCTGCTGGTCAGAACCCGCTCCACGAACCGCTGCAGGTCGGCCTTGCGCACAACTTCCTGAATCCGCCGGCCCTGCACCGCCTCCGGCGACACCTGGAAAAGCTCTGCCGCGGCACGGTTCAGATGAATGATGCGCTCGTCGTTATCGAGCGCCAGAACTCCTTCCGCCATACTGGTCAGAACCGCCTGCTGTTCGTTGCGCTGCCGGCTAATGGTGCGGATACGATCGTCGAGCTGAGCAGCCATCAGGTTCATGGCGCCGGCCAGGGCGCAAATCTCCCGGGACCCCGTGGCTGGCAGCCGGTTACAGAAGCGGCCCTGGGCAAATTCCTCGGCACCGCGCTTCATCATCTCCAGGGGTCGGCTCAGCCGGCGTGACAGAAACCAGCCGACCACTGCGGCGGCGAATGCGACCAACAGACCGCTGAAAACGATCTCGCGCATGACTTTTTCGAGGTTCCAGTGGATATCCTCCACAGCCCGGGCAGCGCGCACGGCACCGACAATCCGATCCCCACTGCGTATCGGCACCGCCACATACATCATGTTCTGCTGCAGGGTGCGACTGAAATGCACCATGTCCGCCCGTTGGCCGCGCAACGCTTGCGACACCTCCGGCCGCCCGGCATGATTCTCCATTCTGCCCGGATCTTCGAGAGAATCGCCAACCACTTCACCGGAAAAAGCGATGGCCGTAAAGCGGGTGCCCGCTCGCGTGCCAAGCTCCTTGCAGAGGCGGTCGAGCGCAACCTCATCTTTTGCGAGCAGCAAAGGGCGGATCCGCTCCTCGAACAACACCGCCCTGATTTCGAGATCCGACTTGACCTCGTTCAGGTAAAACAGGCGCAATTCCCGGGAAAAAAACCAGTACGCCGCAATCATCGCCAGCAGAATTACCAGGATGTAAGACGGGTAAATCTGCCAGAACAATGGCCTTCTTCGCATAATCACCCCTTGAAGCGGTAACCTACCCCCCGCACGGTTTCGATGTATTTTCCGCATTCCCCCAGTTTCTTGCGCAGGCCGACAATCTGCACATCGACCGCCCTGTCGGTCACCGAATAATCATCGCCCCGCACCGCATTGACGATCTGATAGCGGGTAAACACCCACCCCGGGCGACTGGCCAGAAAATGCAGCACCCGGAATTCGGTAAACGTCAGATCGACGGGGACGCCAGCCACCGTCACTTCATTGCGTCCCGGATGAATGACCAGATCATCGATGTGCAGCACGACCTTGTCTGCGGCGGCCTCCTCGACACCTTCCCTGCGGCGCAGCACCGAGCGAATCCTGGCGATGAGAATCCTGGGGCTGAACGGCTTGGTAACGTAGTCGTCGGCACCCAGTTCCAGACCGGCAACCACATCCGCTTCCTCGCCTTTGGCTGTCACCATGACCACGGCGATCTGCCGGGTATCGGCATTTTCCTTCAGGGCGCGGCAAACCTGCAGGCCATCCATGCCGGGCAGCATCAAATCGAGCACCACAAGGTCCGGGGGGTCCTCGGCGACGACCGTCAGTCCCTCTTCACCGGATGCGGCCAGGGAGACGCGAAACCCTTCCCGCAACAAATTGTAATGCAGCAGCGCGAGGATATCCTCCTCGTCCTCGACCACCAGAATGTGTTTTTTCGCCATGGCAGAAATTCTTTCCTCCCTCTCAGTTGCCCCCATCTCCAGCATCTCTACCCCACAATTGTTAGGCTCGTATTAGATTATACGCACGCGCCGCTCACGCCAGGCATCGACCATAAAAAATTATCGAAGAGCATCCTTGACTGCGGGTACAGACAAGCTTGCATCCCTCCGGAGTTTCAGGATGAATACAAGCTAAAAAGGGCCATCCGCAAAGCGGATGGCCAACGGCGGGAAAACCACCCGGTCCGGAGGGATGAGAAGAGGACCGGGCTTGAGGGATGGAGGAACCGCTATCAAAACTTGAAGCGGACGCGGGCATCGGTCCGGAATACATCGTCGCTGTCGCCATCGCTGCCCATGGCATCCCAGGCATCGCCTCCGGCAAGATAACCGACGTTGATATCAGCGGTGAGTCCCTTCATGATGACATAGCTGGCACCGAGCACGAATTCGTGGCCGATTTCGTCGTCACCGAGCAAGGTGTCTTCAGCGGTGTTGTGCCACAGATATCGGGTCCACAGCTTGGTGCTTTTATTCAGCTTGTGGGTCAGGCCAGCATAGATGAGCTTGTAACCCTGGTCGAAAAGATAGGGTGCCTGGCTGAAAGAGTTGTCGTCGGCGTAGTTGTCGAAGATAACGACCGAGCCGAACATGGACGTGGAAATATCTATGACATCGAAGTTTTCCAGATCGTTATCGTTGGGATCGTCATCGCCAGAAGCATACATGCCGCCCAGGATGAAGGTGTTTTTACCGACGGTGTAATCCAGTTGACCATGGAACAGAAAGGCGCTGCGGTCATAATCGCCCTGATCGGCGGACAGTTCGCCGGCCAGATAAATACCTGTCGCGGTAGCCGATACGGCTCCCCATTTGCCGGTACCGGAAAGGCCCAGCCAGATTTCCGAATCCTGGGCGTTGGTGACGACATTTTTAACATCGGTATCGACTTTTCCGGCGTCCATGAAAACGACAAAGGCATTCAGCGCACTACCTCCCTCACAGGTATAGGTCAGGTCCGCTGCATACGCATCATCGTAGTCGGATTTCGCATCTCCGCCCGAGGATGAATTGCTGGCCACGTCATTGCGGAACCAGCCCAGCGAATAGGCCCAGGGACCGCTCTTGCGTGCCCACCTGGCACCGGCGGCATTGTCCGACCAGAGCAACTCGTTGTAAGTCACCGGTTGCAAGCCCACAATCAGCCGGGACGCCGGATCAAACGGCAGCTGTAAATCCGTGTAGGCCCATCGCAGTTCGAACACGTTGTCATCTCCGCCGAAATCGGCGCCGCTGCCGCCAAACTTGGACGATCCGAATTCGAACCCGACCACGCCCTTTACCCTTTTTTCGTCATCAGAAGCCTGCAACGTCATGCGATACTTCAGTTCACCAAAAAAGTCGCTGTCATTTTCGCTCTTTTTTGTCAAACCCGAGTCAGCCAGGCTGGAAAAACTGCTGGCACCGCCAATGCTGACGTATTTGGCGCTATCCTTGACGGTACGTACCGACACATCGGCCTGATCGCTGTAGGAAAAACGGTTGTTCAAATCCCCGTGCCACTCCACATCGAAGGCCATGGCCGGGGTTGCCAGGGCCGTCCCCAAAAGGGCCGCAGCCAGAACTTGCCATTTTTTCACGGTTGGTACTCCTTTCGTCATGCAAAAACACAAAATTGGAAGGTTGCGCCTTGCGGCACGATCCGCTCACCGGGCGAGTGGACTATGCGTACTCCATGTTATTGCATGGTTAAAGGACGGCTATTTTCCTGTTATCTCCCTTGACCGGCAACTCCGTGCCGGTGTGGCCAGAGGGAAATTTTAGGTTGCAATTTGCGCCGGGCCATGTTAGTTATTTGCGT
This sequence comes from Syntrophotalea acetylenica, assembly GCF_001888165.1. NCBI lineage: Bacteria > Pseudomonadati > Thermodesulfobacteriota > Desulfuromonadia > Desulfuromonadales > Syntrophotaleaceae > Syntrophotalea > Syntrophotalea acetylenica. The sequence goes on from NZ_CP015455.1 coordinate 2,655,992, forward strand.
CCATTCAAAACGGGATGTAGCGCAGCCTGGTAGCGCACCTGCTTCGGGAGCAGGGGGCCGCTGGTTCGAATCCAGTCATCCCGACCAAAGATTTCCGTTTCCCCGAAAACGGTTAGCCCCACCCCCTAACAGGGAGTGGGGCTTTTTATTTTTAGCCTCCGGTCTTCCTCCGGTCCTCGCACCTTTTTCCCTTTTGCCCATTGGCATTTCTCCGCGACACTTCCGTTCCATCCAACCGGAAGACCCGACAGGTAATTTTTCATATACTTTTTCAGAGGGTTAGAACCAACCCTTCCCAATCCTTTCAGCCAACCTTACGGCCTCCGGTACGCCAAAACAGCTCCGGGCTTCTTCCGGGGCGCAGGCCCCGGTTGCGGAAGAACCCAGCATAAGCGTCCGGGATACCCGGGAAGTCCGGATGATCGGAAAGAACAGATTTTGGGAGGGATCAGAACATCCACCCAGGCACTGCAGGTTTCAAATGACGGGGCCCTGCCCTAGTATTTGGACCGCTTGATCTCACGCCAGCCGCCAGCTATTAACAAAAAGCAGCGGCCAGTTATAGCCATGGAAACCATCTGATAAATCTTAGATAAGTCAGGACTGAATTCAGAACATAATGCAAGACACCCCAACCAATGGAAACTTGGTTGGGGTGTTAGGCATTTTGGAAATTATGATTTATGGTAAACATGAGGAGTGACCCCCAATCTGTTCAATTGTTATCCAATTATTCTTTGGGCGCCGCTTTCATTTCAAGAATATTGTTATCGATAGCAAATTGCGCAATCTTTGCGATTTCTTTATTTGAAAGTAAAATAATTAAATCGCGATGGCGCTCAATACATATGCCACCCTTGGCTCCAGTATTTGGAACTTCGTAGTTTGAAGCAGTTATTTTTATTTTTTCATTATTCTCCTTTTCAATGTCGAAAGCCTCAGATTGGACTTTGTACGTTTTCCCGTCCCAGCTTTCGTTTGAGTAAGAATGAATAGACACAAACATTATTTCCTCCATTTTGACTGGTTAACGCCTAGGCGAAAACCATAGGGGTTGAGAACCACATATGGAATGACTTTTTAACCCTGCACCTCTCCATTAAAATCAAAAAACCGCCAGTTGGCTTATACCGACAGATTCAAAAACTTACGCTTAAAATGCTGCATCCATTTAATCGTTTGTTTTTTTGTTTAAAACTTTCGGGAGAGGGATTTTCTTTGCAACACCGCAGAAGGAACTAATCCCGTCTTTAGTGAATTTTTTTAAGCTTAACCGATCGGCTTCATCGAAAATTTTCTGAACATTTTCAAGCGCCATCTCTTCCCGCTCATCGATACGACCATCCGCCTCAATAACCTCTGTCAGAAACCACACGATTTCACGGGACATTTCCTTGGAATTGCAGTCTTTATTTTGTTTCTTGAACTCTCCAAGCGACTGTGCAACTTTTTTGATTGAAAAATCCACCAGCCTACTCTCGATGTAAGCCATACCTTCGCAAACGAAATTATTGCTATAACCCCACTTTTCTACAAAATATGAGCTTATTGTATTTCTCTCCTCCGCATCAATTTCCCCATCAATCAATGCGACCTTGAGTGCCAAGGGAGCCATTAAATCAAAAAGTCCCAAAGCAAGCACATCCATTGGCGTGTTAATAAAGTTCGGAACGACCGTCACTCTGCTACTTGTGGCGTTCTTTAGGTAACTGGTGATCCCTATCCAACCACCACCAGCCAATACCCCAGCCGCTACAACCCAGCCAATCGGAGTTGTCGCCGCACTAAATAAGCCCCCTAATGCCAAAATGCCCTTCGGAGCAAAGAAAGCTGATGCTACAGCTGATGATTTGGCGACAGCCATTGCCGAACTTGCAGCTCCTGCTACATCCCATAGCTTAAAGGTGGCGTTCTTCAGACGCAATGAGGTATAGGCATCTTCTCCGATTGCCAGCTTTGCCTTAAACTTCAAAGGTTCTGCGACGACAGTCTCAATGCCCTCAAACCATTTATTCAGCCTATTACCACTCATAATGCATCACTTCGCAGAAAGGGGAGCAAAAGAGGAAACAATTTTAGTAATTTGATGCTCAATCACCTTATTCTGAACGTCTAGAGCAAGACCGCCGACCAACCCGATAGCCATGGCAATGGGAGTAACAATTGGACCCAAGACAATCCCGAGAAACGGAATTGCCGAGATCAGCGCACCAAGGATAGCGCCGAAAACGATACCGAACGTGACATTTGGATATTCTCGATATACTAGACAGACATAATCGAGAATTTTCCGGCCAATCTTGATGACATACTCACCTGCCTTAATAGTCGCCTTTGAAAAGGTATAGAGGAGCGACTTGGCATCAGCAGAGATATCGAGTTTGTCAATCAGACGCTTAATGGCATCCTCAGACATCTCAAAACTCCTCATCGATTCAAAAAAACTGCCTTCAATTCTATCGACCTGGACGTTAACTTCATTGCCGGTCTTGGGATCGATGCCTATCAATTTCATCACTAAGCCTCCTTAAAGCCCCAAATAGCACTCTTTACTTCTGGGCGCATCCTCATATTAAAACCACTCAAATGAGCCATTGTCAACCAGGCCCTTATCTATAGCATATCAATGCCAATTTGTCTTACCAGTTGCATCAAATCTGTGCCATGGCAAAAACCAAGCTTATCGTTCAAGTCGCGCTTCCGCTGAATTTATTGACAACCTGCCGGGAAGTACAAACCTGGGGCCAACGGTGTCAATAAAAAGCCCTTGAAAGAGTCGACCTTGCCCTCAACGAAAAACTCTTTCAAAGCTTCCATCACATAGGTCCACTGGAGGGGATACGAAAAAATTGCCCGAATAGTCTCAGGGATAAAGCAATTTTCTCCGTGCGCCAAGAAACCCCGACAAAACATTCGCCATTTTGTCGCGTCTATGCCTGATTGGAAGGGATCCTTTGAAACAGCCTGTATGTCCCTGCCAAGCCCCTCCCCCGTAATAACCCGAAAATCAAACACATATTACTTCCTTAGTGATGATCACCACTAACACTAAGGAGGCTTCAGTGAAACGATTTACGACCATGAAAGAGCTCCGGCAATCCCAACTGCAGGGCGGTGTCTTCGGCGCCTTGCGTCGCGCACTTTGCGGCGAGCAGGAAATTGCCGGACCAGCTTATAACCCCGACGACGATGGCAGCGTGTGGCTCCTTCAAAAGACGGACAATGATTTATCGGTAGCTAAAACATTCGGGACACCTCTGATGGCCTTACCATTCGAGAAAATCCTCCACCATCCCGAAGAAGAGCACTTCATCGCGTATGTGGTCCGTAACAACTCCCGCTGCGACACCCTGGTCATTCCCGACGCCGAATGGCTCGACGATAAGTGGCGGACCTGGCTCCTCGATCAACTCTAATGTCCCCGACCGATACCAACCGACAACCCTTTCAATCAAGGAACCTACTTATGTCTGACACCAACAACGCCGAGCAACCACCTGTTCCCGAGAACGTAGAGTCTTACGGCAAACACTACAGTGAAACCAGCTTCTGGGGAAAACTCCAGACCATTCCCCGGTCATCCATAAGACAAGTGCTTGAGAAAGCGCTGCTCTTGAGGGAGCTGCTCCTCGATGGAGCAACCCCGCTGTGGGTCCGGGGAACCATCATCGGCGCACTCGGTTATCTGATTTTGCCGTTCGATCTGATTCCGGACCTCATTCCCGGCGTCGGGTTCATCGACGACCTCGCCGCCATGGGATACGTCCTGGCCAGCCTGGACACCCTGGTCACCGAAGACATACGTGCCCGAGCGCTTAAAAAGATGCCTGCCAGTCTAATTGAAAAAGAGCCCCAAACGACAACGTAATCCCTCCCGAATTCCGTGACTCAACACCAAAGGACCACTCCTCTTTCCCGGGGAGTGGTCCTTTATTTTTCCATGGAGCAGAACCATGACTATCGAAACCCTATTCGGCCCCGAAGTTGACCACAAGAAGCGTGGCGCCCTGCGGCTAAAGGTAATTCGTCCTATCTACGAGTCCCTCAAGGTGGCCGAAGTGGCAGCGGACTACCTGGACAACATGGCCCTCTCCTCTTCGGCTCAAATCGCTGAATTGTTCGGATTCCTTTCCCGGGAGACCAAGGAGCATTTCCTGGCTCTCCACCTCAACAGCAAGAACCGCCTGATCTGCCTGGAAATAGTCTCCATCGGTAGCCTGAGTGCCGCCATGGTCCACCCTAGAGAAGTTTTCAAGTCTGCCCTGCTTTCCTCGGCTGCCGCCCTGATTTTCCTGCACAACCACCCTTCCGGAGACCCGAGCCCAAGCAGCGAAGATCTGGAGATCACCAAAAGACTGCAGCAGGCCGGTGAGTTGCTCGGCATCCGCGTACTCGATCACTTAGTCCTCGGTGGCTCCGACTTCCATTCCTTCGCCGACCGGGGGCAGATGTAATTCATCCCTCTCGAATACTATCAACGACACGGAGAAAATCTATGATCCGACTGACTTCGGCACGGCAAGCCCTCAACTTAAGAGGCACGATCCCAGAACTGGCTGTTCAACGCATGGTCCACTTCGAGGGCAAGGACGGTCGCTACAATCCAAAAGTCCACGGATACATCATGGTGATTCAAGAAAGAGATGATATCTCAAAGATTCCGGAGGTTGGCCCCAGAGGACTTTTTGAGATCATTGACAGCGAGCGGGGCAGCTTTGACTACGTAGAGGCATTCGATGAAAACGGTCGGACGATTTACGAGATAGTCATCCCTCTCGACAACGACCGGACTCTGGCGCTCATCCTCCCTGACGGTCCCTGGCTCGACCAACGCCTTAGGAGTGTACTTGAGTCGGAGACCAATAGGCGCTTCCTGCCGCTTCCGAAAGGAGAACTGTCGTGCTGATCATTGCCAGCGTTAAAGACTTGACCGAACTGCGCCAGTCGAAGCGGCTTCATCCTGAGCTACTCGACTATATGGAGCCGACCCTGCGAACTCTGGAAGAGGAATATCCTGATCGCGATCCAAGCCTTGACGGCGGTCGATTCATCGTCCACCAGTGTTTCGATGATCTTTTCAACCCATCGCACGGCCTCTTTTACACCATCCCCGGGGAGTCGTATCGCCTGCCGATAGCCGAACAGGTGGAGCAAATCGTCACTGAGACAGGCGAATACTTCGCAGTTTTCGTTGCTGTGGATGATGACACTGGAGATACCCACCTGTTACCCCACCTCCCCTGGGTCCCCGGCCACGTGCTGGACTGGCTGCGTAAATACACTGACATTCAGTAAAAATCCAATCTCTCCCCTCCCTCATCTCCAAACAATCATCCGATTACCGCCTGGTTTTAGCAGGCCATTGCGATGCTTCGCCTAGGCATTCCAGACCACATCATCCTTGGAGTCGGCTTCATTGCCATTGCCAGTCAGGGCCTGATTTGAGGGTGGAGGGCCTTAGTCCATCATTGATACCCATCAAGGAGATACTTCATGAACCTCGATGCTCAATCGTTTCCTCTTCCCATCGATCGCAAACTTGAAATGATCCTGAAGACAGAGCTGGCCAAGGTGGAGTTGCCCGTCAACCAGGGATTAACTATCTCCTTCCGAGACAGAACCTACGACGTGATCCGGGGCGGCTACCACCCCGTAGAAATCGCTCTGAGCAGCACGGGGCGAGTCCTATACATCACAGACTTCGTCCTGGTCGGCCAACCGCCCTACGTTGAGCTTGTAAAAGAGCTCGATTTCGATGCCTGTCTGGGGCTGTTCCAGCAAGGCGGCGTGGACTACCCCCTAGAAATGGGCGCCGACTTGTTCGCCCTCTGGCAACGCAACTTCTGCATCTACTACCGCATGAGCGTCTATGAGGTGAAAATTCGCCCCCTGTGATGAGTCCGGAAAGACCGGGATGACCGGGAAACTTTTTCGCCCCGGCCTCCCGGAGATGACGAGTCACCCCCCAAAGCACCCCTGTGGACCGGAAGGGGACCGGAGTTTTGCGGAAAAAGCGAACAATATATTGTGGGCTCTTGTGCTCATTCGATAGCACACCGGATTCCTAAGACTCGGAACAGGAAAAAGGTCAACCGGAACCGCCAAAAAGAAGAGAGGAAAACGAAATGAGAAACTACTCCCGCCCAAAATCAAATCGCTTCACCTTCAACCAACGGGCGCTCGATGCGCTTCCGCCCCACGATCCGGACAGCCCGAGCCGGGAGACGGAGTACACGGACCAGTCCTGTGTGGGCCTTCAACTCCGGGTCTCGAAGAACGGCCGGAAATTCTTCCAGCACCGCTACCGCTACCTTGGCCGCAAGCGTTGCCTGTCGTTGGGAGAGTACCCGCACGTCTCCATCCAGGATGCCCGTACTAGGGTGGGAGAACAGCGCGCGGCACTGGCACGGGACATCGACCCTGCCGATGAGCGGGAACAGAGGCGGAGTGAGCCGACCCTGGCAGAATACGGCCGCGACCACTACATGCCCCATGCAAAGCAGCACAAGAAGACCTGGCAGGAGGACGAGTGGAAGATCGAGCGCCGGCTCATCCCAATTTTGGGACATCTTCGTCTATCGAGCGTCACAACACGAGACGTGGCAGCCTTCCACAGTGCCGAGAAGTCCCGCTCTTCGGCCGTTACAGCAAACCACCACCTGACCCTGATCAAGCGAATGTTCAACTTGGCTGTCAAGTGGGGATTTCTCGAACGCAGCCCGGCGGCCGGTGTCGAGAAATTCAAGGCCCCGCCCCACCGCGAGCGATACCTGACAAAGGAGGAGCTCCCGCGCTTCCTCAAGGCCCTGGAGGACCTCCGGGATCGGGAGGCCGCCGCTGCCCTGTCTCTAGCCCTCTACACTGGTTGCCGGCGGAACGAAGTGATGTCGCTGCGTTGGGATCAGGTACTATTGGACGAGGGGCGGCTCTACCTGCCGATTACCAAGAACAACCGGAGTCGGTCGGTGCTGCTAAATCCCCGGGCAATAAAGGTGCTGGAGGAATTGCAGGATTGCGGAAAAGAAGATGAGTACGTATTCCCCTCCCGGAGTGGGACCAAGCTTCCCTACCGTCGGGACATGCGCAAAACCTTTGCCAACGTGTGCAAGGCCGCTGGCATCACAGGGCTGAGAATCCACGACCTTCGCCACAGCTTCGCCACCCTGGCCATCCAGGGAGGTGCCAGCCTGTACGACGTGCAGAAGCTGCTGGGACACCAGGACATCGCCATGACCCAGCGCTACGCCCACATGGTCGACGAGAGCCAGCGGCGCGCTACCGACAACATGGCCCAGGTAATCGACAATATGGTGGCAGGATAGAAATGAACCCCGGAGCCCCAAGTGGGCTCCGGGAATGTTTCGACGTGTCGAATTCCGATCAAGATTGTGGACCTGGTTGTTTCGTGACTTTCCTAGGAAACAACCCTCTCGGCCACAACGGCAGGAATCAGGGAAAGAAACCCTCTTCTTTCCTCTCTTTTTTTCTACAGAAAAAGAATGTTTTGCGGATTTTGTGGCCGCGACCCCTAACACCCTAAGATCAGATATTTTTCTGCGGCCACAATGCGGATCGAAATCTTACCTGAGGCGGCACTCACTGCCCTGGCACTGTCGGCCAGTCAAGCTCATCCAACTCAACCTGAGGCACCCTCCACCCAGAGTCAACTATACGAAATTGATCGCCCATAATTCCCCTAACGCATAGCCCTCACATCGCATCGCCTAGCCTATGCCCGCTAGAATCCCTGCGGAACCAATCCCAGACTATTGATCGTTTCGTTCACCATTTCCAAGGCATCGTGAGTTTCTAATACCTTTTCATAGTCCCAGCATTTTAGCTTTGCCCCGAGATTGGGCACTTCTTTGGCGTGCTTGCGAATTTTCTCAAGTTGGGTGCTGTCAGATACGGCAACGACCCCCTGAACGGCCGGGTTATTGAGGGCTTTGAGTAGGTTCACGATGAGGCTGTCGATACTCCCTTTGGTCTGCACTTCGAATACGTAGATGACCCGCCCCATGTTGCCAATAGTCGCTTCCCAGATGGTGTCAACATGCGAGCCATCGGCAACTTTGATTTCCGTCTTACTCTTGAATCCCAGCCATTCTCCGATGGTGGCCAGTTTGTCGCGGATCTCGTTGTGGATGAATGTCGACGTCTCTTTGTCGACAATCGCAGGTGGCGGCTCACTCTTTTGTGTCGCGGCCTTTTCGTGAATCTTGCTCAGGTTGTCGACCACCTGCAGCTCATCCCAGATCAGGTAGTCCACGGTAAGAAGATTGACTTCGGGCATGCCAGAGTCTTTCAAGATATCAGCAATCTTTTTCGCCTGCTCCGAAAGCTCCACGTACTTTTTCCCAGCCATCTGATAGTTGTAGCGAGGAAGGTCTTTGATTCCGAGATAGTCAAATCCAACGTACGCCCGTCGGTTCCAGAGCATGCATTGATCGGGGTGGGCATGACAAAGAATTTCGCTCATCATCGCGGGGCCGAATCCCTTGACGCTTTTCTTGAAAGTGTCCCACCTTTTGGACAGAGGGGCGTCACCCCACACCAGATCCGCCAACTCCTTCCGCAACGCATCGAAGCCATTATCCAATATCATTTTATCCACGACATATTTCTTGTTACCCCAGATGAGCATGGCCCAAAGCTTTGCCATATACTGCAAGAAATCTTCCTCCGACATTGAAAGAATGCGTTCCCGGGTCCATCCTTGGTAATAGGCGCAACGCTCCTTGCGCTCAACCAATGCTTCGGTTGCCTGTTCTGGATTTTTGGAGAGTTCCTGTTTGTAGCTGTCGATGTGTTGTTTCAGAAGCGTGATGTTCAAGAGTCCCTCCATTTCAAACCAAACTTGACGAATTTCTTATTGAGATCCAGAGAAAAAGCGCTATCTCCCCGTTCTGTCATCTTCCTTCTTAAATTCTTCCCAGGCCGGCAAACAGAAATGTCGCAGGTAGGTACCACTCTCCTCAAGAACCGGGTCTGGAAAGCTGACCTTGAGGTGAATCTGAAATATAAACCCAACCAGCTCCTGAAATTCTCTGGTCAGAACTGCTGGGACATCCAGAAAGTTTTCTTTTTTCTTTGTCAGATGAATTTGGTTGAAGAGGTATTGCAATAGTGTTGCGATGAAGCGTAAATGGAGGGCCTCAGCCCCCTTCAGGCCACGAGTATTTTCAACCATCCTCTCGAACTTCATCTTGGAGATAAGGGTTAGATGTCGAAGATCGTCATCACTGAGAAATTCCTCCTTGTACCCCTGGTTAAGTCGTCTTTCGAAAAAGGCCGAAAAGCTCTTACACGCCGCAACCATTTTTTCGTGTAGATATCCCTGGTGATCCCCTCTGGCACAAATCACCCTAAGCAAGTTATCAGTACCAAAACACAGGTCTTTGTCGAGACAATTCAAGGGATAAGGAGTTCCATTGAACAACACCTGCAAGCAAGAAAAGTAGGCCCGAGCAGATGTCGCTGGCACGGTCTGGTTGAGCCAATAGAAAGCGGGCTTGAAGTCATTGATGGAACGAATCAGCTCATCTAGCTCAACCAGGTAATTGTCATCGATCCTCGATGGCAAATCGGGAATCTCAACCCACTCTTCACCCATCTTTCTCCGGACTTCCCACACGTCTCCATTGGTATAGACCGCGTATCTGGCCTTCATCGTGTTGGCGTCGGCGTAGCTGAGCGCTTGCTGCATTCCCCTGTCTTTGTGCTTGTCTTCCCACTTTTTGCATTCAATGACCACGTACGGCGCGCTCTCGCGAAGGATTACGATATCAGCACGGTGGTAGCGGGTGCCGACCTTCACCTGACGCTCGACCTCCAAGTTGTTGATGCAGATCCCGTAGGTCGACAAAAGCTCAAATAATGCCCACTGCCGGACCTTTTCCTCGGGGGTTTCGTCTGTTTTCCCAAACAGGTAGGCCTGGGAATTTATTTCGTAAAAGGGCTTCGGTGGCATGTAATGAAATTTCCCCTGAAAATGAGATGTCCTAAGATTAAATGCCTGCCGATGTATGATCGTACCAGATTGAAGATTTTGTGAATTAGGTGCCATGCTAGGCCGACTGTAACAAACCCACTAATCGTTGGTCACCGGCACTTAGGACGCAGGCACGAGCAACAGATGAAAGCTCCTTCTTCTCATTCATCATTCCACGAACACGCTTAGCTGCCTGTTTGAAACGATCTTTTGCAATAATATTGGTCTTGTCTTGTTGATAAAGAGCTAGCTCTTTTAGATATTCTTGTATCCCGGCCCAGCAATCAGCCCAAACAGCTTTGCGCTTGTCCATGAGTGGAGGAAAATCGAGGTTATATCTTATTACCGAATATTCGACCCGGGCCTTCTCCCATGGATCGTTAATGTGGGCAGCTGGTATTGCGCGGCCGACCATATTGAACGACAATAGTCCGGGATCGTCCTCATCAATTGGGTCAAGAAGCTGTGCATCTTCGTTACGGATATCACCAAGAGGAGCACATCGAGCGCAGCCTGGTCGCAAAGGGAAGAAGGTCCCCTTCTTTCTGTTCCCAGCATTTCCACAAATTCTGAAGTTCTGCCAGGCGAACGCCAGCCACCAGTATCCGTCATGCAAAGTTCCGTCTGCATCCTTCGCGGATTTTTTAGGACGAAAATGCTCGACATCCCAGTGGCTAAAACAGTCTTTTGCTTCTGAAAACCAACATTTTTGATGAGATAAAGTCAACAGCCACTGTTTTAGCTCCCCCCAGACATGGTCGTTATCGTCAATAATCTTTTTACGTGCCGTATCATTTGCGGCAGAACGAAGTGAGGTAAGAAGAGCGTCTGCTTTCGCCATCCATGCTGGGTCAGGAGTTTGTTCAAGAAGAGGAATATACCTCACGCTTCTCCTCCTTTTATATCGCCTTGCTCCTCGGCCATGATTTCCTTCAGAATTTCATCAGCAAGTTCCGTTTGCTCAGCAATCTCCTCCTTTGAAAGAGCCACTTCCTTCTCAGGAAGTCTTCGTCTTGCCATCGCATTCGCGAACAGCTCAAAATACGGATTTGGGTGTGTTCGAGAGACACCAAGATCATTTAGCTCCGTGGCCAATTGCATTAACTCCCTTTGTTCAGCTTCGGTCTTGTCCTTCTTTCCAAGTAGCAGATAGTGCCGATCTAAATTTCGAAGAATTTCTGGTGCCAGGGTTGACCGCAACCCATAAAGTTCTGATTTAAGAAGCCCCTCAACGCCAATGCCGAGAGGATCATAATCCGGCGCTGAGGCTAAAAGACGTTCATCCTCTTGCGAAAGAACACGCACTTGGTTTTTATGCAGGCTTCCGATCATTAAAGGATTGTGAGTTGCAACGATTAGCTGGCCATTCTCGGCGTGGATATTCTCCTGTAGGAGTTTGAGAAAATCGTAGGTCCATACTGGGTTAAGATGGGTATCGGGCTCATCAAGCAGGTACAATACTTGGTCGTCTTGGGTGAAGAGCAAAAGGCCAAGCACCGTGAGTAGTTGCTGCTCTCCCTCACTTAGCTGCGCAAACCGAACTTTCGTGCCATTCTTTTTCCGCACAACTACCCGAACTTCATCCACAAGGTCACACAGATAAAGGCCTTCCAAGTTCGCGAAGAAGGACTTGACACTTTCGAACGGGGCCTTAAGTTCCTCCAGTTGTTCTTGGTTCTTTATAAATAGATAGATTCTTTCGGTCGGCTCCTTGTCACGTGGGACTGGGCGTTCGACTTCTTCATTGCTCCTTATCGGAGCCAAAGCCGAATCCCAGAGCCGACGAAAAAACGGCAGAAACGCACCCGTAGCATTCCAGAGCCGGGGCTCAACGTCAACACCTGAACGGATGCTTTTACTGCCACCCCACCAGGGCCGTTTCAAGACGAAAAGGGCTGATTCGAAACCATCAATCTCCAAATAATCTGTAATTAACTTCTTAGCTTTTTCATTTTCGGAAAGGAAAAAAGCGAGTAATGCTAGCTGACTATATTCTTTACGACAGAAGAAAAACCGTCTTAGTGGCGCATCATCGTCAGCATTTTTGAGAAGTGCACGGTAGCGACGCCGTGTTGGAGGTTCAAACTGTTTTTCAAGGCGGCTACTCCAACCGGAATAATAGCCAAAGACATGGAGAGGTAGATATTGATGGGCCTGATCTCGAAACTTGGCAACGGTTACATTCTTCCCATCAATCTTGATAGTGAGTCGACGAGTTGCCTTTTCGGGGTCGCATTCAACATGAATAGTCTTTTCGAAACAGGAATAGTCAAGTTCATAGGCGAAAGCGGTCGGTAGCCCTAGTTCAAGCTCGCGAAAGATTTCAACAATCGCCTCGATAAGATTTGATTTCCCGGTACCATTGCGACCCAGAAGGACCGTTGTGGATTGGTCCTCATCAAAGTCAATCTCAAAGGATTTGAGATTATTGCGATCTGGTATACGCAGCCGATCAATTCTCATGCTGCCGACTCCAACAACCTGGGCCCATCTGGTTCACTAGGACGGAATTCTTTGAGCAAGCCACGTTCTTCCTCATCTTTAAGCTGATCATAGAAATCATCGATTTCGAGTTTTGAGGCTGACCACAACGCCTCAGCAGTGAGGGGGCCACGATCCTGAAGGATGGTGGACAAGTGGGAGTCCTTAATATTTTTACGATTCAACATTATAACCTCGGCTTTCTTTGTTTTTTTCGGGCGGCCGACAGCTTTTCGTGATACACGCTTATCTCTTACCTTCTCACTATTATTTCGGATACGTTCCAAAAGGCGTCCGACAGGTTCGTCTTCGGGATTCTGGGGCACCAACTCGCCACGAAATGCTTTTGCTAATAGTGCAGGAGACAGACATTCGACCTGTGCACTGGCCGTTGCGTAGTAGGCTTCAAGCCGGTCAGCATAAGCAAAAAGAGATTTGACAAGGCGGACAATTTCGTGCTGTTCATCTATTGGTGGGCACTTCAGCGTTATATTGTTGAGTACCGCTAAATTGATGTTTTTCTGTGCCGTTGCGGGAGCAAAGGATTCCAGATTGTCTTTCATTACATCAATCGACCATTTAACGAACTCTGGAACACATTTAGATGAATTCGCTACAAAACCGACAACGCTATCTGGAAAGCACGCAGGATATGTCAATATTGCGGTATCTGCAATATTGGCCGCAATGGTGATACAGACGGTGCCAGTGGGCCACAGTTTACTCTGTAAGAGGCCAAATTCGCTGTATGTTTGTTCGTGGTGGGTAATACAACCGCCTGACTGCGCAACGGCACCAGTTTGAATAAATGGGTATGAGCCACCATACAATCGAGGATCGTTTCGCGGCCGGTGTTTTGATTTCCCGCGACCGAGCTCTCCAACATCAGCTAGTCTAGTGTCCATCCGGAAACCCCGGTTTTTGTCAGGCGTGGCCACTCTGGCGGCAAGACAAATGCCAGATCCGCAGGGTTTCGAAATTGTTGAGTCTCATAGCACCCCCGATTTATCCCAAAAGTGCGGCATAAGGACGCACGATTCCTGTCGGGGGCGAGTTTTACAGCCTTTTTTGTCGCGTTAGCCCTGGGCCAGTTCGATGCGTGCCAGAACCAGCAGGTTGTACGAGACGACATTGCTCCAGACATAGCGCCTGAATCCGCGCCATCCGCTCCAGGTACAGCGGGTCAGGCCAAAGCGCCGTTTCAGGGCGGAAATATTGGCCTCGATCCCGGCGCGAAAGTGCTTCAGGCGCTTGTAGACCCAATTGCTCTTGGCCATGTCGAGCACCCCAAGGCCGCGCCGCTTGGAGAAGACGGCATCCTTGACCTGATGCTCTTTGGCAAACGACAGATTATCCCTGGAGGCAAAGCCCCCATCGGCGCTGGCCTGGCGCGGCATGGTGCCGAAACGTTGCTGATGGCGCTCCAGCATGTCGATGTATTGATCGCTGTCGGCGGGATTGCCGCGGGCGATCACGCAGTCCAGAATCAGATTGGAGGCGCCACCGGTAAAAAAGACCTTGTGACCGTACTCGGTTTCGCGGCGCGACTTGACGATGATGTCGCTGTGGCTCTCGAAAAAGGAGATGATTTTCTCCGAGGCCGGAACCTTTTCGTCGCGAAAAACACGCCGCTCGGTCTGGTCGATGACCTTTTCGAGAATGCGCAGGGCGCGCTCCAGCTGCTGTGCCAGAAGGTGCGCGGTGCAGCCGTCTTGGAAGCTGCCGCCCTGGTAGGCGCCCAGAACGGGGATCGCCTCCCGGGCATAGCCGCAGACCTTGCGGGCTACCTCCACCAGGTCGCGGTAAGCGGCCACGCGGGTTTCCTGCTTGCGGGCATTGAGGATGGTTAGGGCGCGCTTTTTGGCTACCCGGCGATGATCGGAAAATGGGTAATCCGGACGAGGCCTGAGCTGATGGCCCTCGACCATCCAACGGGTCATGATCCGAATACCGTCCCACAGCAGCGAGGAGTCGGTGGGATGATGGATGTTGGTCTCAATGGCGGTGGAGTCGATGCGCACCTTCTTGCCCGTCTCGATTCTCGTCCCGGCGGCGTAGCCGAGGATCAGGTGGTGCAAGGCCTCCCAGGTTGACTCCGTCAAGCTCTTGATACTGTCCTGGAGGATCGACTTGCGGGGATAAACGCCCATCTCAAGGCGAGCAAAAGAGCGGAAGGCGACGGAATCTTCCAGGTAGAAGGCCAGTTCCTCATAGGTCAGCTCGCGATACTGTTTGAGAACGGCGCAGCGCAGCACCTGGTCAGCCGTCAGCCCGCAGCGCCCGGTATCCTCGCGCCGACCCTGAAGCAGATCGCGGTGAACAGCATCGAGGATATCCGGCGTGTGATCCAGAATCTGCGAAATGCAGCGCAGCTCTTTGGCGATGGCGCTGGTATGCATGAGCTCGAAGATGGACATTTGTCGATTGATTTTTCGCCTCACAAGCCCTCCTGACCGTATTGAAGTTGAATAAATTCAACGAGTTAGAGGGTTATATTGTCATGCCACGCTCAAGAATTCAAGTACAAAAACGTGTATTTTGTTCGTAATTACAACAGCTTATGACTTTCCGGATAGACACTAGTCTAACTTCCTTCCAGGAGTGTTTAGGTTGTTTCCCTTTCCGCCAAACCTCCGTCAACTTCCCTGAAGTAGCCATGGCAAGTACAGCTTGACGAAAACGCTTCAGAATAGCGGGTACGCGGTCGAGATGTTCGCGGCAGACATTGACACGAGCAAGGAGCGAATCGAGTTTATCGGCGATGCGTTTTTGTTCGTTGAAAGGAGCAAGCACAAAGGGAGCGACGCGACCAGCTTCGGTTCCGAGCCGTGGCATGTTCAATCCGTGACTAACGGAAGTGACATATTCGAGAAACTTCGGGTGTTTCAACCAATAGAAAAGATACCGGCCATCGAGCCACTGTGATGGAGATAGCGGCACAATTTCGGTCGTGCAGTAGCCCTCACTATCTGCGCGTACGATTTTATTCAGGTAGGGTCTAAGCTTTCCGTAAAGGACATCTCCGGCAGCAAAGTAATTTTTTGTACTCTTGGATTGACGCTCCGCAAATGTGACCTTTTGAAGAATTTTTGAAGTACCCTTTTCGATATCTTCAAGTTCAAGAACCCAAGCATCCTCAGGGATATCCCCGGCTCAACCTTTTGGGTCACCCCATAAGAAACGACATCGCCCAAAAGGCAGGCGGTCCAAGAATCTGGAAGCTTGCTCACCCTTCCACCTCCAGAATGTCTTCACCCAACTCCGCTAAAATTCCGCGCAGTTCCTCCATTGCAGCACCCAACTCAATCAGCGCTTCCTGAGCCAACATTGCCGGTTCCGGCAGCTCGTCACCATTGGTGTCGTTATCATCCTTCAACCAAGCAATGTCTAGGCTATCACCACGAGTAGCGACCTCATCCCGCATGAAACGCCGGAAGCGGCCAAGTTCACCCGTGTCTTTACGTTTGGCGAGACTCTTAGCCCCCCAAGCGGATCGTCTCCGTATGCTGCTTCGAAGTCGGCAAAGTGCTGTTTTGTCAGCACAGTGCGCTTGCCGAACTGGGGCATGTTGGCGCGAAGGTCGTAAACCCAAACTTCCTTGGTGTTTCCCTTGTCCTTTTCGCCACGGGTGAAGAAGAGAACGTTGGTTTTCACCCCCTGGGCATAGAAGATTCCCGTAGGGAGGCGCAGTATGGTGTGCAGGTTGCACTTGTCCATCAGGTCGCGGCGAATCTGGGCACCGATACCCGATTCAAACAGCACGTTGTCAGGCAACACCACGGCGGCTCTACCACCGGGTTTGAGACCACGATAGATGTGCTGCAAAAAGCAGAACTGCTTGTTGCTGGTCGGATAGGTGAAGTCGGTTCGGGTCGGCAATCCGCCCCCTTTTTTCGTCCCGAAGGGGGGATTGGTGAGGATCAGCGTTGACAAGGGCAGAGCCTGCCCCTCGGGCGAGAGAGTATCCCCGTAGTGGATACCGCCGGCATTGGGGTCGGAGTCGATGCCGTGCAGCATCAGATTCATCAAGGCCAGACGATGGGTATCCTGCACATGCTCCATACCAAAAAACGTATTGCGCCGGTATTTGCGCTGCTGTGCCTCGGTCCAGGAGTCGGGATCGCTGTGCTCGCGCAGGTAGTGATTGGCGGCAATCAGGAAACCACCCGTGCCGGCGGCCGGGTCCTGGATGATGTCGTCGAGGGTTGGCTTCATCACCGCAACCATGCTGTCGATCAACACGCGGGGAGTGAAGTACTGCCCAGCCCCGGACTTCTTCTCGTTGGCATTTTTTTCCAGCAGCCCCTCATAGAGATCCCCCATCCCTTCCTTACGGGCGTTATACCAGTCAAGCTTGTCGATCTCGGCGACCAGGGTCGACAAGGTGGCCGGCTTCTTGATGAAAGAACTGGCATTCGCGAAAATTTCTTTGACCAGAGTCGACCCATGGCTACCAAGGTGGATTAGGGTGACTTTGTAAGCTTCCAGCCGGTCGGGGGCCGCTTTGGCCTCCAGATCTCGCCAGCGGTGTCCCTCGGGAATCTGGTCTTCGGTACCGGTTTCCTCTGCCATCTTGAGGAACAGCAGATAGGTCAGTTCGGTGACGTATTGATGGTAGGTAACGCCGTCATCCTTGAGAATGTTACACAGATTCCAGAGTTTACCAACGATGTCGTGAGTGACATTGCTCATGTACTTCTATGGTCCTTTCCAGTATCAGGCAGCAGGAGTCTGCCAAAGTGATTCATTGAACGAATCCAGCACCTGTTGCAGCTGGCCGTCGAAGATGCGATTAAGACGATCGAAACCACCCCCCTCGCGTTTGAAGATAAGATCGGGATCATCCAGCGCGGCATGATCGACAATCAGGTTTGCCTTGGTCTGCGCGGAAATCTTTTGCAACCACTGGCGCTGCGGCGTGGTCCAGGCCCGCGAGGCGAGGATCTTTTGCAGCGCGGTATCCACGCGCCGATCATAAGGCATAAGCGGGTCGCCGATAGCGGCCTGACGAATATAGCCCACGATGCGTGCGGCGATGTCCTGGTTGGTCATCTCCCGCCATGCAATGGAAAGATTGGCCTCGGTGAACCCAGCCCGGTCAAGTTCCAGGGCCAGTTCTCGTAACTGCTTACGGGTCAGTTCACGCGGGCGTGTCAGCACGGTAAGCAGGGCCGGGATATCGTTACGATGACTGTTGATGAAGGCCGAGAACTCTTTGAGGTAGTCTTCGGGTTTTTTCGCCTTCCCGTAGCCTCGCTCCACACCAAGAAGCTTGTCCTCATGATTGGACACGAACACGGGAGCGGCAACGGCTTCGTTTTTTCGGTCGAGGATTTCCCCGAGGTCCGGATTCTGGGTAAACCAGGTCCCAATCTCAGCCAATGTCATTGTCTTTAGCTGCTGGATGAATTCCTCAGGAGGCATGCCGGCGCGAGTCTCAAAATCTTGAGCAGCTTGCTCTTTAAGATGACATTTCTTGCGTTGCAGCTTGGCAATAAACTGGTCCCGCACCAAAGCACGTTCCTCATCGCTGGGGACCTCGGAGAGTTCACGCACCAACTGGCTAAAGGTTATACCTGGGTTGACGACCACGGGTTGCATAGCCGTCAGCCCTTGGAGCGCCTCGTAAATCTTTACTGCGTCGAAAATCCTGAATGTTGATTTGCCGATTTCGTCGCACAGGCGGGTTGCCCGCCCCAGCATTTGGTCGAAAAGAATACGACTATTTACGCGCCGTAGAAATACGATATTGCATATTTCCGGGACGTCGACCCCGGTGGTCAAGAGATCCACGGTGACGGCAACATTCGGATTGCGTTCATTCTTGTAGCGCCGGATCAACTGCAACGGCTTATCAGCTGCACCGGTAATCTTGATCACGGCATCGTCATCAATACTGCCATACTGGTTTTTGAATGCCTTCTTGAGGAGATCGACAACCAGGTCAGCATGGGCATCGTTGGCACAGAAGATCAGGGTCTTTTGCCGCGATGAAGGGTCTAGCTCCTGCGCCAGAAAGGCACAGATAACCTCATTGAACGGCTTAGTGATGACCTTGCGGTTGAAAACATCAACTTCTAGATCGATCACATCTGGAGTCGTAAAAAGCTCCACCCTGTTTCGCTGCGGGTGATAGACCGGCACCTGTTCACCGACCTTCCACTTGATACCGTTTTTTGACCGTTCAGTTTCTATCTGTACCGGCGGCTCGTGATCGACCAAAAACCCATCAATAACCGCTTCACGATAGCTGTAGGTGTAGATCGGCTTACCGAAAATCTGAGTAGTGTGTAGCGCCGGCGTCGCTGTGAGGCCAATCTTGACGGCATCGAAATAATCGAGAACGCGCCGATACTTGGATATGTAGTCATCGTAGCTGCGAAAACCGAGTTCAGTATCGGACAATTCGCGGTCCAGCAAGTAACCTCTGTGGCACTCGTCAACGATAATGCAATCGTACTGGTCAACTGTCGCTGGGGTGGTTCCCTCGCCCGGATTGAGTGCGCGTTGCACCATCCCCTGTACCGTTGCTACGTGTACTGCCGTATCGGTATCGGGTTTCTGCTCGCCCAGCTCCTTGATACCGAAAACGTCGGCAAAGGTCTGAAGGTTTTCCATCCGCGTGGTATTGAATCCATTTGCGGCCTGCTCCCCGAGTGCAGAGCGGTCCACCAGAAAAAGCACTCTGCGGAAGCGTTTCGTCTTTAGCAGGCGATAGATCAAGGCGATACAGGTCTTCGTCTTTCCGGTGCCGGTCGCCATGGCCAACAGCATTTCGCGTTGCCCTCGGCCGATAGCAGATTCTGCTTCTTGAATGGCCTGTTTTTGATAATCCCGAAGGGTAAACCCATAGTCGAACGGCTCATCCACAAGTTGTTTGTGGGCTTGCTCTTCGTCGCGTTTCAAAAGAGCGGTTAACCCCTCCGGGGTGTACCAACCATCAAGGGCATGACCAAGGTTTTCGGGTCGACGAACGTCACAGAACCAGATTCCGCTGTGTGTCGCAAGCTGGCGCAGGTAAGGGCGACCGTTCGATGAAAATACGAATGGAAGCCGGTACTCGTTCTCAGTGCCCCAGTTTTCTGCATGCATTGAGGTTTGATCGCAAGGCTTGAATCCTCGACTATAGCGTTTGGCCTGTTGGAGGGACCCAGAAACATTGATATTTTTACGTTTGGCTTCGACAGCAGCCATTGGCGTCAAGCCGACAAAAAGCACGTAATCAGCTGGCCCGGTCAATGTTGGCCATTCGGCGATAGCCAGATTCTTCCCTTTTTCAGGACGAGCCCCGGCTGAGTATTTAAGAGTCGCGGAGTCTGCCTCCCATCCTACCTGACGCAATTGTTGGTCAATAAGCTTACGGGTTTCACTTTCATCCAGGTGAACCTCAGATGCAGCCGCGTTAGAGGCTTGAACAAATTTGGCAAAGGATTCTTTGGGCTGCAGAAGAGACAGTGCCTGTTGAGAAGAAAGCCGCTTCGCCAAATCGGCCTTTTCCGATTCAACCTCAGCCGCCATCTGCTCCCAAAATGCTTGCTCGTTTTTGGCTTCGACGAGCCTGGCCTCGGCCTCTTCAAGCTTCTGGGTCTTCTCCTCGTGCGCGATGCGATAATCATCAAGGGCCTGGGTAAGGCGATCTAATTCCTCACGTAGGTCATCAGTTTCTTGCGTCGGTGATTGCGGTGGAATGAACGGGCCGGACTGAAACGAAGGGTTCCGGAATGTGCGATGAAACCAAAGCCCCAACTGCCAAGAAATCTTCAGCGCTGCAAGAGCAGTCCTGTGATCGCCAGCAATAGCATGGTTGGCGGCGTTCCCAACGCGGCGAATCTCTCCGAAAAGCTGTGCGATTTCCCGGGGAGGATGTCTCGGTCCTGGAGCCGGCGAAGCAGGTCATACTGGGATTCCTCGGGAGAAAGATAG
Source organism: Syntrophotalea acetylenica (assembly GCF_001888165.1). Classification (NCBI taxonomy): domain Bacteria; kingdom Pseudomonadati; phylum Thermodesulfobacteriota; class Desulfuromonadia; order Desulfuromonadales; family Syntrophotaleaceae; genus Syntrophotalea; species Syntrophotalea acetylenica. The sequence goes on from NZ_CP015455.1 coordinate 2,676,387, forward strand.
AGTCCGACCTTCGTCGCCACCATCTGTGCAAGCAGCTCGGCGAGCTGCCGCAATTTGAGAATTGAGGTATTGGGATCTTCCGGGAAGTATTTCTCAGCAAGCATGCCAAGGCGAAGAAGCTGCTCGTCATGCTCCTGAAGAATAGCGAAGTTGCTCCTAAGCCCGCGAGGATTTTTCATTCCCTCGCCCCCTCCGCAACAGAATCTGGTCTGGGTATTTTCAGGGACTGGTTATCAAAAAATGCCATACTCCCCCCTAACCACATGAAAAAACAAGCCAACTTTGCGTTGGGTAGAGTACCATTTTTCTCACGATTCCCCAAAAGAAAACCGCCCCCGGCAGTATCTAGAGGCGGTCATATCATCGCGGTGGAACCGGCGCATCCTATCCATTATCAGACCGGGTGCTTAGTTTCCCCCATCACTCGTAACAGGCAAGCCCCAGCTGCATGGCCATACGGTTGGCGGTCTCGCACCGTTCGGCCAGCTCGCCGTGCAGATTAGCGATATCCCAAAGCAGGTCACGATTCTCACTCATATCCGCCAACCCGTTGAGCAGCTCGATCACGGTCAGCATCGTCTCCGCTGTGTATGCCGCATACTTCTCGACCAGATCGCTATCGTCGATCTCCTCCTCTTCGAGAGATTCACACTCCGGATTCTGTCCTTCGCACTCATCGAAGAGTTCGCACTCTTCGCAGGTTACAAGTTCACTATTGCTCATCTTTTTCTCCTTTCACGCTAGCAGGTTTCGTTGTTGGTCTGGGTTGATTTGTGTTGTTCTGCCACCCAAGACCGGCACAGCCAGACGTCGTCTTCCCTGACCAGATAGTTTTTGAGAACGTTATGACCTTCGTCGGTATAGGCACCGCACCGGTCGCAGCCGCCGTTCGGCCGCGTTGATGTTTTGGTAATCATCGTCTTATCTCCTGTTGCTCGTTGGTTGTCGTAGGACCGAAACCTGCTGTCAGGATTCCGGCCCGCCCTTTCTTGTTGGCCGGCGTTGCGATCGTGACGGTCTCCAAGCCCGAACTGGAATCTCCCTCGTCACGGCCACAACACCCGTTAGCCCACTATCACCTCCTGATACGTAGTGCTGCGATACCTCCTTTATCCTTCTCTAAGGAAGGGGAAGTATTTGCGGCCGTTGCGACCGTTTCCTTGGTCTGCAAGGTCTCGTCGCCGGCCACAACTGCCGGCGCATCCTCGTTGTCAGCCGCGACTTCTGGCCGCGAAGCCGTTTCTTCCACCCGGGTCACTCGCAGGACCCGTTTTTCGCCCCCGAGGCAGAGGTCGAACTCGATAGCGATGCCGAGAGCTGGCAGCCCCGGGGCCAGCCTGCGCAAACGGTTCGACAGCCAGTTCGGGCTCTTTGGCCACTCCCGACTGCGGTGCACGTCTTTGGGCACCAGCCGCCCAAGCCGCTGGAGGAGCTTGCCCGTAGTGCCTTCCCAGACCTCCTCCCGGGTGACCAGTTCCCCGAGAGACTGGGCGACGACGTCGTCCTCCAAGCTGGCGCTGACCGCGTGCCCCAACGATTGCCGGTACGCAGCGAGGAACGCCCCCTCTGGCCACCCCAGCACACGCTCTGCGGCAACCCCGACCCGGGCGAAGTCAGCCATTCGGGGCGCGTCGGTGACCTGCACAGCGGGCAACTCCCGCAGTACCCCGGACAAAGCCGTCATCAGCGCCCCTAAGATCCTCGGCCGTACCCGCTCGAAGGCTTCTGCTACCTCCTCGTCGCTACGGGTGCCGGCATCACCGAAGGGGGCAAGGGTCACGACCAGCGACCGGCTGAGCAGGTCCTGTTCCTTGACGATTCCGTGAATTCCGTTGAGAACCACCACCCGTTTTGCGGTGAACAGCATCTCGTCATCATTGGTGTAGAGCTTGCGGGTGCGCAGTCCGCCGCCGGTGACCAGCCGGCAGATCTGGTCGGAAACTTCTGGCGGCAGGCGACGCAGGTTGTCGAAAACCAGCACCCAGCTCGTTGCCGCCGAAATCATCAAATCGCGTTCCGAGCTCGGCAGCGCCAGCAACGGGGCCTGACTCGGGTCGGTCAGGGAGACCAGCTGGCAGGATGCCGTCGACTTGGCGCTTCCCTGCGCTCCCTCCAGCACCAGCACCACGTGGGGTATGCCGGTGAGGAACGTGTGGAGCAACCAGGCGATGATCATCCGCTGCCCCGACGGGTTAGTGATGTTGACGAAATCGAATAGCTCTGCGAGGTCCCCGCCCGGCTCCGGTGCCGGAAAAGTCGCCGTGTTGCTCCCCCGACGGAACGGGAACTGCGGCTCGCCGATCTGATACCCGTTGGGGGTGACCAGCACGGCCAGCCTGGAGTCATCGCCGAGGTCGATGGCCAGTCCGTTCCGACAGGGGGCGGTCCTGACGAACAGCGGAAGCGTCTGCCCCTCGAAGCGAGCCTTTGCCGCCAGCTGTCGTACTGCCGTATCGAGGGCCGTGGCGGTGATGGCGGAGCCTTCGGCCTCGTAGTAGAGGCGGGCCAGATAATGGCCGAAGGCCTTCGATTCGACTGGGTCACAGTGTTTGGCCCCATCGACCAGGTAGATGGCGTACGGTTCCTTTTCAGGCGATTTGAACAGAAAGATCCCGGAAGCCAAATCGATCAATCGGTCGGCTGCCACCCGTTTTTCGGTATGCTTTTTCTCGCTCACTTCTCCTCCTCAATAGAGACACCAGGGGGGACTTCACCGGTGATGTTTTTGATGCCTTGCCAGACACGGTTCCACATGGGCCGGCCATTAGCAGATAGCAGTCGTTCGGGGTGGAAGACCGTCTTGACCTCCGTCCGCAGTGGGAAACCGTCGAGGACGATGCTGCTTGCTTCGGTCATCGCCTCGGCAGCCACCGCAATCGCGCCGTCCAGCTCCTCGTGCGGTGCCTCGATCAAAAGAGCGTCGTGCACCATCGCCACCACCCGCACGCCCCGTTCTGTGGCCAAGATTACGCTGATTCGCAGCATCTCGGCCCCATTACCTTGCATTGGAAAATTTCGCAAAGTGCGGTCCTTGGTCTGGCGCGTAACCCGAAGCCGCCAGCCGAATACGGTCTGGATGAAACCATCCCGAATCGCCTCGTCCTCTATCGCATCCAACCAGGCCCAGTACCCTTGGTATGTACGATGGTGCAAGGCCAGCATCTCCTCCGCCCGCGAAACAGGACTGTTCAGGCGCAAGGCGAGGGTTTTTGCCCCCATGCCGTACTGCACGCCAAGAGCCACGGTCTTGAACTGATCGCGTATCTGGCGATGGGATTCCTTGGTGGCGGTCACCGGTGCCGCACCCGCCTGTACGGCGAACGCCAGATACGGGTCACCCGAGGCGTAGGCGTCCATCATCGCCCGGTCCCCGGACAGAGCAGCGGCAGAGCCGAATTCCTGTTGCTCGAAGTCGAGATAACCGAGACCAAAGCCGGGACCAGGCTGGATAAGTCCGCGCAGCCAGCTTGCCGATCCGAAAGCGCAGTTACTTGCGGAAGGCTGGTTTCGCCCTGTCTTAGATCCAAAGACACCGGTCATGTAGCGGTTGCGGTTATCTGAACCGGCTTGAAGCTTGTGAATGCGCAGCTTCGATAACAGATAACGCAGGTCCTTGAGAACCCTCAGCTGCGGATATTTAACGGCCATTTCCTTGAAGGCGTCTTCGTCAGTTTTCGGCTTGCCGGTGCGGGTTCGCGGCCAGGGGATTCCCTCTGCTGCGAGCCAGGTATCGAACGCTGCGTGCTTGAAGGAACCGTTGATGTACACCCCGTATTTGGCCCCGATGGTGTCGATCATGTAATGTCGAAGCGGCTCCCAATTCTGCCTCAGGCAATTGAGTGCCACGGTATCGATGGGAATGCCGGTCATCTCTATCTGGCTGACGGCTTTCATGTAACGACCGCGCAGAAGTGCCCGATCAATGTCGAGGCCAGGCCTCAGGCAGTGAAAAAGGCGTTCCAGACCGAGCACATCGCGCCCGCAGTAGTCGAGCAGAGCGGCCTTCTCCTCATCGGAGTACGGGCCACCGCGCAGTGCCAGCCCGCGCATCTCCTCCTTCTCGATGACGTCGAGGATGTCTTGCCCGAAGAAACGTAGAGCCGCCGCCAAACCGTTACCACCGGCAACATAGAGGCCGTTGGTGTGGTTGCGGAATTCGGCGAACAGGTCAAGGACATGCGTCGGCATGGCCCAACCGAGGGCGCGGAAACAGTTCAGCTCCGCGCTTGCCAGGTATGTGATAATCAGGTCATTCGGCCCGTAGAAAGGAGGAGGGGCCGGCTGCCCCTCCTCCATCCAGATACGGGTGACTTGACCGCTATTGATCCGCTTCGCAACGATGCAATGAGGCATTGGTTGTTCGCCGCCGTGTTGACGGTACTCGGCGTCCACGACCCAGGCGACTTTGTAGCGACCGAGATCGACCATCACGCCGCTTCCCCCCGCAGGCGCTTGATGATCGGGTGGTCGAGTGACGTGACGATGCGGCCGGCGAAAACGGCGGCGAGGATGTCATCGAAGGGCTTGTCCGGCCACTCCGGTTCAGGAAAGGTCCCTTGGGCCGTCAGAACGTCGTACCCCTGCCGATCTTGCCGCTTGCGCAGCCGCACCCACTGTGTACGGGCACGATCGAGGGCGTCGAGCTTGCTTTCCCCGTATGGTTCGCCGTCGTACGCCGGGTGCTTCACCACCCAGACAAACTGGTCGCCGTGCTGATTTGCTGCCAGTCCGACCTCAGCCATTGCGGCGTCACCGGCGAGCTCTTCCTCCAGGCCAGGATGGATCAGATAGCCGTCACGGGTACGCGGATCGTCCATGAAGAGGAAGGTTCCCCGGTAATCGGTGCCTTCCGGGGTTCGGAAAAAATCCAATTTGCCGGGATATCCGACGGTGATCTCCTTCTCCGCCGGGGCCAACTTTGCTGCCAGCTGCTGCCCGATCCTCAGGCTAGCGATGTCGAACCCGTTGTCTTTTTTTGCCATTGTCGTTCCTTTCATTGCTGAGTGAAGGTTAGTGGCACCCCAGTTCCGCCCTGTTTGATGATAGCCAATCATCCCTGGATGCGTGTCATGACCAGCAGACTATAGTTCGCCCGAAATCTCCCTGCTGCGACTGGGTTTTAGGAATTACTCAGCGACAAAAAAAAGAGCCGAACGATGGAATCGTCCGGCTCTCACTTGCAGTTATTTCAGTACTACAGTTCTATTTCATACGTTTGGCCTCACCGATCAGACGCTCTATCCTGTAGACAAGAGGCTGGTCATCGCCCTCCGTTACTGCAGCATCTTTCCTGAACGGGTACTTAATCTCTTGGGCGTAGGCTATGACTTCTTCATAAATGTCCCCAGCAATGTCAACATTAGTCCTGGCCCAAGCATTTTTCTTTACGCAGGCATCGCTAAGCTCACGTATTCGGACCAGTAGCTTCTGCCTTATGGCTCGCCGTGCCTGAATTTCAGGCTGGTTCTTATTCTTCACCCTGTACTTTTTATCAAGCGTCGCTTCGTCAGGATCTGCACTACCGGCAATCCTGGTCTGTGCGAGTGAGAGCGCCTGCCATGCATCAATCAGGGCAGAGGATACTGTCAAGAATCCTGCTCCACTCAGTGAGGGGACCTGACTTCCGGTGGTTAGGGCATCTTCGGCATCCAGAATACGTATCAGGGCGAATCCGGCAAGCCGTTTCGACATCCTCTCCCCGAGGGGGTCCTTAGTTGAATCCAGCGGCCCACCCTCCTCGAAAAAGTTATCGTGAGTGTAGAACTCACGAAAACTCTGAAACAACAGATGACGGTCATCAACTGATTGACCTGTCACCTCCTCCCGGATGACACCTTCATCCTCGATTGCATTCCGAATCGAAAGCAGCAACACCCTGAGGTCTTCTCCTCGGGCACGGGGTAGAAACCCTTCTGCCTTTAGCTTTGCTTGCCCAAGGGATCTCTGAATATCCACAGTCATCTGTCCATTGATGCTATCCATAGCGTCCTCCGCAACCAGCCTGGTTAGCAATACTAAGGCTGGCATAGCTCAATTCAAAGCGGAAAATGTTTGCGCCCACCTGCTAGTCATCTAGAAAAGTGGCCGGCTAATCTTAAAGATTGTAGAAATGGGTTTCTGGTTGACATATTTGGACCGTGCGCCGATAGGTATCTGAGTGGCATAGCAAGGCGTGGAGAGGTTTGGCGTGGAGAGGTTTGGCGTGGAGAGGTTTGGCATGGCGAGGAGTTAGTTACCAATAACTCTTTCCAATATGGGGACGCCATGAAAGGCCCAATGAAGCTGGCAGAACCGACCCTTGGTTTGATGGAATGCCAGGTCTGTGGAAGCAGGCACTCAGCAACCACGAAACCGGGGGGGATTCCGTCGGGGAGCGTGGCAGTGTCGGTACAGCTGCTCTCGTGCAGACCTGAAAGCACAGTCACAACCCGCCACCAGCGCTAGCGGGACAACTCGCTAAGTCATGACCACGACGGCCGCCATGTGATGTGCATGGCGGCCGCTTTCTTGCCGTAGCCGGCGCACGGCACACCCGCCCGAGGCATCGCCTGGCACCTGATACCTTCTCCGGTCCCCGTCCGGGGCGTTTTGCCTGCTGCCGCCACTCTTCCGCCGCCGCCTGGTTGTGCAGAAACCGGAGACAGGTGCCGGGTATTCTCACGAAACTGGCGAACCCTTCTGGAAAGTCGGAAGAGTCGCAATCGGTCACAGCTGCCAGTGCGGAGTGTTAGGCCGGAGTTCATAGGTAAGAAATAGGATTACGACGGGTGCGTAGCGAGAGCCAAGGAAAGTCTTGCCTTTTCGATGCTCATGTACGAAAATCCTGTTTCAACCTAGGCAAAACAGCCGCGATTACCGAGGATTTCACTAAGTTCGGGAGCAGGGGGCCGCTGGTTCGAATCCAGTCATCCCGACCAGAATTTTCCGTTTTCCCGAAAACGGTTAGCCCCACCCCCTGACAGGGAGTGGGGCTTTTTATTTGTATGCAAAAGCGGAAGCATGACGAACGGGCGACCTTCCACGGGGGTCAGTCAATATTTCTTGTTTTTAAATTCCGAAAATGGTATAAGGTGGGTTCGCCTTATTGAAAAAATCGCTTTCCGGCCCCTTGACGGAGAGCGATATCCGGAGGCCGCAGGCGCAATCCAGCCTTCCGGGGAACTTACATAGACAAAAGCGGCTGATGCCGCTTTTGCTGTTTATGGAGACATGCATGGTGAGTTTTTACCTGATGCTGATCGCCGCTTACCTGATTGGCGCGATACCCACCGGCATCCTTTTGACACGGCTGAGCGGAGCCGCCGATATCCGCAAGTCGGGCAGCGGCAATATCGGCGCCACCAATGTTTACCGGGTGGCTGGCAAAAAGCTGGGTATTTTGACCCTGGTCGGAGACGCCCTCAAGGGCGCGATCCCGGTACTGGCAGCCATGCAGCTGCCGGGGCTGGCGCCGGCTCATATCGGAGTCGTCGCCGTCGCCGCCTTTCTCGGGCACTGCTACCCTGTTTACCTCGGCTTCAAGGGAGGCAAGGGAGTGGCCACTGCCCTCGGCATTTTCCTGGTATTGTGCCCCCTTGCCGTACTCGGAGCCTTTGCCATTTTCGCCGTGCTTCTCTGGAAATGGCGCTACGTTTCCCTGGGGTCCATTGCCGCCGCCGCCGCCATCCCGTTGCTGATCTACTTTATCGACGGCAGGCTGGCCATGGTGGCGACAACCCTGTTCATCAGCCTGATTGTCATCTGGCGTCACCGTCAGAACATCACGCGCCTGCTTAACGGCAGCGAAAACCGTTTCAAGGCCTGATCCCCGATGCGAACAACGCGTCTGAAGCGACCGCATCCGGGCAAGCCCCGTGGAGCTATGAAAAAACAATCTCTGATCAAAACCGGCATCGCCTTGCTGCTGGCGGCGACTTTTGTCTTCGGACTGCCGCTGGGGCTGTTCCTGCTGCATCCGGTGCTGCCGGACACCCCCAAAATCATCACCATTCAGCCCGGCGAATCCTTCAGTGGCGTAGCGGCCAAACTGGAACGCGAAGGCATCATCAGCAGCGCTTTCAACTTCAAAATCCTGGCGGTGCTGCGCGGAGCCGCGCGCCACATCCAGTCCGGGGACTTCAATTTCGCAGCGGCCAGCCGGCCCGGCCGGGTTCTCGACCGATTGATCCAGGGGGATACGCTTCGCTTGCGGGTCACCCTGCCGGAAGGACTGACCGTTGCGCAGATTGCCCAGCGCCTGTGCGATGCAGGGTACGCCGATCATGAAGAATTCCTGCGGCTGGCAACGGATCCCCACTTCGCGCAAAAACTCGGCGTTGAGGCGGCCACACTCGAAGGCTACCTGTTTCCCGAAACCTACCGCTTCGGCGCCAGCCTCCCCAGTCGACACCTGCTCCGGTTCATGGTGGATCAGTTCCACAAGCATGTACCGCAAAGCCTCGTTGACGAGGCGGCCAAACTCGGATTCGACCTGCACCAGTTGGTGACTTTGGCCTCTATCATCCAGAAGGAAACCGCCCAGATCTCCGAAATGCCTGTCATTTCGGCCGTTTTTCATAATCGTCTGAAAAAAAACATGCCTCTGCAGGCCGACCCGACGGTGATCTACGGCATCGAGGACTTCAACGGCAACCTCACCCGCCGCGATCTGCGGACCCATACCCCCTACAATACCTATACGCAACGCGGCCTGCCCGCCGGGCCTATTGCAAACCCCGGCGCCCGGGCGCTGCGTGCGGCAGCAAACCCTGCCCGCGTGTCTTATCTGTATTTTGTGGCGCAGGGCAACGGCACCCATTTTTTTTCACGCACCCTGCGAGAACACAACGAGGCGGTCCGGATCTATCAACTGCGCCGGGTTGCGCGTGCCGAGCCGCCGGACAAAACCTCGACCGAGGCCCCCCTGGAAACCCAGGAGACCTCTTCCAATTGATCCGGTTCAAAGGCGCGCAAAGCCGTCCGGATCAGGGCCGCACCAGCCAAACAACGCAAAAGGGGAACAGCCAGGCTGTTCCCCTTTTGCGTTGCCCGAAAAAAGAGGGCCTTTTTACTTTCCCAGCAAACCGCGCACGGCCTGCAATACATCGGCCGGCAGCACCACCGTCTTGGCGTTGCCGGAAGCGGAAAGATCACGCATCGCCTTGACATACTGTTCGCCGAGCAGATAGGTTGCAGGCAGCTGGTTGTCGCCGATCGCCGCGGTGACCCGGGAGATGGCTTCGCGGGTGGCGTCCGCCAGGATCATCTTGGCCTCGGCGTCCAGCCTGGACGCCTCGAGCTTGCCTTCCGCCTCGCGGATGGCAGCCTCCTTGGCGCCTTCGGCATTGAGCACCGCCGCCACTTTCTTGCCCTCGGCCTCGGTGATCGCCGCCCGCCGCGAACGTTCCGCCGCGGCCTGCTGCTCCATGGCGATCTGCATGGTCTGGGAAGGCTTGATATCCTGAATCTCCACCGTTTTGACAACAATGCCCCAGGCAGCGACATCATCAGAAATGGATTCCTTGAGGCGGGCCTTGATCATGTCCCGCGAACTCAGGGCATCGTCGAGATTCATCTCGCCGACGATGCTGCGCAGGGAAGTCTGCACCAGATTGGTGATGGCGATGCGGTAATTATCGATGCCGTAGACCGCTTTGGGTGGATCGATGATGCTGATAAAGGCAATGGCATTGGTCATAATCACCGCATTGTCCTTGGTGATGACTTCCTGACTGGGGATATCAAGAGAAATATCCTTGGTCAGAACCCGGTAGGCAATCGTGTCGAGATACGGAATGACAAAATTCAATCCGGGATTGAGTGTCTTGTGGTATTTCCCGAGGCGCTGCACCACGAACTTGTATCCCTGGGGAACGATGCGCACCCCCAGAAAAATGGTCAGCACAACCAGAAACATCAGTACGGTGGCCAAAATGAAACCCATGCGTAATCCTCCTTGAAGAAAAAAGCCGAAACCGCTAACCGAGCAACACCTCTCGCCAACCCTATTTGCGCACAACACGCAGCACATGGCCGTCGATGTCGACCACCCGCGCCTCGTCTCCCGGCTGCAAAGCCTCGGTGCTGATGCAGGGCCATTCGTCATCACCGAGCACAGGCACCACAAAGCGGATCCGCCCCTTGACGTGCGGCGGCTGCACGGCCTGCACGACAATGCCGATCTCGCCGATGATGGCATCCTTGGACATACCCGCCTTGGTGCGATCGGCCATGCGCGGCTTGAGCCAGCGGAACCACAGCACCGTCCAGACGGTGGAAGCTGCTGCCCACAGGAGCATCTGTCCGGCAAGGGGCAACCCCGCAAAGGGCAGCATCACCAGCCCTACGCAGCAGGCGCCGAGTCCGAACCAGATGATCGTGAACGAGGGTACAATCAGCTCCAGCGCAATCAGCGCCAGGCCGAACGCTATCCAATACCACCACAGAATCTGCTGCATGATCCCTCCGGTCCACTAAAGAACGCGCACCTGTCTAAAGCTTGTTGATATACACCTCGCGCGGCCGACTGGTGCCATCGGAGGGGCCGACGATCCCCTCCTGCTCCATCTTTTCGATCATGCGCGCGGCCCGGTTATAGCCCACCCGCAGACGTCTCTGCAGCATGGAAATGGAGGCCTGGCGGGTATCGGCCACCATGGCCAGAGCTTCGTCCCATTTTTCGTCGACCTCCTCTTCATCACTACCGCCACCGGCATCTCCCGCAGGCGTTTCGAGGATCGAGGAATCATACTGGGGTTTGCCGTGGTGGGACAGGAAGTCGACCACCAGCTTGACCTCACGTTCCGAAACAAAAGCGCCATGAACCCGTTGCAGCGCCCCGGTGCCCGGCGGCAGAAACAGCATGTCCCCCATGCCCAGAAGGTTTTCGGCCCCCATCTGGTCGAGAATGGTACGCGAGTCGATACGGGAAAAGACCTTAAAGGATATCCGGGTCGGCAGATTGGCCTTGATCAGGCCGGTAATGACATCGACGCTCGGGCGCTGCGTTGCAAGGATAAGATGAATGCCGGCGGCGCGGGCCATCTGCGCCAGGCGGGCGATGGATTCCTCGATCTCGCGGCCCGCCACCATCATCAGGTCCGCCAGCTCATCGACAATCACCACGATGCGCGGCAGATGACCGTGATCGAGCACTTCACCGTCGGCGACGACCTCGACCGGCATCTCCTCCGCACCCTCTGCCTCCGCCTCCGCCTCCGCCTGCGCCTCGGCAGCTGGCGCCTTTTGCGCCTCCTGCTGCAAGCGCTTGTTATAGCCGTCGATATCACGCACGCCCTTGTCGGCCATCAGCCGATAGCGCCGCTCCATCTCACGCACCGCCCAGGCAAAGGCCAGAGCCGCCTTTTTGGGATTGGTGACCACCGGCAGCAGCAGATGGGGAATGCCTTCGTAAATGGACAGCTCCAGCATTTTGGGATCGATGAGAATGATCCGCACATCTTCCGGCGATGCGCAGTACAGCAGGGACAGAATCATGGTGTTGACGGACACCGACTTGCCGCTGCCGGTAGCTCCGGCCACCAGCAGATGCGGCATCTTGGCCAGATCGGAAACCACGGTGTGGCCGAAAATGTCCTTGCCCAACGCCATGGGCAGCCGCCCGCCGAACTTCTGAAAAGTCTCGGCGGTGAGAATCTCTTTCAGATATACCGTTTCCCGCTGTTTGTTGGGGATTTCGATGCCAACCACCGGACGGCCCGGTATCGGCGCCACGATGCGAATGGCGATGGCCGACAGAGCCATGGCCAGATCGTCCGCCAGGCCGGCAATTTTATTGACCTTGACCCCCGGCGCCGGCGCGAACTCGTACATGGTCACCACCGGCCCCGGCTTGACCTCGGTCACGGCACCGTCGACACCGAAGTCCTTGAGCTTTTTCTCCAGAGTGCGGGCGTTGCTGGCCAGCGCCTCGCGATCCACCGGCACCCCGCCGTCCTCTTCATGATCCAGCAGATTCAGCGGCGGCCGCTGATAACTGCCGGTGCTCTCGATAAAATCGAAACTCTCCTGGACAGGCTTGGCAAGAGGTTTTGTTTTAGGTTTCGACGGCAAGGAAACGGGTTTCTCCATGGGCGCGATGACCGGCCCCTCGACAATCCTGGCCGGTTTTTCCGGCATCCGCGCTTTGCGTGCCGACCATTGCCGCCGGAGGCTTTGCAGAAAGCCGCGCCAGCGGTCGACCCCCCGGCTCACCATCAAAACCAGGGAAAAGCGCACCGCCACCATCAGCGAAACCAGTAACATGACGGTCAGCAGGATCACCGCGCCAGCAGTGTTGACCCCCGCCGTAAACAGATTGGCCAGCATCCTTCCGGCCAACCCTCCCGCCTCGCCGATCGGCTCGCCGAACCAGGACGCACCGTGGAATTGCAAAGAGATAAGACCGTCCAGCGACAGAAGCATGCAGAAAAACGCCGCCACCCTCAGCCATTGAAAGCGGGGGGCTTGCAGGCGAATGAGTGCCAGGCCAGGCCGAAAGCGCCAACGGGCAGCAGCAGCGCGGCAAACCCGAACCCCTGGAACAACAGGTCGGCCAGACAAGAACCGACAAACCCGCCCAGATTGTGCACGTCCCCCGCGCGGGAAACGTTGTTGAGGGATGGATCACCAGCCTGAAAAGAAACAAGGGCGAGAGCCAGAAACAGTCCGGTGGCCAGCCAGAACAAGCCGAGCAACTCCCGCTGGAAGCGCTCCCTGAACGTAGCCGCCTGTTTGCCTGTCTGTTCCTTGCTCATGATACTCCTCCGTCCCGATGCGGTTGGTGATTGCCGAAAACCGCTTCTTTGCAGCTGGCCACGGAAATCGAACCGTCAGGGACCTTAAAGGGATACAGCAAAAAATATACCTCCCACCACCCAGCAATACAGAGCAAAAGCATAAAGGCGTCGGCGGCGCACCACGCCCAGCAGCAGATGAATGGATGCCAGGCCGCTGACAAAGGCCATGCAGGTACCCACGGCATAGACCGGGATATCGGCGGACCGCACCGCCTGCAGATCAGACAGGGACAGCAATGCCGCGCCAAGCACGGCCGGCAGCGCCATCAAAAAGGAAAATCGCGCCGCCGTTTCACCGGAAACCCCCTGGAAAAGCAGCGCGGATATGGTCGACCCAGACCGTGAAATGCCGGGCATGATGGCGCCGGCCTGGGCCACACCGGCAATCAGGGCATCCCGGACACGCAGTCTGCCTGCGTCGCGCCCGTTTTTGCGAAAGCGCTCGGACAGATACAGCAGACATCCGGTAACCATCAGCATGCTCGACACCAGCAACAGGTTGTCAAATGCCCCGATGAAAAACTCCTTGAAGCTCAGACCGACAATCGCCGCCGGTATCGAGCCGATCACCAGCAACCGCAACAGATGACGATACTGATGCGCCTCGTCGTGTTGAACAAAACAAGCCGTGGCCAGGTTGCGGCAATCGCGCCAGAAATAGACCACCACCGCCGCCATGGTGCCGCCATGCAGCAGCACGTCGAACAAGACCCCCGGCTGATCGAAACCCGGCAGCAGATGCTGCGCGATGACCAGGTGGCCGCTGGAGGACACCGGCAGAAACTCCGTCAGACCCTGGAGCAGGCCCAACACCATAGCATGCAGAAAACTCATTGACACTCTCTTTTGATTCGAAGGGTACATCGCCGCCCGGCCGGACGGGACTATTGTTCAAGAATAATCGGCAGAATCAGAGGTCGCCGCTCGACCGTACGGTTGAAAAAGCGCCGCAGACATTTGCGCACTTCCACCTCCAGGGTCTCCTGCTCGGTCGCCGTTTCCGGCGCCATGCCGGCAAGCATGTCACAAACCTGCCGACGGGCCAGATCGAGAATATCCGTTTCCTCCTCGGCAACAAACCCGCGGGACAAAAGCTCGGGACCGTAAAGTATGCGGCCGTCCACGGGGCTGACGGCGAGCAGCACCACCACCAGACCGTGGTTGGCAATGTGGCGCCGGTCCCGCAGCTCCATGAGGCCGACATCGCCGACGCCGCGGCCATCGACCAGTACCCGGCCGGTCTCAAGGCGAGGCTCCCGCGAAAGACCGGCGGCGGAAACCACCAGCGGGCAGCCGTTTTCCAGCACCGTCACCCGCTCCGCGGGCACCCCCATGCCGCGTGCCAGTTCAGCGTGCCGGACCAGATGCCGGTATTCGCCATGCACCGGCACGAAGTTTTGGGGGCACACCAGCGACAGCACAATCTTGAGCTCTTCCTGGCTGGCATGGCCCGATACATGAACCTCGCTGGTGGTTTCGTAAAAAACCTCTGCGCCGCGCCGGTACAGATGATTGATCAGGCGATTGATGGCCTTTTCGTTGCCGGGAATGAATTTGGAGGAGAGGATCACGGTATCGCCCGGTTCCAGCGGCAACGCCCTGAATTCCTCCATGGCCATCCGCACCAGGGTGCTCTGCGCCTCCCCCTGACTGCCAGTGGTGAGCAGCAGCAGCCGATGTCGCGGCAGATCCCGCGCCTGGCGCAGCTCGATCAGCACATCATCGGGGATGTCAAGATATCCCAGCTCCCGGGCAATGCGGGTGTTGGCTACCATGCTGCGCCCCGCAATCGCCACCTTGCGCCCGCAGCGCACAGCCTCCTGCACGACCTGCTGAATGCGGTGGATATTCGATGAAAAAGTCGCAACCGCCACCATTCCCTTGGCGCGGGGCACGATCTCGGCGAAGGCTGCCGCGACTTCCCGCTCGGAAAGGGTAAACCCCTTTTTCTCCACATTGGTGGAGTCGGACATCAGCAGCAGAACGCCCTGCTCCCCATAAGCTGCCAGCCGCACCAGGTCCGTCGGCTGGTCATCAACCGGCGTCTGGTCCAGTTTGAAATCGCCGGTGTGGACAATCCATCCCATGGCGGTGCGGATCGCCACTCCGAGTCCATCGACAATGGAGTGGGCGACGCGAAACACTTCGACATGAAAGACACCGAGATCCAGGGCCTGGCGGGGTTGCACTTCCACCAGAGAAGCCTGGCCGAGAAGCTCGTGCTCTTCAAGCCGGTGACGCAGCAGACCAAGGGTCAGCGGAGATCCGTAAACCGTCGGAAACCCGAGCTTTGCCAGCAGAAACGGCACGGCGCCGATATGATCCTCGTGTCCATGGGTGAGGATCAGGCCGCGAATGCGGCCGGTCTGACCTTCCAGACAGGAAACATCCGGAATCACCAGATCGATGCCAGGCATATACGGTTCCGGAAACATGAGTCCGCAGTCGATCAGCAGCAGCTCCCCGAGGTACTCCACCGCCATCATGTTCAGGCCGATCTCCCCCAGCCCGCCCAGAGGCAGAATCCGCACGGCGTCCGCCGGGATTTCGCCCCAGCCCGTGTTCGGCATGTCGGTCATGACCGCAAGGCCTTTTCGACCAGCGCCGCGATGGGCTCCCGCACCTGCTGCATCAGTTCATTGCGCTCCTGCACCGCCCGGCCGGCAGTCGCCACGGCGGGCAGAATCGTCACCGTCACCTTGCCGCCCCGAATCCAACAGCTGTGCTTCGGCATGACGTCCCGCGTGCCGGTAATGGCGATGGGTACCACCGGCACCTGCGCCTGAATCGCCAGGGTAAAGCTGCCGGCCTTGAAATCCTTGAGATGACCATCCGGCGAGCGCGTCCCTTCAGGAAAGACCACGACCGAAGTACCCTGCGCAATGCGCTCGATGGCGCGGCGCATGCTTTCCACACTCTTCTTGCGGTTGGAACGATCCACGGCAATATAACCGGCGCGGCGCATGGTCAGGCCGAACAGGGGGATATGGAACAGCTCTTCCTTGGCCAGCCAGCGAAATTGGCCGGGCAGCCCGGCAAACAGCGCCAGAATATCGAAATTGCTCTGGTGATTGGGCATATACACCACAGCTCCCCGGGAAGGTTTTCCCGCCCTTCCACCACCATTCGGACACCGGCCAGCCACAGACTGATCCTGGCCCAGAACCGCGCATAACTATGCAGAAGATTGGCATGGATGAAAGAACAGGGTATGCCCGTCACCATAATAAACAGGGTCCAGGGGACAAACGTGACAATATAAAACAAGGTACGCAGCATAGGCCTCTTCTCCCGATAAGCATTTAATCGCGCCAGTTTACGAGACCTCGCCAAGGGGAGTCAAACCTTTTTGAACTTTACACCCCCGCCCGTTTCCGCTAGACTCGCGAGACGAACCAAACGTAAATAAAAACTCATGGAGGCTACAGCTCATGTCGGTAAACAAGGTCATCCTGGTCGGCAATCTCGGCAAAGATCCCGAACTGCGCTACACGGCGTCCGGCACGGCCGTTGCCAACTTCTCCCTGGCCACAACCGAGCGATTCAAGGACCGCGACGGCAACAGCCAGGAAAAAACCGAATGGCACAACATCGTGGCATGGCGCCAACTCGCCGAAATCTGCGGCAAATACCTGACCAAAGGCCGTCAGGTCTACATCGAAGGCAAGATCCAGACCCGCTCTTACGAAGACCGCGACGGCAACAAGCGCTATATCACCGAAATCGTCGCCGATCAGATGCAGATGCTCGGCCGCGCCGGGGACGACAACAGTGGTGGTGGTGGCGGCGGATACCAGCGCCGCGAGCCGCGTCAGGAACGCAGTGGTGGCGGCAGCAACAACCAGCCCCGGCAGACTGAATATGAAGAGCCGCCCTTCAACCCGGATGACGACATTCCCTTCTAATTCCCGGTTTTTTCCAAAGTGTAAACAAAGGCTGCAAGATTAAAATCTTGCAGCCTTTGTTCTTAACAAAAAATGCTCATACCACAGCCCTCAAAATAAGGATACAAATGACCCAAGTCACTTTAAAGTGCATCAGCTACTGCCGAATAAAAATCCTTCGGGTGAATAAAACATAGATCGAGACCGGAACCGAACCGCAGAGGTAAAAATCTGCTTTACCAGGATTTGAATTTTCGTTCCGCCAGGTTGTCCCGTCAGGGAAGCGGAGCTTTCTGCACAAGCTGGCGCAGCTTTCGATGGCGGCGCCAGGGGCGCAGCAAGGGTTTCGGCAGCAGCGGTTCGAGCACCGGGGCATAGGCCTGCAGCAGGCGACGATTCTTATTGCCCGTGGCTGCCTCCTGCAGCAGCAAGCGGGCCAGGTCGGTACCGCCAAGATAACGGTACTGTCCCAGGTCCTCGCCAGCCCGGGCGACAAGCCGTGCCGCGTTGAGTTTACGGCGCAGCTCGGCGTCCCGGTGCCTGTCGCGGCCGAAAAAATGATTGCCGCCGTGGGTCCGATAGCCCAGACAGGGCTCGTTGAGGCAGAATTTGCGGCCATGGTAGAGGGATGCCAGCAGGATCAGGCATTCATCGGCACAGATCCGCCAGTCCTCCTCGAAGGGGATGGGAAAAAACCGCTTCGCCAGGGAGCGGCGCAGGGACAGAGTGGAGGTTGGCGCTCCGATCCACGTGCGCCGATGATAGGTGAGCAGCCCGGTATAACCAAGGTCCGTCAGCGACGCGGGATAATCCAGCAACACCGGCTCATTGACGCTGCCGAAACATTCGTAGGCGCAGAACAGGAAGTCGCACGTGGTGTGCTCTCGATAAACGGCCAGGGCTTTTTCCAGGTAATCCGGATGGTAGCGATCGTCCGCATCGAGAAAAAACAGCACCTCGCCACGGGCCCGGGCAAAACCGGCGTTGAAAGCGGACAGCTGACCGCCGTTGGCCTTGAGGCAGGAGACGACCCGCGCATCGCGGCGCACGAGCTCCCCGATCAGATCCCGGGAATGATCCGTGGAGCCGTCATCGACGAGAATGATCTCGAAATCCCCGTGACTCTGTCGCAACACCGAAGCGACAGCGTCCTCCAGATAGTCCGCGTAATTGTAATTGTTGATCAGCACCGAGACAAACATATCCCCCTCCAGCAACAAAGCACCGCACAGTCCGTCGGACTATTGGACTTTTCTCAAGGGCAGGCCACAAAAGATGCCGCTTCAAAGCCGTCACCAGCGACCTGCAAAACCTCCCTGA
This sequence comes from Syntrophotalea acetylenica, assembly GCF_001888165.1. Taxonomy (NCBI): domain Bacteria; kingdom Pseudomonadati; phylum Thermodesulfobacteriota; class Desulfuromonadia; order Desulfuromonadales; family Syntrophotaleaceae; genus Syntrophotalea; species Syntrophotalea acetylenica. The sequence goes on from NZ_CP015455.1 coordinate 2,694,367, forward strand.
AATACCCGATGGTCTCCTGCAGGCCTGTTTCAAGGGACACGCGCGGCTGCCAGTCCAGTGCCCGGCGGGCCCGTTCGATACAGGGCCTGCGGCGCCCGGGGTCAGCGGCTGCCGGCGGCAGAAAATGGATTGGGGCGTCGCTGCCGGTCAGGTGCAATACCAGCCTGGCCAGGTCGATCACCTTCATTTCCCGGGGGTTGCCAAGGTTGAATACCGGCAGATGCACCGCCGGCAGCGCCATGAGACGCAACAGGGCTTCCACCGTGTCGCTGACAAAACAGAAGGAGCGGGTCTGGGAACCATCGCCGTAGACAGTCAGGGGGCGGCCGCTCAGAGCGCTGACGATGAAATTGGACACCACCCGGCCGTCGTCCCGATGCATGAAGGGACCGTAGGTGTTGAACAGACGGGCAATCCGGACCGAGCAACCCCGTTTGTGATATTCATAACACAGGGTTTCGGCCAGGCGCTTGCCTTCATCGTAACAGGCCCGCTCGGTCAAGGTTCCCACGTTGCCATGGTACTGTTCCGGTTGCGGATGAACCTCGGGATCGCCGTACACTTCCGAAGTGGACGCATGCACCAGTTGCGCGCCCTGGCGCAGCGCCGCCGACAGCAGGTTGCGCACGCCAAGAGTGCAGGCTTCGATGGTTTCCAGCGCCAGACGCTGATAGTGCGGAGGCGAAGCCGGACAGGCCAGATTGAAGGCGGCGTCAAACGCGACATCCAGCGGTTCGCTAATATCCGCCTCCACAAAGTGAAATTGCGGAAAACCCAGCACATCCTCAAGGTTGGACAGAAACCCTGTCGACAGATTGTCGACACAGACAACCTCGTGACCCTGCACGAGAAGCCTGCGAACCAGATGTGAACCGATAAACCCGGCACCGCCCGCCACCAATATCCGCGCCATCTCCCCTCCCTTTCTAATTTTCATCCGGGAACGGCCCTTTTCCGCCGTGGCGGCGTCAATCCGCAGGCTTGCTTGTGCGGCGTACCGATGTACACCTCCGCGCAACCCCTTGATTTCCTTGCCACAACGAAAAATGACTCGTTCCCCATATGAAAACCACGCTGTATCCATCCGGAGCTTCCGGATGGATACTTTCCAATATCATCCGCACATGGTTCCGGATCGGTTCATGATATAGACCCCGAACAGCCTGACAATTTGACTGTTATCGGTAAAATGAATGCGAAAAAGCCACCTTCTGAGCTGTTTCATCAGCTTTTTTGTAACAAAGGTCCTCCAAAGCAAAAAAACCGGAAACTGCCAGAAAAACCTGTAAAAGTCCGTAGTCCGAAGATATCGATAATAATCGAGCCAGAATTTATGCAGGTGGGTGTTTGGTTTTTTAAACCACAATGTCGATCGATCGGCATAATGTATCAGTCTCGGATTATTGGCACAATCATCAAAAAACTCATTGGCGTAAAACCTGTGCTGACAAAACCTCCCCCCATTTCGATAAACGATCTCCATGACATTCCAGGAAGGTTCAAGAAATTTCACTTTTTGAAAAAAAAGCATATTTAACAAATCCTGATCCTGAAAAGTCAAATGTTCTTCATATGTATTGATCAAGACTCTTATTTTTTCAAAAACGGATTCTTTTCTTATTTTCCGAAGATTCAACAACAGAACTCCGGAATTGAAATATCGGCAGTCGTCGGGAAGATCGAGTAAACCCTTTCGGGCATCCATCATGATATTCGGATCTTCCACAACAGCCGCATAATATCCAGTAACATCGATATTGAACAATTCACCTAAACAACATCTCGCAACGACATCACAATCAAGATATATGGCTTTGTCAATATTCGGTCTTAATTCATGAATAATGCAACGGTAGTAGCTTGCAACAGTGAAACGTTCCGAGATGGGAAAATCCTTGAAAAAATCGTTATCGACAACAATAAATTCGATTTCCGAATAAGGAAATTTTTTCACATGTTTTGTGATAACGGCCTTATTGCTCTCAGAAATCCCCCGTCAAGGACATGAAATCGAACAGGCCATTGGGAATGACGCAACACCGAGGCCATCGATACACAAAGATGCTGGGCATACCCGTCATCGCTGGCGTAGAAAACATCCATGCATTCCACGAGTGACTCCTGGTTTAAACAAAAAGCGGATCTCTCTATCAAAAACAAAACTTCATGAAGCTAGCGCTCCCCGCCGGCATCGTCAAGATTTCTAATCTCGCGACCAATCGTCCTGCCGCGCGCTGAAAACCGCCCAATGGCACTCATCCCCCCATTGAAAAAACCGGTACGAGATCTGCAATGACAGAGATGATCCATCGGCCGATGCGCATGCAAAGCGCTGCCAAGAGGCCAGGACAACTTCATTTCCGCAGACCTCGCAAAACGGCATTCATGTCAGGTTCCGGCAGGCTTGCAGGATCGCGCGGGGAGGCCTTGAGAGGACACTATGCCATACAAACGTTTTGTTGTTGAACTGGGGTACGGAGCGGACCTGCACGGCGCCGATCCGACCAAGGCGGCCAAAAGAGCGGTTAAAGACGCGATTTCCCGCAGTTGCCTGTGCGGCCTGTTCGATATCGTCGGCATCAAAGACCCCGACGAGATGCATATCGCGGTGAAAATCGGATGTCCGAAGGCCAACGAGATCGTCGCGGAAGAAGTTTTGGCCGAGATCCCCTTCGGATCCAGGGAATTTGAAGCGGTCGAAGGGGGCCTTTCGACCCGCGGCATCGAAGTGCCGGCCCTGGGTTGCGGAGACAATATCTTGGTGGCGGTCGCGTCTTTGACGGTTTCGGTGAATATCGATTGAGCCCGTTAGCGACAAGGCTGCGGGAAAAACGGCCTGTCGCCGCCTGGAGCCTCCTTGCGCGGTGGAATCATTCCTGCGACAACTGTTTCGTTGTTTAACAGGACACCTGTAACAACGCCGCCCCACAAATTTTTCCCGGGACTGCAAATCCGGCCCAATCGTGACGCTTCACCGTCAGTGGCGGCCAGGCCTAAGGGTTTCCGCATCGATGCATGAGCGGTGCATATCGACGGATCGCTTTCTCTGGCACGTCAGGACAGGGGAAGGGAGAGTCGTGCCCGGGTACCCCGACCGACCGCGCTTTCAACGGCGACCTGTCCGCCGTGGGCATGGATGATCGACTGCACCAGGCTCAGCCCGAGGCCGTTGCCGGGGGTTGAACGGCTCTGGTCACCCCGGAAAAAGCGGTCGTAGATCCGGGACAGGTCTTCCGCGGGAATGCCCGGTCCGTTATCGTCAATCTCCACGACAACGCTATGCTTCTCGAAAGAGGCGCTGACCTCGACCACGCCATCCGGCTGGGTAAATTTGATAGCGTTGTCGAGCAGATTGGCGAGCGCCCGCTGAAGACATCTCCGATCGCCATGCACAATCAGGGAAGCCTCGGCGATCCGGGTTTTCAGAACGATGCCCTTATCCTGCGCAACCGGGGAATACAGTTCCGCCACGTCCTGCACCATTTCCCGGATATCCACCGGCAGGTGAGCCAGGGGCCGCAATCCCGCATCCGTCTCGGCGATTTCCAGCATGATGTTGATCATGCCGACCAGGCGGTCGCACTCTTCCACAACCGCCCCCGCCATGTCGCGATACTCCTCCAGGCTCTGATTGCCGGTCAGGGTGGTTTCCGCCAGGCCGCGCATGCGGGTCACCGGACTGCGCAGATCGTGGGCCACATTGTTGGTGACGTTCTGCAGTTCGCTGATCAGGGACTGTATGCGGTCCTGCATGCGGTTGAAGCTGTACGTCAGATTACGAATTTCCTCGCTGCCGCCCTGCAAAACGATGCGTTGCGACAGGTCCCCGCGACTCATCTGGTCGGCGCCGCGCCGGACCCGCTGAATGCCGCTGAGGGAACTCTTCGCCGCATAAAAGCCGACCAGAATGCCTGCCAGCAGCATAACCGCAAAAGACAGGTAAAATACGCGGCGGAAGTCGCTCAGAAGCTGCTCGTCATCGCTGAGAATCTTGCCGAACTGCATGAGATGGCCGTCCCCGAGTTCCTGAAAAAAAATCCGCACCCGATCCGGATTTCCCGGGAGGTAGATGGTCTTGAAGCGCTCCCGGCGGGCCGCTTCCAGCTGCCGGGTATGTTGTGGCAGGCCCTGCCAGCGGCGGAGGTCCGAAGAGGCGACGACCTTGAATTCCGGCGAATAGACACGGATAAAAACATTCTCGTCGCCCTCGCCCTGCGTTTCGAGATATATTTCCCGCGCGAGGCCCTCCAGTCCGTTCTCCCGGTATATATCCACGCATTCACTGCCGTCGCCGCTGAATTCCGTATCGATGCGGTGCAGCAGATTGGTTTCCAGGTTGTTGTCGATCGTCTCGAAAACCGCCAGCGACAGCACGGCGAAAAGGAGGGTGTAGAAGAACGTCAGACGCGCGGCAAGAGTACGGAACATGCTAGGTTTTATCCTCGAGGAGATAGCCTGCCCCGCGCACGGTATGGATCAGCTTGCGGAACCGCGGCAGATCGACCTTGTCGCGCAGGCGGCAGATGCGGGATTCGACCACATTGCTTTCCGGGTCGAAGTTATAATCCCAGACGTGCTCCATGAGCATGGTTTTGGAAACCACCCGCCCTTCGTTGCGCATCAGGTAGGCCAGCAGCGAAAACTCCCGCTGCTGCAGTTCGATTTCAATACCTCCACGAAAAACCTTGCGCCGCACCAGATCCAGGGTCAGATCGGCGACGCTCAGGGTGGTCGGTTTCTCCTGGGCCTGGCTTCTGCGCAACAGGGCCTGGACGCGGGTCAGCAATTCGGTAAAAGCGAAGGGCTTGACCAGGTAGTCGTCGCCTCCGGTCTGCAGGCCACGGACCCGATCATCGACGGTTTTCTTGGCACTGAGAACCAGAATCGGCGTATTGATGCGCTGCTGGCGCAGCCGCTCGATCAGCGAAAGGCCATCCAGTTTGGGCAGCATGATATCGACCACGGCGACATCGTAACCACCGTTCTCCGCCATCAGCAGTCCTTCCATGCCGTCCACGGCACTGTCCACCACAAACCCGGCCTGGTTGAAACCTTTCCTGATGAACTGGGCGGTTCGCACATCGTCTTCCACCAGCAGTATCCGCATGGTCCTCCCCCGTGTTTCGGCCTCAATAAAAAGCGACGGGGAGCGGAGAACCGCTCCCCGGGTCCTATTTTAGGGCCTCTTGCCGGGGATTGCAAAGGGGGAATGGCGCAGGCGTGGCGCTCGCCAGAGATCTGTGGCGACATGCGCTCACTTTTTCCGGTTGCCGGTTTGGGCCAGCGCCCTGGAGTCGCTGTTCACCCGGACCTGCTCCAGGGAATGCTCGCCAAGGGCATACTGCTGGTTCCGGTAAGCCAGGCTCGGCCAGAGCGCGGTGGCGAGAGCATCCCTGACCAGTTCCGGATCCGGATGAACGACGGGCAGAAGCGTGCCGGCGCTGTAGGTAAACTGCCGGGATGGTTTGTCGGCCGCATGCACCACCACCTGGTCGCCAAGCATATAGGCATGGGTCGTTCCGTATTGCATGATGGCACGGCCGGGAAAATCCCCGGGAAGCTGCAACAGATCGTGCCCCGGCATGGGGTGCTCCGAATGCAGGCCCATCATTGACAAAAGGGTTGGCGCCAGATCGGCCTGACTGGCGATCTTACGGTATACGGCAGGCTCGACGCCTCCGCCCAGAATCAGGCCGGGGATATGGAAGTGCTCTATCGGAATCAGGCTGGGTCCCTTGACGACATCGTCGTGGTCAGCAACCACCAGAAACAGGGTATTGTCCCAGTATTTCGAGGCGCGGGCTTTGCGAAAAAACTCGCCCAGCGCGTAATCGGCATAACGGATCGCATTGGCAACTGTGCCTTTTCCCGCCGTCAGGTTTGCAGCCGGACTTTCCGGAAGGTCGTAGGGAGAGTGATTGGAAGAGGTGAAGACCAGGGCGAAGAAAGGATTGTCGTCATGGCGATCGAATTCCTCGTCGGCACGTTTGAACAGGTCACCGTCCGAAACCCCCCAGGTGCCCCGGAAATCCGGGGCCGGATAGTCGTTTTCATCGATCACCCGGTCAAACCCGTTGGCCAGAAGAAAGCCGCGCATGTTGTCGAAATGACTCTCCCCACCGTAGATGAAATCACTTTTGTAACCGGCGGTCTTCAATATGCGGGCGATGGTGAAAAAGTTGTTCTGCGACAGTCCCAGCTTCACCACGCTGCGCGACGGACTGGGATAAAAGCCGGTAACAACCGCTTCGATACCGCGTACCGAGCGGGTTCCCGTCGCATAAAGCTGCTTGAACCACAATCCTTGCCCGGCCAACTTATCCAGCTCAGGGGTATAGGGTCTGCCACCAAGGGCACCTACGTACTGCGCTCCCAGGCTCTCCTCCAGAATGATGACCAGATTCATCGGCCGCTGCCGCACAGCCAGGGGTTTTTGCCGATGCAGCGTGGGAATTTCGTCAGAGACGAAGGCGTCCGGGGGCAGCAGCATGCCGCGCCGAATGCGCTGTACGACTTCCTGCTGCGGCATTTTCGGGTAGATTCTGGTTTTGCCTGTCTCGTCCTTCAGACGATAGATCGCATAAAGCACCGAATAGGCGGAATTGAGACACAGTTCATTGACCAGGTGATCGCTGGAAAACGCCGCCGTACTGGGGTTGGCGGGGCGGTGATCGAAACTGTTGCGCCCACCGATCAGCAGCAGGCAAAGAATCAGAGGGAACACCACCAGGCGCTTGCCGAGGCTCCACTGCCGCACCGGCATGACAGACGGCCGGAAGATCCTGCGAACAGCGGCAGTCACCACCGCTGTCAACAGCAGCGCGATCAGTAGCTGAATTCTGAACCCGCCCCAGATGGTCAAGGCCACCTCTTTGGGATGATTGAGGTATTCGACAAACAGGCGGTTGGGGCGAAGATCGTACTGCAGGATAAAGGATGGGGTAGCCGCCTCCATGAACACCATAAAAACGATCCAGAAGGACAGCCATGCCGAGGCCAGTTTCTGCCAGAGTGACCCGCCGTTCAATTGCACCGGAAACAGAAACAGCCCTAAAGCGACCGGCACCAGCAGGTAGCAGAGCAGGATCATGTCCATGCGGATACCGTAACCGAGCACCTTCCAGAGTCCGTCGACGGCCTGTACCCGCGGCCATTGCCAGAGGACCATGCCCAGACGCGTCAAACTGAGCAGCGGTATGGCAACCGCCAGAAATTTCACCAGCGGACGCAGCGGTCCGACCACATCCAAAGCCGCGCAGCAGCAACGAGCGGGCAGTTTGGCTGTCCTGTCAAAGAACCTCGGTTCTGGCATGGCTATTTTCCCTCGAAATAGATGCTGCGGGAGATGCAAGCAACGATTTCCACCGGCCAAATTGTGCTACCCGACGGAATGGACCGTATTCTTTTCAGGAAAATAGCAAACCAAAGTGACCTCAAGATGACGGTAACATTACCATTTGGTCATCTTGGGCCAAAATCCGGGCAAGACGCACAGATGAATCGGGCTACAGAAAAAACCGGGGCGCTTTGGGCGTTCCGCACTGATCGTGGAGACGTTCCCGCAATGCCACGATGCCTGGCGGGTTCAGGGTGCGGGCGCCGGTTTTGCAGGCTTTGACACAGGCACAGCACCAGATGCAGCCCGCGGCATCGGTCGTCACCCTGGCGGCAACTCGGATCGCCCCCGCCGGACAAGCCGTCGCACATGCACCACACAGGGTGCATGCAGCGCTGTCGGTCTCCGGCGCCATCTTACCCGCTTTCATCCCTTCGCGGTAAGGGGTTTGGCCATCGATCATCGGCGTATCGAGGGCGCCGCGCGCGATTTTAGCCGCGACCCGTTCGCCGAAGACTGCAGCAAGTTTCAGGTCGTCCCCGTCGGGTCGGCCGGTGGCGATGGGCAGAGTCGAGGTGGAAAAGGAGTGCTCACCGATGAACGCGGCTGCGGCAATGACCTTGAAACCCTTTGCGGTTGCGACATCGCGCAGTTCGACGAGGGCATCCTCGAAGGCACGGTTGCCGTAAACCGCCACCAACACGGCAGGCACGCCGCACGAAGAAATACCTCGCAGGCGCCGCAGAAAAAGCTCCGGTACCCGGCCGGCGTACACCGGAACGCCGATGATCGCCGCGCCGTCCTTCAGTACGGCTTCAGGCATTGCGTCCGGCAGCGTCAGATCATAAGTCGTCGTCTGCCCCGCGCCCATGCCCCCGGCAATGCCGGTGACTGTTTTACGGGTGGTACCGGTCGGAGAAAAATAAATCAGGTGAAGCTTCGGCATGAACATTCCCTCCTGTTTTCGTTTTGGTTTATGCCATGATGCATTTTCTAAAGGCCGGCTCCCTGCACCCAGCCTCGTCAAAAATCACAGGTTTTCATCAAACATACGGATAAAACCTGGAAGGATCTTGCACCAGGCCGGCACATTATGGGAAGCTGAAACACGCATGCAACCCTACTATATCCTGAAAAAATCCGCAGGAGTACCAGGCATGGCCGGAATCTCGATCCAAGGGCAGGACATGACAAGCGATGTTGCAGGCCGCAAAAACACAACGCCTGTCGCCCGGAGCTGCTGTTGCGCCGGGGTGACCATTCTGGATCCTCCGGAAGAAATAAAGGTGCGCGAGACACGATTACGGGAAGGGCTCTGGCTGAGCACCGTGGATATCAGCCCCGCGGCCGGTATCCGCTTCCGCTACGAAAAGAGGCATGCTTGCATCGACTTCGGCATTGTTCTGGCCGGGGACATGCGCAACAGCTTCCGGGGTGCGTCACCCGCGAAAAGAGAAATATACAACAGCCCCGGCCAGGGAGGCATCGCCTTTTTGCCATATGCCGAGGGCGTTGTCGAAATCCCGGCGCAACGCAGCATGCGGATCCTGCATGTGCATATGGAGCGGCAGGCGCTGAGCGCTCTGCTGGAGGGCGAACAGGATCTGATCCCGGCCGACTTCCGGCGGGTTGTCGAAGGAACGGCGACCGAAGGTTATTTCTGCCAGGGCGAAATGGACCCGGCGGCCCGCATCGTCGCCTGCCAGCTCTCCAACGGCCCTTTGCCCGGCATGCCCGGCCGCCTGTTTCTGGAAGGCAAGGCACTGGAACTCATCTCCCTGCAGCTGGCCTGGCTCGGAACCTGCAAAGGGCGCGCGACCCACCGCACCGCCCTGCGTCCGGCGGACCGTGAGCGCCTTCTCACCGCCCGGGAAATCCTGCTGCGGGATCCGGCCTGTCCGCCGGCTTTGCCGGAGCTGGCCCGGCAGGTAGGCATGGGAGTGAACAGGCTGGGAGCCGGCTTCCGGGAGTTGTTCGGCACCACGGTATACGGCCAACTCCGGGAACACCAGATGCAGCAGGCCAGGCTGCTGTTCGAGCAGGGTGAACTGAACGTCAGCCAGGTAGCGTGGACCGTGGGCTATACCAACGTCAGTCATTTCAGCGCCGCCTTCAAAAAACGCTTCGGCGTGCTCCCCAAAACCTTCCTCAAATCCGCCCGGGTCAGCATCCCGCTTCCTTGATCCGCCTTTTTTCAGCAATGACGTATCTGCAAAACCTTGCCGGATAGCAATCCTCTTTTTTCTCCATTCACCTGCTCCGCCTGATCCTTCGGCCATTCCTGGCTCCTTTCAGGTTCCCGCCGCTTTCGCTTGCTGGAAAATCATACCTGCCGTCGATTCCGTTATCCGGGCAAAAACCGACGTGTGTCACGGGGCAGAAAAAGTGCCTCTCCGGGCAGAATAGGGCCACTGTGCGGCACTATACTCTGCTGACATCGGATATTTCATCCGGCGGAGCAACCCTTATTTTTCCCATGGCAAAAACAACGGAGCACACCATGAGCGAATCGGAAAACTCCCGCACCGGCACCCCTTCCGCACCCCAACAGCAACCTTGCATACCGCTTGACCCGATGCACAACGGCCATCCTGGAAGCAGGTCTTCGGAACCGTACCTGGACAAAAACGCCATCCTCGAAGCCTTGGCAATCCGACCCGGCCAGATCATCGTGGACGCAGGCTGCGGCAGCGGCTATATGACAAGGCTGTTCGCCCGCGCTCTGGGTGGCGCGGGCCGTGTCTATGCCATCGACCGGACGGCGCCGGAAATATCGGATGACGAGGAAACGCCCGCGAGCGCCGTCATTTATCCGTTAACAGCCGACATTACCACCGTCATTCCCCTGCCGTCCGGGTTTGTCGATCTGATCTACTTATCCAACGTGTTTCATATCTTTTCCGAAGACCAGGTGGGGGATTCAATCGGCAGGTGCGGCGTCTGCTGAAGCCGGGCGGCCGCCTGGCCATTGTGGATTTGGTTAAGCGACCAACGCCCATCGGCCCTCCCCTGGACATGCGCCGGTCGCCGCAAGAACTGCAGGGACTGATCGACCTGGCGCCCGCCGGCCTGTTCGAAGTTGGAGAGTACTTCTACCTGCAGCTTTTTGGAAAGAAAGATTAGGTATATGAATAACCTGAAAAACCTTCTGATCAATTTTGCCATTCGTCATTACCGTCTGGCCACCGCAGGCGTGTTGATGTTGACCCTGGCGGCCGGTGTGTTTTTGCCGCAGGTCACGATCGATACCGACCCCGAGAACATGCTGGCGCACAGCGAACCGGCGCGGATCTTTCACAACCAGACAAAAAAACGCTTTGATCTGTGCGATACCGTGGTGCTGGGTATTGTCAACGAGCAACACCCGGACGGTGTGTTCAACCCGGCCACCCTGCGGCGTATTGACGAATTGACCGCTTTCGCCAAAACCCTGCGCTGGCCGGATGCAGACCATCCAGACCGCACCGTCGGGGTCATCGAGGTGGACATGATCGCGCCGTCCCTGGTCGATCACATCAGTCAGGGCGGATCAGGCACGCTACGCTTCGACTGGCTCATGGCTCATCCGCCGCGCACCCGGCAAGAAGCGCTGGCCCTGCGGAACAGGGCCCTTTCCAACCCGCTGCTGCTCAAACACATGGTGTCCGGGGACGGCAAGGCCATCTGCCTCTATCTGCCCCTGACGGACAAGCTGCTCAGCTACCGGGTCTATACCGAGCTCAACAAAAAAATCGCTCGGATGGGTGGCAACGAGTCCTACCACATCACCGGCCTGCCGGTGGCCGAGGGCGCCTGCAAGGGGAGTTGTATGCCGGCAACGATTGGCTGGAAGGTAAGTACAAAGGGGATGTGTGGGGTGACGCTGTAACAAACAGCATCGAATACGACACGCGCGAGGCCTGGGTCTTTTTGCGTCCGTATGGCGCCGTGGACATCAAGTTGGGCCGGCAGGTGCTGACCTGGGGCACCGGGGAACTGGTGTTTCTCAACGATCTGTTTCCCAAGGATTGGCAGTCCTTTTTTATAGGCCGGGATGCCGAGTATCTCAAGGCACCGTCCGACGCCGTCAAGATCAGCCTGTTTTCCAGTCTGGCGAATGTGGATGTGGTCTACACGCCGCGGTTCGATGCGGATCGTTACATCACCGGGCGCTATGTTTCCCATTGGGATGGCAGCCTCGGCAGCCTCACGGGTCGGAACGCCAACGCATCCACCGACCGGCCCGATCGCTGGTGGCGGGACGACGAACTCGCCCTGCGTATCTACGGCAATATCGGCGGCAGCGAATACGCATTTTACGGTTATCGGGGGTTCTGGAAAAGTCCGGCCGGCCAAACATCGGCCGGTACCAAGCGATTTCCAGCACTGGATGTCTACGGCGCCAGTGTGCGCGGCGCCGTCACCGGCGGCATCAGCAACGCCGAAATCGCCTGGTACCGCTCACGCGAGGACCAGAGCGGCAGAGATCCGGCAGTCAGAAATTCCGAGTTGCGCTATCTGCTCGGCTATGCGCGGGAGATAGGCCGGGATCTTACAGCCAGCCTGCAGTATTACGTCGAGCACATGCTGCATCACGCCCGCTATCGCTCCGGCGTTTCCGACAGCGAAGCTGGTGACCAGTTCCGGCATGTGGTCACGTTGCAATGCACCAAACTGCTGATGGACCAAAACCTGGAACTGTCCTTGTCCGCCTACCTGTCGCCCAGCGACCGGGACGCCTATCTGCGCCCGCTGGCACGTTACAAATATAGCGATCACCTTACCATGAGCCTGGGAGCCAACATCTTTGTCGGCGACTGTCATCACACTTTTTTTGCCCAGTTCGAGAAGAATACAAATATTTACCTGGCGATTCGTCACAGTTTCTGAACGGCCGGATGCGCTGCCAGCCAGCCGTGGTCGGGTTTTAAAACCTGGATTCCGGACAAAAAGCGGATAGACTTTAAGCACGGACCAACCTATCCTGTTTTCTGTCACCTCGCGACCGGGATCACATTATGACCAACCGATTTTCTCTGTTTTTTGCCAAGCAGCGACAGGCCATCACACGTTTCATCTTCTGGACGGCAGGATTCATTGCCCTGTGGGCCGTGCTGGCGGGACTGGTACTGCCGCAAGTTGTCCGGCACGTGACGCAAAGTCGGCTGTCGGAAATGCTCGGCAGTGCCTGCACCCTTGAAAAGGTGCAATTCAACCCTTTCACCCTGCGCCTGACCGCCAGTCATCTGCGCATCCCCCTGCCCGACGGCGGCGACTGCTTCAGCCTGGAACAATTGCAGGTCCGCCTGAGTCCAAGCGGCATTTACCGGCTGGCACCGGTGCTGAGCGATCTGAAATTCACCAAACCCAACCTGGAGGCGGTCCTGCAAACAGACGGCACCCTGTCCCTCGCCAGCCTGGCACCCGCGTCCAAACCGGAACCGACGAGAAAAACAACGCCATCCGAAGCACCCGCTACCGACAATGTTGAACCCGGGGACCGGTTTTTCGGTCTGGTAATCAGCGACCTGGAAATTGTCGGAGGCCGCCTGCATTTTCAGGATAATATTCGGCAGACCGAACACACCATCAGCTCCCTTGAATTTTTCACCCCCTTCACCTCGACCCTGCAGCGGCATCGTGAACAGGCCATCACGCCCTACCTGCAGGCAGTGGTCAACGGGCGACCGTTGCGCATCGAAGGAAGGCTCAAGCCTTTTGCCGAGCAACTGCACACGGAATTCGACATCCGCCTCGACCGCCTGGAACTGGCACGCTTTCAACCCTATCTGAAACCCTTTGCCGACATTACCCTGGAAAACGGCGTGCTCAGCACCGATCTGGTTTTCAACATGCGCCAGCATGCAGAAACCGGCATCCGGCTGGGCCTGACTGGCAAGCTGATGGCCTCCGATCTCGCGCTTCTGGCACCCGATGGCGCGCCGGCGCTGCGCTTGCCCGGCCTGAGCATCGCCCTGGATGGCGCCCTCAATACCGACGAGGGCCTGACTCTGAAAAAAGTGACGGCGCAGCACCCCGAACTGCAGGTTACGCGGCTTGCGGACGGCCGCATCGACTGGGCCACCTGGTGGAAAAAACCGCCGGAACCCGAGGAACAGGACGATACTCCCCTGCCGCTGCATGTGGAGCTGTTCGAAGTAAAAAACGGCAGGGTACTGTGGCGCGACCGCAAGATCCGGGGCGGGTTTCAGACCCTTGCCGAAGAGCTTGCCATAACCGTGGCCAACCTGCGCCTGCCCGGCAGCGAACCGGCCCGCCTGCAGGCGGCACTGCGCCTCGGCGACGCCAGCCTGTCCCTTGACGGCGCCCTTCTCCCGAAGCCCCTGCAAGGGAGCCTGCGCATGGAGCTTGCTGATCTGGCCCTGGCCCAATTTCAGCCATACGCAGCGGCGAGCGGCATACCCGTCACCCTGCAACAGGGCAAACTGACCTGCTCCGGCCTCCTGGAAACCGATGCAGATGCCTTTATTTTCAAACAGGGAACGGTGGGCCTGCAGGGGCTGGCGCTGCAGCGTAACGACACCCGCAAAACCTTCTTCCGGATGGAGGATCTGATCCTGGAAGGATTGACCGTCTCAGCAGCGGCGCACCGCATCGAAGCACGGCAGCTGACACTGCGCGCCCCGTCCCTGCAGCTGCGCCGTGACCGCAAGGGCATCATCGATCTGCAGCAGCTGCGGCCGGCCACTCACAGAGACGCTCCCGCCAGGACTCCGGAAGGGCCGGAACGCCCCTGGCAGCTGTTGCTTGCCGAGCTGAAACTGGAAGAGGGACAGGTCGCCGTCGGGCTGGAGGGCCCGAAGGAAACAGCCACGGCTGAGCTTCGAAACCTGTCCGCCCGCATCACCGGCTACGACTCGGCTGCCGCGACGCCACTGAATGTGTCACTGGCAGGCCGGGACAGGCAGGGAGGCACCCTCGTCATCGATGGCACTGCTCTGCTCAAGCCCCTCGAACTGAAATTGCGCATGCGCACCTCCAGTCTGGACCTGAGGCCCATGTCCCCCCTGCTGGGCGCCCTCAACCCGGACCTGCGACTCGGTGCCGGCACCCTGACCGCCGACCTGCGCACCGACCTGAAAAGCGCGGCCGGCAAAAACCGGTCAAGGACCACGGGTCAGGTGCGGCTGGAGTCCGTCTCGCTGCTGGAAGGCAAGCGGCAGTTCGCCGCCCTGCGCCGCCTGCAACTGCCGGGCCTCGACATCCAGCCGGCGCAACAACGCTACAGCATCGGCAAAGTATCCCTGACCCGGCCGCACATCAACCTGGTGGTGGACAGCAACGGAGCCAACAATCTGGCACGGCTGTTCGGCGGCCATCCTCCAGCCGGCCAGGCGCCCGCCACAAAACCCAAAAAACCGTCAGCGGCCAAGCCCCCCTACCTGCGCATCGCCGGAATAGAAATCGCCGATGCCACCTTGCGGATGCACGACAACAGATACAAACCGGCCCTGACCAATCAACTCGAAAAACTGAACGTCACCGTCGGCGCCATGGATTCCAGCCCCGACAGCCGCTCCCCTCTGACGTTCGCCGGCAAACTGGACGGCGCGCCCGTCAAGGGGGAAGGCAGCATGAATCTGCTGCGGGCCGCCGACGCCATGGAACTTCAGACCAGCCTGCGGACCTTGAACCTGACACCCTTGTCCCCCTGTCGGAACGTTTTATCGCCTATCCTCTGCAGCAGGGGACGTTCACCCTCGACAGCCGTATCGCCATCGACCAGGGCAAGCTGGACTCGACCCACAAAATTCACCTCGACAGCCTGGAACTGGGCAAAAAGGTCGATTCACCCGATGCTCCCGACCTCCCGGTCAAACTCGGTGTCAGCCTGCTGCAGGATCCCGCCGGCAATATCAACCTGACCCTGCCGGTGCGCGGAGATCTGCACGACCCAAGCTTCAGCGTCGGCGGCCTGATCTTCAAGGTGATCGCCAACCTGCTGATGAAAGCGGTGACATCCCCTTTCGCGCTGCTCGGCGGCATCCTGGGCGCCGGCGACGAAGGGCTGGAATACCTCCCCTTCAGCCCGGGTGAGGGGCGACTGCTGGCAAAGGATGCCCAGGCGGTGCCCACCATTGCCGAGATGCTGCTGGCGCGGCCGAAGATCGGGTTGGTACTGACCCCGCATGCCGATGAAGAAGACCGCAAAATGCTGGCCGATGCCTACGTCATGCGCCGCATGCAGGAACTGAAGCATGCCGACCTGCCAAAATCCGAACAGCAGCGCCTGGAGCCGCTGGATCTGGCCGTCGGCCCCGAAACGGATGCCGATGAATACGCGGATCTGCTGTTCGAGGTCTATGCCGAACAAGCCTTCGACAAGCCAAAGAATTTTCTCGGGCTGGTAAAAAAACTCCCGCCGCAGGAGATGATGGAGCGGATTCGCGAACACTATCCGAACGATGACAAAGCCCTTGAGCAACTCGCCCTGGAGAGAGGCCGGCAGGTGCAAAAAGCGTTCATCGAAACCCGCCCGGAACTGCAAGGTCGGGTCACGGTGGCACCCCCACGGGTGCCGGGCGAAGGACACCACGTCAGTTTCGGCGTTCAATGACGCATTGGCCAACATGAGCGCCCCGCCAATACAGACGACGGACGGCACCGCTGGCGGCGGCTTGACTTTGCCCATGGCGCCGATATCGTTTTACTAAGATTTCGTCATCAAAATGGTTTTTTGCCGTTGTTTTTATCATGCCCTTTTCTGACAGCCGGGCGAGGATGGTCATGAAAGCATATGCAGAGCAAAAACCTCATGCCATTGTCACCGGCCTTGAATACATGCAGGGGATTCAAGCCGCAAGGATTCTGTCCAGACGTCATCATCTGCCCGTCATAGCAATCTGCGAAGACATAAATCATCCTTATGCCAAAACCAATTGTTGCGAAAACGTCGTATCATCCAAGGGCGATCTCATCGGAGCGCTGATGGATATCGGCAAAAGCCTGCCGCAAAAATCCGTTCTATATCCCGGAACCGATGGCGATGTTCTGATGGTTTCACGCAACCGGCAGCAACTGTCCGAATACTTTTTTCTGTGCCTTCCGAAACCTCAAGTCGTCGAAATGTTGATGGACAAACTGCAATTTTATGCCTTTGCACAAAAATCCGGCTTTCGCGTTCCGGACACCTGGTTCGTCTACAATCGCGACGATCTGGAAAAAGCGGTTAAAACGCTGTGTTTCCCATGTGTTCTCAAACCGCATATGCGCACTGCCGAGTGGAATCGGCTGTCGCCGTTCAAAGCATTTAAAATCAATACGCTGCAGCAACTGTTGGCCATCTACGAGCGATACGAAAACGCCACCGGGTGTTTTATCCTGCAAAACTGGATCGAAGGCCCGGACGCCAACCTTTTCTCCTGCAATGCCTATTTTGATGCCGCCGGAGGCGCTCTGGCGACTTTCGTGGCCCGAAAACTCCGCCAGTGGCCACCGGAAATGGGGCAAAGCTCCCTCGGCGAGGAATGCCGCAACGATTTCGTGCTCCATGAAACATTGCGGCTGTTCCAGACGGTCGGTTTTCATGGCCTTGCCTACCTGGAAATCAAACGGGACCAGCGTTCCGGCGACTACTTCATGGTCGAGCCGAATATCTGTCGCCCCACCGGCAGATCCGCCATCGCCGAAGCGGGCGGCGTCGATCTGCTCTACACCATGTATTGCGATGCCCTCGGCCTGCCGCTGCCACCGAACCGTGTGCAGCAATACCGGGGCGTGAAGTGGATCAATCTGAGGCAGGATCTGCGGTCGGCGCTCTATTACTGGCGCAAGGGCGAGCTGAGCGTCCCGCAGTGGCGCGAGTCACTGCGCGGACGCAAAACCTTCGCCATTTTTTCCTGGTCCGATCCGCGCCCCTTCGTCGGAGACCTGTGGCGTTCCGTCCGCCTGTTTATCAACAGCAGTGAACGCCGCCGCCACCGTCCGGATGAACCTTCAAGGGAGAAAACATGAGAATCCTGCTTGCCAGCCCGATCGACACCGAGGCTCTCGCCATCCTCCAGCAGCGGCACGATGTGGTTTCATGCATCGGCGCCAGCCAGGAACAACTGCGGGAGCGGATCCGGGATCGGGAAATCCTGATCTTTCGCAGCGGCGTCGAGATCAGCGGCGAACTCATGGCCGAAGCGCCGGGGCTGCGGCTACTGATCCGCGCCGGCTCCGGGCTGGACAACATCGATCTGGACTACCTGCGCACCCATGGTCTGGAACTGCAGAGGATACCCCAGCCCGGAGCCAGAGCCGTGGCGGAACTGGCGTTTGGCCTGATGCTGGCGCTGTCCCGGCAGATCCTGGTGGCAGACCGCTTGCTGCGCGAGGGGGTCTGGGCCAAACACCGCCTGACCGGGCACCTGCTGACCAGCAAGCAACTGGGCATCGTCGGGCTTGGCAACATCGGCTCCCTGCTGGCGAACATGGGCCTGGCCTGGAACATGCGGGTCACGGGCTGTGTGGAACACCCCTCGCCGGAACGGGCCGCAGCCTTTGCGAGCCAGGGCATCCAGCTGGCCGATCTGGATACCGTTCTTGCTTCGGCCGACTACCTGAGCGTTTGCGTCCCCCTGAAAGACTCGACCTGCAAGCTCATCGGCCGCGAGGAACTGGCCATGCTGAAACCGGGCAGCTATGTTCTGAACATGGCCCGGGGCGGCATCATCGATGAAGCGGCGCTGAGCGAAGTCCTGCGCCAGGGATCCCTGGCTGGCGCGGCACTGGATGTGCACCAGGTGGAAGGCGGCGGCGCCATCTCGCCGCTGGCCGACTTGCCCAATGTGGTGCTGACGCCGCACATCGGCGCCATGACTATCGACTCCCAGCGGGAGATCGGACGCCGGATCATCGGCATTGTCGACACCTTCGCCGTTTCCGGATCAACACCCGACGGGCAGGCACGGGAAACAGGACTGCCGCTTTAGATTGTATCCACCCGGAAACTCCAGATGGATACAGTTGTGCAAGGAGGCTGGCGATGCAAAAAAAAACCACGCAGTTCAAGGCTCTGTTGCAAGCGCGGGATCTGCAGTTTCTGATGGAAGCCCATGACGGGCTGAGCGCCCGCATCGTCGAGGAAGCCGGCTTCAAGGGCATCTGGGGCAGCGGTCTGGCCATCGCCGCATCGCTGGGGGTGCGGGACAACAACGAAGCCAGCTGGAGCCAGGTACTGGACGTCGTCGAATTCATGAGCGATGCCTCCTCCATCCCCATCATGCTGGACGGCGATACCGGCTATGGCAATTTCAACAATGTGCGCAGACTGGTGCGCAAACTGGAGCAGCGCGGCGTCGGCGCGGTCTGCATCGAGGACAAACTGTTTCCGAAAAACAACTCGCTGCTGGACAATGCCCGCCAGCCCCTGGAAGCCATCGATGTCTTTGTCGGCAAAATCAAGGCGGCCAAGGACAGCCAGCAGGACGAGGATTTCTGCGTGGTCGCGCGTATCGAGGCGTTCATCGCCAAATGGGGTCTGGGCGAGGCCCTGAAGCGGGCCGAGGCATACCAGCGGGCCGGCGCCGATGCTCTGCTGATCCACAGCAAGCTGTCGACGGCGGATGAAATCCTGGCTTTCATGAAGGAGTGGGGCGACACCTGCCCTGTCGTGGTGGTGCCCACCAAATACTATACGACGCCGACTTCGGTTTTTCGTGAAGCCGGCATCCGTCTGGTGATCTGGGCCAACCACCTGCTGCGCTCCAGCGTGGCCGCCATGCAGAAAACCGCGGCGACAATCCATTCCCAACAGTCGCTGCTGGAGGTCGAAAAGGACATCGTGCCAGTGCAGGAGATCTTCCGCCTGCAGAATGTCGAGGAACTGAAACAGGCCGAGGATCGTTATCTGCCGCCGGCCCGCCGGCCGGATATAGTCGAATAATCCGGCTCGGACCTCATAGCCGGAGACAGCCATGTTTGTCGATGACTTTTTGCAATCTTCACCCCTGCACCGGATGCCATGAAATTACTGACAACCAACCGGCCAACTCACCGAAAACTGCTGTTGGGGCTGTATGTGCCCGCCGGACTGCTGATGCTCGCCACCCTGGCGGTGAGTCTGCACACCGGCATCCCTCTGGCCATGTTCACCCGGGACCCGGCCGACATCACCGAAACCTCGCCCTTTCTGGGAGTGGTGTCGAATATATGTATCCTGCTGTGGTGCGCCACGGCCAGCATCTGCCTGTTTTCACATCTGGGCGTCAAAAAAAAAGGTCATAAGGACCTGGCAATGTTTTTGCTGGTTTCCGGCCTGTTTACCGGCATGCTGCTGCTGGACGACCTGTTTCTGCTGCACGAAAGGGTTCTGCCAGGATATCTGCACTGGCGGCAGCGCTACATCTATCTGGGCTACATGACGATCACTCTGGGATATCTTGCAGGCTTCCGCAAGATTATCTTCAGAACCGATCACTTGCTGCTGGTGCTGGCGCTCGGCTTTTTCTTTCTGTCGGTAGCGGTCGATTGCATCGCCGCCCGCTGGGGACATCTGATTCCTGTTTATCATCTCTTCGAGGATGGCTTCAAGCTGTTCGGCATTGTCAGCTGGCTGGGCTATTTTGCAAACACGTCACTGCAATGGCTCGCCCGCCCTGAATAGCGCCCCTGACCGGCCCGGTGAATCACCCGAGGAAGGGACTGAACATGCATGCAGTTTTCGCCAGTGTTCGCGATGCATCCGAAGCCACCCTGCCGCCGTTGACGGAGGAGCAATTTGCCGGTTGGCTTACCGCGCGGGGGGAAAAAACCGTTCGACACCAGGGGCGTTACTGGCTGCGGGTGCATCCCGGCTTTTATTCCGCTCTGCATCCGCTGGCCCGCATGACGGCGGCGGAAGCGAGCCGCCCCTGCCGGGCGTGCTGGGGCTATCGCTGTGCGCTGCGGGAGGAGGACAGGCAACAGGCCAACGGCAGCATGCCGCTGCACATGCTGGCCGACGTAACAGACTATACCTGGCAGAATCTGAGCCCGCGCCACCGCAACAAACTGCGCAACCTGCGCCGCCAGGCACGGATCGTGGAACTGTGCGAGCCCGAGCTGCTGAGCCGGCAGGGATACGGGATCCTGCGCTCGGCCCATGCCCGCAACCGTTACGGCAGAGTGCCCGGCCCCGCCGCCTATCGGCAAATGATCAGGCGCTATTATGACGGCGGACACTGCCTGGTGCTGGGCGGCCTGATCGACGGCCATCTCGGCGGCTATCTTACCAGTTATGCCATCGGCACAACGGCCTACATCGACGATCTGTTCCTGCATTCCGATTATCTGCGCACCAATATCAGCCTCGGCCTGTTTTACGAATGGGTGCAGATCTGCCGCCGTTCCGGATTCATTCGCGAAATCGTCCACGGCCTGCATGCCCGGGAAGCGCCCGGCCTGTGCCGCTACAAGGAAGAACTGGGGTTGGCCATCGTGCAAATGCCGGTGCGCGTGTGGTTCGCCCCCGGCACCGAATCCGCCGTCAGAATCCTGCGTCCCCACGCCTATTACCGCCTTACCGGGCACGACTGAAACAGCCCTTTGCTCCGCGTCACCCGGTGTTGCGCAGCCCGGCCGCGATGCCATGAATGGTGGCCGCCAGCAGGTAATTCAGCGCGTCGCTCTCTTCACCGGCCCGCCGTCGCCGCAAAAGCTCGATCTGCATCAGACTCAGGGGATCGACATAGGGGGTGCGCAGACGCAGGGACCGGGCCAGGCTCGGCTCGTGTTCCATGAGACTGCGCTGGCCGGCAACCTCCAGCACGGCGGCCAGCGTGCGCCGATATTCGGCATCCACCAGAGCGAAAAACCGCTCGCGCAGCCCGGAATCCGTTACCAGTTGCGCATAACGCCAGGCTATGGGCAGATCGACCTTGGTCAACGCCAGCTCCACGTTGCGGATCAGATCCGTAAAAAACGGGCAGTCGCGCATCATTTGCGCCAGCAGGCGGCGGGCATCCGCGCCTTTTTCGGCAAAGGTGGACAGAGCATGGCCGACCCCGAACCAGCCAGGCAGCACATGGCGGCTCTGCATCCAGCCGAAAACCCAGGGAATGGCGCGCAGATCGTCGATGCCACCGGCCGGCTTGCGCCGCGCCGGCCGCGAGCCGATTTTGGCCAGTTCGAATTCCTGCACCGGCGTGGCCTGTTCGAAATAGGGCACCAGGTCGGGGTTTTCAACAATGTGCCGGCGATAAAAGGATAGCGCCAGCAGCGACATCTCTTCCAGGGCGGATTCCCATTCGGAACAGATCCCTTCGCTGTCCGTGTCGGCAGACAGCAGGTTTTCGAGACAGGCGGCTACCATCAGTTCGAGATTGCGCCGGGCCAGCACCACATCCGCGTATTTCCAGTTGATGACTTCGCCCTGTTCGGTAATTCTGATGCCGCCGGAAAAAGCCCCCGCGGGTTGACAGCGTATGGCACGATGCGTGGGACCGCCGCCGCGGCCCACGGTACCTCCCCGGCCGTGGAACAGCCGCAGGCGGACATGGCTCTCCCGCGCCACCCGGTGCAGTGCCCGCTGGGCCTTGTAAAGCTCCCAGGTGCTGGTGAACATGCCG
Source organism: Syntrophotalea acetylenica (assembly GCF_001888165.1). Lineage (NCBI taxonomy): Bacteria > Pseudomonadati > Thermodesulfobacteriota > Desulfuromonadia > Desulfuromonadales > Syntrophotaleaceae > Syntrophotalea > Syntrophotalea acetylenica. The sequence continues at coordinate 2,716,234 of NZ_CP015455.1, forward strand.
CCGTCCTTGTTGGAATCCGAATAGCCGAGCATCACCTCCTGGCAACCGCCCCAGCTATCCAGCAGGTTGCGGTAGTCTTCATCGTGCCACAGCCGATGGCAGATTTCCGGCGCATTGCGCAAATCTTCGATCGATTCAAACAACGGCACCGGCATCAGGCCGGGGTCCCGGCTTTCGTTGTCCGCGGCGACCTTAACCCCGGCCTGACGGGCCAGCTTCACCAACAGCAGGACATCCTCGGCGCTCTGCGCGCCGCTGATGACATAACGGCAGATCGCCTGCGGCGGAAACTGCCGCTTGAGCACCGCAACCGCCTCCAGCGCCTCCATGACCGTGCTCGATGCGCTGCTATCGCCTTGCCCCTGCTCGATATCGGCCGCGGCCTGCCGATGCAGGCGGGCGTGCTGCCGGATATCGAGCGCATGCAGGTGAAACCCAAAGGTATCCACCTTGCGCAGCAGCGGATCGAGATAGCTGCGGGAGAGTCGTTGCGCGCGGTGGTGATCGAGGCTGTCACGCACCAGCCGCAGATCCGCGTAAAAGTCTTCGGCGCAGCGGTAGGCGTCGGCATGCCGCGGTGCTTCGAGGGTGCACTCCAGACGATAGCCGACCGCCGCCATGAACTGCCGGTACAGTTCACATGACGGAAATGCCGCCATCCGTCCGACGGCCCCGGGCATGGTCTGGCGATAACCCTGCAGCGCCTTCCGGAAGTCCGCTGAGGGAGGCACCCGGCATCCGGAGGAGGTCAGCACCTCCCCAAGCTGCGCCACATCCGCCAGATAGCTTTCAAGGATAACGGCCCGGGCGCCGGCCAAAGCGGCACGGGTGGAAGCGGACGTTACGGACGGGTTGCCGTCGCGGTCGCCGCCGATCCAGGAGCCGAAACGCACCACCGTCGGCAGGCTTCCGGGGGTGATCGGCAGAAGATAAACTTCCTGCAGCGCGGCGGCGAGATCGGGGTAGAAATCCCTCAGCGCCGGGATCAGAAAAGGGCTGTAATGGTCCAGTCCCATGTCGATTTCATTTTCGACGGTCGGGTGCTGGCGGCGGATTTCCTCGGTCTGCCATAGCGCCGTGATTTCACAGAGAATCGCCTGCTGATGAGCGGCCGCTTCGGCATCGAACAGCAGCGGCCGGTTGAGCTGTTCCAGAGCGGTGGCGATATGCTGACGCTTGGTACGGGTAACGCGCCGCGCGACTTCCGTCGGATGGGCGGTGAATACCGGGACAAGTTCGATCTGCCCCAGAGCCTCCAGCAGTTGTTCCGCCTGGATGCCGCGCTCCCGCAGCCGCCGCAGAGTACCCCGCAGGGAGCCCGGTTTGTCCGCCGCTTCGGGCGCCATGCGCACAGCCCGCAGGCGCCGTTTGCGATGCTGGATCTCGGCCAGGTTGACCAGTTCGAAAAACGTCGAAAACGCCTTGACGATCTGGCCGGCATCGTCCAGTGACAGTTCGCGTATCAGATCGATGGCCGCCTGCAAGCGGCCCCCATCCTGCCAGGCCTGCGAGGCAAACTCGGCATGATAGAGGCGGCGCCGGTGGGCGATGGCTTCCTGGCGAAGCTGCTCCTCCCGCTCGAAGACCGGCATGCCGGCCTGCTCCAGGATAACGGTGCCGAGCAGCTTTCCCAGGGAACGCACATCGCGACGCAAGGGCCGCTCCCAGAGGTCGCCGGCAAAACTGGTCAGTTCGGCGAGCCTTGCCAGCGGACTGTCGACTTTCCAGTACAATTCGTCCATGAAGAACCCCTTCCGATGTATTGCCACTTGGCAAACCAAAAACGGATCAGCTCTTTCCACGGCTGCGCGGGTGGGCCCGGTCGTACACGTCCATCAGCCGGTCGAGGCTGACCTGGGTGTATTTCTGGGTTGTGGACAACGACGCATGTCCAAGCAGCTCCTGAATAGCGCGCAGATCGGCGCCGCCATCCAGCAGATGGGTAGCAAAGGAGTGGCGCAGGGCATGGGGGGAGGCATCTTTGAGAATGCCGGCGTGCAGCAGCCATTTTTTCAGGTTGCGCTCGATACTCCTGGCCGACAGTCTTTCGCCCCGGTAGTTGAGAAACAGCGGCTGGTCCTGTCGCGGCGCGCCCCGCGCGACCAGATAACGGTCCAGGGCCTGCCGCGCCATGCGCCCGACCGGCACGATGCGCTCCTTGTCGCCTTTGCCCCGGACCCGCACCAGCCCTTCGACAAGATCGACGTGACCGACATCGAGTGCTGCCAGTTCCCCGACCCGCAGGCCGCTGGAATAAAACAGCTCGAGAATGGCCCGATCGCGAACCGTGAGCGGCTCGTCGCTGGCGGCAGCCTGTATCAGGGCAAACATCTCGTCCACCGTCAAAACTTTTGGCAGATAGCGCTCGCGCCGGGGCGTGGCGACGGTTTCGGCGGGATTGACCTGCAATGCCCCCTGGCGCACCAGATAACGGAAAAAGCTGCGTATGGCTGACAGTTTGCGGCCAATGGTGGTTCTGCAGTTGCGCTTGTGCAGCCGGGCAAGATAGCGCCGCAGCAGCAAAACATCGACCCGTTCCGGTGTCACCGGCCCGGCATCCGTGTCCGTCTGACTTTTGACAAACCGTAAAAACTCCAGTAAATCGTGCCGATAGGCGCGCAGCGTGTGAACGGACAGGTTGCGTTCAATCTCAAGATAGCAACAGAAGCGATCGATTGAGCGGTCCATGTTTCATCCCTGTCCGGCCCGGGCCATATAAACCGGCGGGCCTGCAGATGCGCGCGTTGACGCTTGCGCGGGAGCATGCCATAATCGGAGGCGATCGGAACAATCCCGCAAAGCATTCCATAATGCGCCATAATGCGGATTCGCGGCGGGATATCGTGCGCGACACTTATCATCCTACAGCACCCCCCGGCATGGTTCAACAGCAAAGCGGTGCCTGCCGCACGGCCTGTCCCGGAGCTTTGCCGTCCGGAGCAGCCTCGGCCTTCTCAGGGAGCAACAGCCATGATCACCCTCGACATTCCAACCCGGCAGCGTGAAGAAATGCTCGATATCACCGACCTGGTTCGCGATGCCATCCGTCGGTCGGGAATCCGGCAGGGAATCGCCTGTCTGCATGTTCCGCATACCACCTCGGCGATCACCATCAACGAAAACGCCGATCGCGATGTGGTTCGCGACCTGCTTTTCGGCCTGCAGCGCCTCGTCCCCCGCGATGCCGGCTATCATCATGCCGAAGGCAACAGCGATGCCCACCTGAAAAGTTCGCTGCTGGGCGTCGATCAGACCCTGCTGATCGAAAGCGGCCAGCCGGTACTGGGCACCTGGCAAGGAATCTATTTCTGCGAATTCGATGGCCCGCGCCGCCGCAAACTTCACCTCCGGATCATCGCAGCATGACGCCGCGCGTCGCACTGACCGCCGCGGCTGATTACCGGCGCGAAACGGTTGCGGAAGCCATCGGGATCCTTGTGGAGCATCTGGGGGGAATGGGCGCCTTCATCCGGCCCGGCCAGCGGGTGTTGATCAAACCGAACATGCTGGCCGGCAAGCCGCCGGACAGCGCGGTTACCACCCACCCGGAAGTGGTGCGCGCGGTCATCCTGCTGGCGCAGAAAGCCGGCGGCATCGTCTCGGTAGGGGACTCGCCCGGCATCGGCGCTCCGGCACAGGTAGCGCGACATTGCGGCATCATGGATGTGATCGAAGAAACCGGGGCGGTTTTTGCCCCTTTCCAGGATTCGGTCGCCATTGGCGCGGTCGGACGGACTTTTCACAAACTCGAACTGGCCCGGGATGTTGTGGCTGCCGAGGTCATCATCAATCTGCCGAAACTGAAAACCCACGGCATGATGGGACTGACCTGCGGCGTGAAAAACCTGTTCGGCGCCGTGGTCGGAATGCGCAAACCGGCCCTTCATCTGCAGGCCGGCGCCGACAAGGGCCTGTTCGCCCTGATGCTGCTGGAACTGGCGGAACACATCCGCCCTTGCCTGACCATCGTTGATGCCATTGTCGGGATGGAAGGCAACGGTCCCGGCAGCGGCGACCCCGTCGCCATCGGCGCGCTGCTGGCCGGCACCGACCCCCTGGCCGTGGACACCGTCGCCACCCGCCTGGTCGGCATGACTCCGGACCAGGTCTGGACGCAGCGCATGGCGCAGCGGACCGGGCGCCCCGGCAGCCGCCTGGAAGACATCGAATGCTGCGGCTCTGCCCTGGAAAAACTGGCGGTACCGCCCCTCCGGCCGGCACCAAGCGCCGACGTGGCGTGGGGCCTGCCCTGCTGGATGCGCTCGGCGTTAAAACATTCTCTGAGTTCGTGGCCTTATGCCGATATGCAACGCTGCAGGCGCTGCGGCCTGTGCGTCAAGCATTGTCCGCCCGGGGCCATGAAACTGGATCACAACCGCCTGCGCATCGACTACCGGCGCTGCATCGGCTGCTTCTGCTGCCAGGAACTGTGCCCCTACGGCGCACTGCTGACCCGCCAGGGCTGGCTGCTGCGCCTCGGCCGCTGGCTGGTAGAACGCCGCAGACCCGCATCCGCAACCGGACAGACACACCGCAAACCGCCCGACCCCCGATAACACCACCCCGACAAACCCCGAGGAATTCGATATGTTCAAACGCCTTGCCCTGCCGCACCGATTGCTTTTGTTGATGATACTGACATCCCTGCTCGGGGGGTGCGCCGTATTCCGCGCCGAACCGCCGGAAATCGCCCTGGCCGCGCTGCAGGTGGACAACCTGACCCTGAGTCACGCCCTTTTGACGGCGGACCTCGATCTGTATAACCCCAACGATTTCAACATCACCGTCGGCAAGATACGCTATGCCCTGTCCATTGGCGGCATCCGCGTGGCCCACGGCAATTCTTTGGACAGCATCCGCCTGGGATCGCTGCAGAGCGGCCAGCTTGCCGTGCGGCTGTCTACCTCTTACCTCAATCTCCTGCGGCTGAGCCCGCTGCTGGAAGAGGGCAAACCGCTGCCTTATGAAATTTCCGGAGACGTGATGCTCGGCAGAATCCCGTGGGCACAACGCAACCTGCCCTTCAGAAAAAAAGGCTCCCTCGACCTTTCCGGACTCAGCTCCGACGCAAACAGCGTCGAAACCTCCGAATGACTCCGGAAACCACGGACAACAACAGACCGGCGGAACAGCAGCATTCGCCCGGCCATTATGGCTAGCGACGGAAGTGCAACTCGTTTTGCAGCTCAAGGATTTTCTTGCGAAGCGCCAGAACCTCCCCGTGAGACGCCATGCCCTTGAGGTGATACCGCAGTTCCTGGTATTCGCCGTGCAGATCTTCCAGGCGTTGGCGGAGGTCCCTGTTGATCGCCTTGAGCTCTTCGTTTTCCCGTTTGAGGGAACGGATTTCTTCAAGGTGTTTGCTGAGCATGTCAACGGTTACAACATTGGAAGCCATGGCCCACCCTTCCTTTCCGATCCGGGGCGGATCTATTATGACCTGAGCAGTTATCATTCTACTCGCAAACATGCGTCAGGTAAAGGGCACGCGCATTGTCGGGGATGGTTGTGGAAATAAGAAACGGGAGGGAATCAGGAAAGTACGCTGCGCACTTCTTCAACCGTCATGCCTTCGATCAGAAGGCGTTTGTGGCGGGATTTATCTCCGGAAACGAGGGTGACCCGACTTTTCGCCACCCCCAGCAGTTTGGCGATGAACTCGCGGCAGGCCTTGTTAGCCGCACCTTCGACGGGCGGGGAGGTCAGGCGCAGCTTGAGACAATCACCCTGCAACCCGGCAAGCTCGTTGCGGCTGGCACGCGGCTGCACATGAATATCGAGCAACACACCCGCATCGGAAGGGGTCAGGCACCCGGACATCAGCGTCCATCCTTGTCGTCGCCAAAGGGCCGCCGGGCGGATGTTTCGTCCTCCAGGATCTCCATCAGCACCGGCTGGAAACGACCCTTTTCCCGGGCGGGCAACGCGTTCATTTCAAGCAGCCGCAGGTGGCTTTCCACCACGGCCCGCAATCCCGACTCGAAAGACACCTTCTGCCGCCGCAGTTCCTGGATTTCCGTAGCCAGATCGAGTTGCCGGCCGCGGGCTTCCTGCAGAATCTTTTCGCCCTGCAACTGGGCATCGGCAATCAGGATATCCGCCTCCCGGCGGGCATTGGCCTTCAATTCGTCGGTCATGCGTTGGGTGGTGAGCAGAGTTTCCTTGAGGGTCGCCTCACGCTCCCTCATTTCGTCGAGAGCGCTGCGGGTCCGCGCCAGATCTTCCTTGAGTTTCTGTACCTCCAGGGCATAGCGCTCCAGTTCATCGGCAACCTGTTCAAGGAATCTGTCGACCCCGGCCTTGTCATAGCCGAAAGTGCGGGTTTTGAACCGGTGCTGCTGAATATCGATGGGAGTGATGGTCATGGCAGGGATCCTGAATCAGCGAAACAGCAAGGTCCGCAAAAAATTGCTTACGAAAAACAAGACGAAAATCAGCACCATCGGCGTAAAATCCAGCCCGCCGACCCGCAAAGGTAGAAGCCGCCGCAGGCGTTGCAAAACCGGCTCCGTGGCGTTGTAAAGGAACCGCACAATGGGGTTGTAAGGATCGGGATTGACCCACGAAAGAATGGCCCGCGCCACCACGATGTAGGCGTAAATCTCGATAGCCGAAGCCACCATTTTTATCAATGTAAACTGCAACCCTTGAAGAATGCCCACGCTTGACCTCGCTTGAAAAAATTTTCATCGTTTTTTCAATAATTAATGTCACGTTATACCGAATCCGCCGCCGAAGTGTCAACGCTTTCGGCAAAGCAAACCGGGCAACGACCGTATCCTTTGACAAACACACAAAAAACCGATACATTCTGGCTTCTCCATGCCCCGCACCCAAGGGTGTTCATGACACATTCCACCAGCAAGGAACCGCCATGATCCGGACCACCAATCTCAATATCCGCGCGCTTACACCCATCATCGCACCGACCGATCTCAAGCAGGTCTTCCCTCTGAGCGAAGAGGCCGCGGAGTTTGTTCTAAGCAGCCGTCAGACCATCAGGGACATCCTGAATCAGCAAGATCACCGCATTATGGTGGTGGTCGGCCCCTGCTCGATCCATGACCCCAGGGCAGCCCTGGAATACGCTGAACGCCTGGCTGCACTGAAAGAAGAGCTGTCCGATCAACTGTTTCTGGTGATGCGCGTCTATTTCGAAAAACCGCGCACCACCATCGGCTGGAAAGGCCTGATCAACGATCCCGACCTCAACGGCACCCATCAGATATCCAAAGGTCTCGGAGTCGCCCGGGGTCTGCTGTGCGCCATCACCCAGATGGGACTGCCCATCGCCACGGAAATGCTCGATCCGATCACCATCCAGTATCTTTCCGACATGATCAGCTGGGGGGCCATCGGCGCACGCACTTCCGAATCCCAACCCCATCGGGAAATGGCCAGCGGTCTGTCGTTTCCTGTCGGGTTCAAGAACGGCACCGACGGCAGCCTGCAGATTGCCATCGATGCCATCGGCGCGGCCTGCCATCCGCACAGTTTTCTCGGCATCAGCCGGGACGGTCGCACCGCCATTGTCGAAACCACCGGCAACCCCGACACGCACATCGTACTGCGAGGCGGTGGTGGCAAGCCCAACTATTATCCCGAAGACATCGCACGGGCTGAAAACCTTCTGCATCGCGCCGGTCTCAAGCAGGCGATCATGGTTGACTGCAGTCATGCCAACTCCTTCAAGGATCACCAGCGGCAGGAAGAGGTTCTGGTCAACACCCTCGACCAGGTGGTGGCCGGCAACCGCTCCATCTGCTCCCTGATGATCGAAAGCAACCTCGAGGCCGGTAACCAGAGCTTGTCAGCCGACATCAAACTGCTCAAATACGGCCTTTCCATCACGGACAAGTGCGTCGACTGGGCCACCACCGAACGCATGTTGCGGCATGCCCGCGAGCGTTTGAAAAAATGCGGCGGACGCGCCATTGCCTGAAAAAAACACCGCCCGCACCGTCGCAAGGCACACCAATGGCAAAGGCGGCTTTCGGTTTTCCGAAAGCCGCCTTTTTTCATTCCCGCGCCTTATGCCGTGAAGCGCAATTCAGTCACGATGCACCAAAGCATCGACCTGCAGCTTGACATCGTCAATATTGACCCGCGTGACCTTGCCGTGTTCCCTTTCGCTGCGCACCAGTCCTTGATCCACCCATTCCAGTACCAGGGCTTTGCTGATCCCGAACCTCCCGGCCGCTTCTTCCGGGGCAAACCAGGTTTTCACCAGAGACATGAGACAGGCTCCTTTCCGCAGCCGACAGAAACCGCCATTCGGGGACTCCCCCGACAACCCGCATGCGGCAGCTTTATTTATACTTTAGAAGATGCAGGCCAACATGCAACCGGGTCAGAAACGGCAAGCCAGCAACCAGGCCGCGCCCATAACCCCTTTTACAGGGCGTTCAGCAGACGATAAATCTTCTGCTCCGCCTCCCACAGACTGGCGGCACGATCTTCCTCGCCGCATTCATTGAACAGCAGGCGAGCCCGGTCAAGCAGGTTGTGGGCCTTGAGCAGAACCGGGGTCAGTTCGTTTTCCAACCGCAACTGGGGAATATCGCCGACACTCTCTTCGTGCTGGGCAAGTTCCCGCACCGCCTGCTCAAGCAAACGCTCAACCTTGGGGTCCGCCGTACCGGTCATCAAACTGCGCACTTCATCCGCGAGGGCGCGATAACGATCTGAGATATTCATGCATACTCCTTTAAAGGGAAAACATTTCCAGGCGCCATTGTAGCAACAACCGGCTTTCGCGGACAACATCTAGCCGCCGTTTCAGCGGCGCCACGTGATTTTTTCCGTTAACCAGACCAGAGCCAGCGCCGCACTGGCCTGGAAGTTAGGCATTGACGGCGGCGGCGCGCTGCTGCTAACCTGTTAATCAGACAGTTGATGACCGGATTTTTGGACAGATCCGGTCGTACATAGCCAAGCCCTGGGGGAGTTGCCAGACTGAGAGTCCCTTTTTTTGCGGGACAACCCTTCGAACCTGATCCGGGTCATTCCGGCGTAGGGAAGCGGCGCGTAAACGACACCCCCGGAGTGTCGTCAAGGTCGCTTATGCGGCCTTTTGTTTTTTGGCAAGGATGTAGCGGATATGCAGATCTGGATCAACGAGCAAAGGCATGACGTCCCGCCGGACGCCAGCCTTTTCGGCGTTCGTGACCAATTCAGGCCGCAGGCCGACGTTATGATTGTCAACGGTTTTCCGGAAACGGCGGACCTGCCGTTGACCGAGAACGACCGTGTGGTGCTGATCCGCCGTGGTGAAACCCCATCCGCCGAGGAATTTGACGCCCTGCTGACGGCACGTCATACCCCGGGGGTGCATGAGCGCCTCAAGCATGCCTGCGTCGGCATCGCCGGTGCCGGCGGCCTCGGCTCGCCCATTGCCGCGGCACTGGCGCGCAGCGGCATAGGGAAACTGGTGGTGGCGGATTACGATGTGGTGGAACCATCCAATCTCAATCGCCAGATGTATTTTATCGACCAGATCGGCCTGCCCAAGGTCAAAGCACTGGCCGCCACCCTGGCGCGGATCAATCCCGGGGTCGCGGTGGTCACACACATCGTGCGCCTGACCCGCGACAATATCGCCACACTGTTTGCGGAGGTGGACGTCATGGTGGAGGCGCTCGACGATGCTCGGGCCAAGGCCATGCTGACCGAAACTTTCATGAGCCACTTTCCCGGCAAGCCGCTGGTTGCCGCCTCGGGCGTGGCGGGAGCGGGCTCCGCCAACACGATCGTCACCCGCCGTACCATCGGCAATCTCTACCTGGTGGGCGACGGCGAAACCGCAGCGGCTCCTGGCACCGGCCTGATGGCGCCCCGTGTCGGCGTTGCCGCCCATCATCAGGCCAATGCCGTTGTCCAGCTGCTGCTCGGCGACGTGCCTGTCTGATCCAGGGGACAGGATGATGCTGAAAATCACGATCAATGGCAAACCGCACAGCTTTCCCGAGCCGGCAACCCTTTCCGGGATCCTGTCCCATCTCGGCATCGATCCGGCACGGGTCGCCATCGAACACAACGGCACCATTCTCCTGCAGAAAGCCTTCCCCGCGACCCCGGTGGCCGCGGGTGACCAGCTGGAGATCGTGCAATTCGTCGGCGGGGGGTAACCCGCCTGAAGAGGATAAGCCCATGGATGAACTGGTTATCGCCGGTCGCCGCTTCCGTTCCAGGCTGCTGGCCGGAACCGGCAAATTCGCCTCCAACGCCCTGATGGCCCAGGCGCTTGACGCCTCCGGGGCGCAGATCGTCACCGTCGCGTTGCGCCGGGTCGATATCGACCGGCCCGACGACGATCTGCTGGCGCATATCGACCGCGACCGCTACCTGCTGCTGCCCAACACCAGCGGCGCCCGCGACGCCGAGGAGGCGGTGCGCCTGGCGCGTCTGGCCCGCGCCGCCGGCTGCGAGCCGTGGGTCAAGCTGGAAGTGACCCCCGACCCCTACTACCTGCTGCCCGACCCCATCGAAACGCTCAAGGCCGCCGAGATCCTGGTCAAGGAAGGCTTCGTGGTGCTGCCGTATATCAATGCCGACCCGGTGCTGGCCAAACGCCTGCAGGAGATCGGCACCGCCACGGTGATGCCGCTGGGGGCGCCGATCGGCACCAACAAGGGGGTGCGTACCCGCGACAGTATCGCCATCATCATCGAACAGGCCATCGTGCCGGTGGTGGTGGACGCCGGGCTGGGGGCACCGTCCCACGCCGCGGAAGCCATGGAGATGGGAGCGGACGCGGTGCTGGTGAACACCGCCCTGGCGGTGACACCGGACCCGGCGGGGATGGCGCACGCCTTCCGTCTGGGGGTCGAGGCCGGCCGCCGCGCCTACCTGGCGGGACTGCCGGCGCAGCGGCAAATGGCGGAAGCCTCCAGTCCGCTGACCGGTTTTCTGAGGGACGAGCGATGAGTTTTCTGGAGATTTTCAACGGTTATGACCGCGCCGAAGTGGCGCGGGATATCGCCGCCTGCGGCGCCGCCGATGTGCAGCGGGCGCTGGCGGCGGAACACCTGCGCCTCGGCGATTTCATGGCGCTGCTGTCGCCGGCGGCGCAAGCGTATCTGGAGCCGCTGGCGCAGAAGGCCCACCGGGTCACCCAGCGGCGCTTCGGCAAAACCATCCAGATGTTCGCGCCGCTGTATGTCTCCAACGAGTGCAGCAACGGCTGCCTGTACTGCGGATTCAACGCCGCCAACAAGGTGGCGCGGCGCACCCTGAGCCTCGACGAGGTCGAAGCCGAGGCGCGCATCCTGCGCCAGCGGGGTTTTCGTCACGTGCAGCTGCTGACCGGCGAGGCGCCGCGGGCCGTCAACGTCGACTATCTCGAAAAGGTGGTGCGGCGGGTGCGGCCGCTGTTTTCCGCCATCAGCATCGAGGTTTTTCCGATGGATGAAGCCGGCTACCGGAAAATGGTGGCGGCCGGGGTGGACAACCTGACCGTCTATCAGGAGACCTACGATCGCCAGCTGTACGATCGCCTGCATCCTTTCGGGCGCAAGAAGGATTTCGACTGGCGCCTGACCACGCCGGATCGCGGTGGCGCGGCGGGGCTGCGCTCCATCGGCGTCGGCGCGCTGCTGGGTCTGAGCGACTGGCGTACCGAGGGCTTTTTCGTCGGGCTGCACGCCCGGCATCTGGCCCGCAGCTGGTGGCGCAGCCGGGTCAATGTGTCGTTTCCGCGCCTGCGGCCGGCCGACGGCGGCTTCCAGCCCCTGGCGCCGGTCTCCGACCGCGCCCTGGTGCAGCTGCTGTGCGCCTTGCGCCTGCTGATGCCCGATGCCGGCCTGGTGCTGTCCACGCGCGAGAGCGCGGCCCTGCGCGACAGCCTGCTGCCGCTGGGCATCACCCAGCTCAGCGCCGGTTCCAGCACCGCGCCGGGCGGCTACGGACACGAGCATGACGGCAGCGAACAGTTCGCCATCAGCGACGAACGCGACGCCGAGCAGGTCTGCGCCATGCTGCGGGCCAGCGGCTACGAGCCGGTCTGGAAAGACTGGGACAGCGCTTTTCAGAACTGAGTCGGGGGGACCGCCATGTCCATGGATACAGGTGCGTTCCGCCTTTATCTGATCACCGATCGCAAAACCGTGCCGCAAGGACGCACCCTGCTTCAATGCGTGGAACAGGCCCTGTGCGGAGGTGTGCGCGCCGTCCAGTTGCGGGACAAGGATCTGCCCGCCGACGAGCTTTATCGCTGCGGTTTGGCATTACGCTCCCTGACCGCACGATTCGGCGCCAGACTGCTGGTCAACGACCGCATCGACGTGGCCCTGGCGACCGGTGCCGACGGGGTGCATCTTGGCGAGCATTCCCTGCCCACCGCCGAAGCCCGCCGTCTGCTCGGCCAGAACGCCATCATCGGCCGCTCCGTTCACCACCCTGAGGCAATCCACCCAGCCGCTCAAGAGGGAGCCGATTTCGTCACCTTCAGCCCGATCTACTTCACCCCTTCCAAAGCGCCCTTCGGTGCGCCCCAGGGCCTGGAGGCACTGCGGTGCGCCTGCGCCTGCAGTCCGCTGCCGGTACTGGCGCTGGGTGGCATCCAGCAGGGTCGCATCCGGGAGGTGCGTGCCGCCGGGGCGGCAGGCGTGGCGCTCATTTCGGCGATTCTGGCCGCCGCCAACCCCGAAGCCGCAACACGGGCCCTGCTGGCCGAAATGGATGAACCTTTGGCTTAAAGCGATTCCGGGACGCGGACCGATGATTTCTCCCGATGACTTGCTCGCCAAACGGGCATTTTCACACACAAAAAACCTGGACAATCCAAAGCTGCGGGTGACTTCGCAAAGATAAAGGCTACACTTTTCAGGACAGGACTTTTTGCTGAAGCGTGAGGGGTGGCATGGCCATTGCGATGACCTTAGGCATTCTGCTGGTGGCGGTCCTGCTGTTCGCCACCGAATGGCTGCCAATGGATATGGTCGCGCTGCTGGTCCTTCTGGCGCTGGCCATTAGCGGCATGGTCTCGATACAGGAGGCGCTCAGCGGCTTCGCCAATCCGGCGGTAATCACGGTGGCGGCCATGTTCGTCATCAGCGCCGGAATAACCCATACCGGCGCTCTGGGAAAAGCCGGCGTACTCTTCATCCATCTGGCCAAAGGCAGCGAAAACCGCCTTACCGCCATCATCATGGTCAGTGTTGCCCTGGCTTCCTCCTTTATCAACAACATCGGCGCCACCGCGGTATTGATGCCGGTCGTCATCGATGTGTGCCGCCGCCTGCATATCAGCCCTTCGAAAATGCTCATCCCCCTCGCCTACGGATCCCTGCTGGGCGGCGTCTGCACGCTGGTCGGCACCCCGCCGAACATCCTCATGAATGCCCTGCTGCAGGAATATACAGGGGAGCGCTTCGGCCTGTTTTCCTTCACCCCGGTGGGGCTCGTGATCGTTACCGTCGGTATCGGATACATGCTGCTGCTCGGCCGGCGGTTGCTGCCGGTGCGCAAATCCGGGCAACTGACCGAAGCCTACCAGGTGAAGGAATACATTACGCAGGCGGAAATCCTGCCGGACTCGCCGATCGCCGGCCAGACCATCGCCGGCAGCAGTCTGGAGCGGGACTTTCAGCTGCGGGTGCGAGCCATCCTGCGCGGCAGGGAAAAAATTCCCGCGCCGCGCCGTAACCGCAAATTGCGCAGCGGCGATATCCTGTTTCTCGAAGGCAACCCCCAGGGCATCCTCAAGGTGATAAAAGCCAAGGGATTGGAGTTGATTCCGGAACGGGATAACCCTCCGCCACATCGCGGCAAGGAATTGATGGTGATCGAAGCCTCCCTGACCCCCAACAGTGAAATGGCCGGCAAGACCTTGCGCCAGGTACGGTTCCGGGAGACCTACGGACTCAACGTCCTGGCCTTGTGGCGTCAGGGCGCGCCGGTGGTCAAAAAAGTCGATCATGTCGTGTTGCGATTTGGTGATGTGCTGCTTCTGCAGGGGGACGAGGCGGGAATCGCGCACCTGGGCCGCGAACACGGTTTTTTGCTGCTGGGCGGGATTGAACCGACACCCTATCGGCCACGGCAGGCCCCCATGGCGCTGCTGGTGCTGGCCGGGGTGATTCTGTTGACGGTGACCGAGAGCCTGTCTATCGCCCTGGCCGCCCCTTTAGGCGCGGTGGCCATGGTGCTCAGCGGCTGTCTCAATATGCAGGAAGCCTATGAGAGCATTGACTGGCGCATCCTTCTGCTGATTGCCGGCACCCTGCCACTGGGCCTGGCTCTGCAGAACAGCGGAGCCGCAAGCCTGCTGGCGCAAAACATCCTGCATCTGATCGGGCACTGGGGCCCCATGGCGGTGCTGGCGGTGTTTTTCCTGCTCACCTCGCTGCTGACCGAAATCATGAGCCATGCCGCCGCAGCGGTGCTGATTGCACCGGTGGTACTGCATGCGGCCACCTCCCTGCAGGTTTCGCCACGACCGTTTTTCATGGCCGTGGCCGTGGCCGCGTCATCCTGCTTCATGACCCCCATAAGCCATCAGTCCAACGCATTGGTGATGGGGCCGGGTGGCTACCGTTTTTCCGATTTCGCCCGCACCGGCACCCTCCTCAACCTGCTGGTATGGGCCTGCGCATCCTTGATGATTCCCCTTTTATTCCCGTTCTGAAAGCCGGGAGGCTCAGCGCCGGCGGTGCCGCACCAGGCCCCAGTGTTCCACTCCGTAAGCCAGCCCCAGTCCTCCCAGAAACCCGCCGATATGCGCGCCATGGGCAACGCCGCCGGAGGCTCCGCCATTGGCCAGGAACGGCAGCAGATTATCGATAACCAGATACACGCCAAGCACCAGTCGGGCCGGCAGCAGCACCGTGGTCATCAAAAACGGGAAAAGAAAAATGAAAGTCTTGACCTGATTGCGGGGAAACCACAAAAAATAGCACCCCAGAACTCCGGATATCGCCCCGGAAGCCCCCACCAGGGGCACCTGGGATCCCGGTACGAACAGGGCAAAAAACAATGTCGCCGCCACGCCGCTCGTCAGGTAGACCAGAAGATATCCAACAGCGCCGAGGCGTGCTTCGACGTTGTTGCCAAAAATATACAAAAACAGCATATTGCCGGCCAGATGCATCCATCCGCCATGCAGGAACATGCAGGAAAACAGGC
This sequence comes from Syntrophotalea acetylenica, assembly GCF_001888165.1. Lineage (NCBI taxonomy): Bacteria > Pseudomonadati > Thermodesulfobacteriota > Desulfuromonadia > Desulfuromonadales > Syntrophotaleaceae > Syntrophotalea > Syntrophotalea acetylenica. The sequence goes on from NZ_CP015455.1 coordinate 2,731,357, forward strand.
TGGTAAGGGAAGGTTCCGCGGGACGGAAACCGTAGCGGAAAACAAACAGGTCGTAGCTGCTGATCTGCTGCAGAAGCTCCCGGGCAGAGACTAATCCCCGCACCCCGTGACTGCGCAGATACTCCAGCAGCAACGGATCGGAAGGGTCGGCGCGCGACAGGGTCAGAGGCAGGCTGATACCGATAAACACGGCAATGTTGAGTCCAATCAGCAGCCAGTTGGCATAGGCCGTGACACGCGGGTTGGGGGTATCACCAAAGGGCAGGAACATACACTCTCCCTCGACCGGTACCGCCAGCTCGCAACGACCCCGCCACAACACGACGGGCGGGACGACAGCACCCTGCCGAACAAAAATTGTTTAACGAAAGGCCTTCCATCGGGTATCATGCCGGTACATTTTACCATAACCGGCGTAGGCGCACGGATTGTTGTGTTTCGCCGCCCGGAAGGTATCATTACATAAACCTCCGGAGGATGAAATCTTGTCCCTGCTTTATACCCTCGACCTGATCGGCACAGCGGCTTTCGCGGCTTCCGGCGCCCTGGCCGGCATTCGACGCAGAATGGATCTGTTCGGCGTCCTGGTCCTGGGGTTGGTCACCGCCATCGGAGGAGGTACCCTGAGGGATCTTCTGCTTGGCGACAATCCCCCATTCTGTTTCCGGAATGAAGGCTATCTTTACCTGAGTCTGGGGGTCGCCCTGTTAACTTTCGTTCTCCATCGGCACCTTGGCGGTTTTCGGCAGCCGCTGCTGTTTTTCGACGCCATCGGCCTGGGAACCTTCGTGGTCATCGGCACCGAAAAGGCGCTGCATTTCAAGCTGGGTTTTCTGGGCGCAGTCCTGATGGGGGTCGTCACAGCTACCGCCGGAGGCATTATGCGGGACGTTCTGGCGAACCAGATCCCACTGATATTGCGCAAGGAGATCTACGCTTCAGCATGCCTGGCCGGCGCCGCTTTGCTGGCTTTGTTCATCCGTTTCGGCGTTGCCCGATCGCCGGCCCTGCTGGTGGCCGCCGTCACGGTCAGCGCATTGCGGCTGTTTGCCATCCACTTCAACTGGGCGCTGCCACGCGCCCGGGATTGACATCCGAAACAGGAGGATTGCCATGCATACAGTCAGATTGCTCGATGACACCCTTTTTCAGGTCGGCAAGATTCTTTGCGTGGCTCGCAATTACCGGTCCCACGCCGATGAACTGGGTAATGAACCGCCCAATGAACCGGTATTTTTTCTGAAGCCCTCCAGCAGCATCATCGGCCCCAGAGAAAATGCCGTGATCCCGCCTTACAGCAGGCTCTGCCACCACGAAATCGAGTTGGCGGTACTCATCGGAAAATGGGGCCGCAACATACCGGAAGCGGAGGCCATGAACCATGTCGCCGGCTACGGCGTCGCCATCGATCTGACCCTGCGGGACGTACAGCAACGCCTCAAGGCGCAGGGCCTGCCATGGGACCAGGCCAAAGGGTTCGACACCTCCTGCCCCCTGTCCGATTTCGTACCGGCCGGACAGGTTCCCGACCCCCACGCCCTGCGTCTTACCCTGTCAGTCAACGGCGAAACCCGGCAGGATGGCAATACGGCGGAAATGATCTTCAAAATCCCGGCCCTGATCAGCGCCGCATCGGCCATTTTTACCCTGGAAAAAGGTGACATCCTGCTGACCGGAACGCCTGCGGGCGTCGGACCGGTGGTTCAGGGGGATCAGATCTGCGCGGAGATCGAAGGGGTGAACTGGCTGAACATCGGTATTCAGTGAAACGGTGAGTTGATGTCACTCCGGGCGCGTTGCCGCGCCTCGTTGGCGCACTGATGCGCCCGGCGAATCGGCTCCGGCAGACGATAACGCCCGGTGCAGGCCAGCACCAGCTCCGCAGCGCCGGGCACGTCCATCATATGCCCCGGAGAAACATACAGTGGCCTGATGCCATCACGGGTGGTAAGAACCGTGCCGACAACGGTGCCGTCCAAAACCAGCGGCACCCGCTCGCCACGTCTGCGGCCCGGCGGCGGGTGTTCCCCGCACAGTCGGCTTTTGGCACAACCGACGGTAGGCAGGCCAAGCCACAATCCGAGATGGCTCGCCAGGCCCAGGCGACGGGGATGCGCAATACCCTGGCCGTCCACCAGCACCGCATCCGGTGTACTCCGCAATTTCCGGAAAGCCTCAAGCACCACCGGCAACTCACGGAAGGACAACAACCCGGGCACATAGGGGAAGCGAATCTCGATGGCGGCACAGACCGCCTCGACGCACGCCATGTCGGCTAAATCCACGACCACCACTGCGGCATGAAACAGCGAGTCGCCACGCCGGAAGGAGACATCGACACCGGCCACATGGCGCAGGTTCTGGGGCAGCCGGCTTTCCGTGCAAACACGATGCGCCAGGGCCTTTTGCAATGCGATCGCCTGCCGGGGTGTCATGCACCAACCGTGAAGCTCGGCAAACTCCATACCCCTTGCGCTTCTCTCTCGATAGAGGCCGCCGGAACAAAACAGACGGCGGCACCCACCTATACGCACGGCCGGGCATCAGTCCGGCCCCGCTGTTCCTAAAGTTTGCAGCGCAGCAATTTGCGACCGCTTTCAAACAGGATTTCCACCTTGTTGGGCGGCACCATATCCACCACAATGCCGATGCCGAAAGCAGGGTGGTCGACAGCGTCCCCCTTTTTGAACGATCTGTCCATAGCATAGGGCACACTCTGCCCCGAGCGCAAGCGCGCAGCGGCCTCCTGCCATTGTTGCTCGTCCTGCATTACCGCCTTCGGCTTGCGTTGCGCCCCGGGTTGACGGGCCGGTGACGTTTTCCGCGCCGGTTCGCTCTTGACCCTGGGAGCACGATAATTGTGATCGCCATCGCAGGTATTGCAGCGCACGCGAACGGGCTGGCCCCCGATCATGGCGATAATCGTATGGTTTGTCACGGCTTTGCAACGGGTGCAACGAGCCTCGATAATATCTCCTGCCGACAACTGCTTACTCATACATCTCCTCTGAACCAAAGAAAAAACCACAGGGACTACCGCCCTGTGGCAACGCGTATTGCGTGGGACGAAATTTATCATCTTCGACACGAACCTGTCAAGGAATGCCGGGCCGTCCCCGATATTGCATCGCAACGTAAAAGCGGCCCCCGAAGATCCTTTCCGGGGGCCGCCTGATGTTGCGGACAGGACAAGGAACCCTGCAGCCTATCCCCGCTCCTCAAGCAACGCCGCATGGGCTGCCGCGAGACGGGCGATGGGGACCCGATAGGGGGAGCAGGAAACGTAATCGAGGCCGGCATTGTGGCAAAAGATCACACTGGAAGGTTCGCCGCCGTGCTCGCCGCAGATGCCGAGTTTGATGCCGGGGCGGGTCTTGCGCCCCTTCTCGCAGCCGATGCGAACCAGTTGCCCGACGCCATCCTGGTCGAGAACCACAAAGGGATCCTGCGGCAGAATGTCGCGCGACACGTAAAACGGCAGGAACTTGCCGGCATCATCGCGAGACAGGCCGAAGGCGGTCTGCGTAAGGTCATTGGTGCCGAAGGAGAAAAATTCGGCCTCGCGGGCGATTTCGTCGGCGGTAAGCGCGGCACGCGGCAACTCGATCATGGTGCCGATCAGGTATTTGACCTGCACGCCATAGCGGGCGATCACCTCGTCGGCGACCCGGATGACGCGGGGCCGCAGAAGCTTGAGTTCCGCGACATGACCGACCAGCGGAATCATGATCTCGGGCACAATTTCAAAACCTTCCTCGGACACCAACTCGCAGGCCGCCTCCATGATCGCCTGCACCTGCATGTCATAGATTTCGGGAAAGGTCACGCCCAGGCGGCAACCGCGGTGGCCGAGCATCGGATTGAATTCGTGCAGATATTCGACCTTCTGCTTGAGAATCTTGGCCGCAACGTTCATCACGCCGGCAAGTTCTTCAAGCTCCTTGTCGGTATGGGGCAAAAACTCGTGCAGCGGCGGATCGAGCAGGCGGATGGTAACCGGCAGCCCCTTCATTTCGCGGAACAGCCCGAGGAAATCGCCTTTCTGCATGGGCAGAATCTTGCTCAGCGCCAGCTTGCGTCCCTCGACGTCCTCGGCTAGGATCATTTCGCGCATCGCCATGATGCGGTCGCCCTCGAAAAACATGTGCTCGGTGCGACAAAGCCCGATCCCCTCGGCGCCGAAATTGCGGGCCACGGCGGCATCGTTGGGGGTATCGGCGTTGGTACGCACACGCAGTCGCCGGAACTGATCGACCCACTCCATGAGCTTGCCGAAATCACCGGTCAGCGAAGGCTGCACCGTATCGACGGAACCCTTCATCACTTCCCCGGTGGAGCCATCGAGGGTAATGACGTCGCCCTTTTTAAAGACTTCGCCGGCAGCGGTGGCAAACTGCTGGGTCTTGTAGTCGACCTTGATGGAGCCGCAGCCGGCCACACAGCACTTGCCCATGCCGCGCGCCACCACGGCAGCGTGGGAGGTCATGCCGCCGCGAGCGGTCAGAATGCCCTGGGCGGCGTTCATGCCATGGATATCCTCGGGGCTGGTTTCGATCCGCACCAGGATGACTTTAAGGCCGAGTTTGGCGGCATTTTCGGCATCCTCGGCGGAAAATACGATTTCGCCACTGGCGGCGCCCGGGGAAGCGGGAAGACCGGTGGCGATGATTTCCTTGCGCGCCCTGGGATCGAGGGACGGATGCAGCAGCTGGTCGAGTTGCTCCGGAGCGACCCGCAGCACGGCGGTTTTCTTGTCGATGAGACCTTCCCTGACCATGTCCACGGCAATCTTCACCGCCGCTGTGGCGGTGCGCTTGCCCCCGCGAGTCTGCAGCATGTAGAGCTTGTCTTTTTCGATGGTAAACTCGATGTCCTGCATGTCGCGATAATGCTTTTCCAGCAACTGGCGAATGTCCAGCAGCTGCTGATAGCATTCCGGCATGACTTCCTCGAGGGACGGCAGCTGACCGTCGCTGCTGTCCTTGTCGATGGGCTGCGGGGTACGGATGCCGGCAACCACGTCCTCGCCCTGGGCATTGAGCAGAAACTCACCGAAAAAGCGGTTTTCGCCGGTGGACGGGTTGCGGGTGAAAGCGACTCCGGTGGCGCAGTCATCGCCCATGTTGCCGAACACCATGGCCTGGACATTGACAGCGGTGCCCCAGTCGGCGGGGATGTTGTTGAGTTTGCGATAGGTGACGGCGCGAGGATTCATCCAGGATCCGAACACCGCATTGATGGCGCCCCAGAGCTGCTCTTCGGGATCGTCGGGAAATTCCTGGTTCAGAGTTTCCTTGACCTTGGCCTTGAACAGCGCAACCAGCTGCTTCATGTCGTCGCCGGTCAGCTCGGTATCGAGATCGACGCCGCGGGTCTCCTTCATGTTCTCCAGAATGTGCTCGAGAATCTCGCCGTCCATGCCAAGCACGACGTTGGAGTACATCTGAATGAAACGCCGATAGGAGTCGTAGGCGAAGCGATCGTCGCCGCTCTGCGCGATCAGACCCTGGACAGTGGTATCGTTGAGCCCCAGGTTGAGAACCGTATCCATCATGCCGGGCATGGACACCCGACTGCCGGAGCGCACCGACAGCAGCATAGGGTTGGCCGGGTCTCCAAAGCGCTTGTCCATGGCCAGTTCCAGTTTTTGAAGATTTTCGGCAACCTCCTCGCGTACCCCTTCGGGATAGCGGCGGTCGTTGCGATAAAATTCAGTGCAAAGCTCGGTGGTAAGCGTGAAACCTGCGGGCACCGGCAGACCGATAGCCGTCATCTCGGCGAGATTGGCGCCTTTGCCGCCAAGCAGGTTGCGCATCTGGCCTCCGCCCTCGGTCTGGTTGGCGCCGAAGAAATAAACGTACTTTGCAGCCATTATTGAGTTCCTCCTGAAGGATTTGGTATGCAGCCGTTCAACGGCAGCGTTGAGCTCCGCATCATTGATGAGTCAGGCAGCGATTTTCGAAAAGTCGGCAATCCCCTGGAACAAGCGTGCCACCCTGGTCAGCAATGCAAGCCGATTGGTCTTGAGCGTCTCGTCCGGGGCCATCACCATGACCCCTTCAAACAGGTCGTCGACAGCCGGCCGCAGCTCTCCGACCGTACGCAGGGCATCCAGATAGGCACCTTCTGCGACATATTGTTCAAAACGACCGTTCACCTGTTGCAACGCCGCCAAAAGCCGCCCCTCGCAATCCGCCTCGAACAGATCGGCTTGCACCGGAGCATCGACGCCGCCCTTGACAATGTTGACGACCCGCTTGAAGGTTATCGCCAGAGCGGCGAATTCTTCCTCCTCGCGAAACGCCGCCAGCCCCCTGACCCGCTGCAGGGCTTCGACAGGATCGTCGAAAGCTGCACTCAAGACAGCATCCACGACATCGTTGGGCAACCCCTGGGAAGAAAGCATGTTGAAGAATCGCAGGCGGATGAATTCCAGCACCTCGGCGGATACCTCGGCAGAGGGCCGGGTCAGCTTGTCTGCCAGCAGTTCCAGGCTGCGACTGACAAGGGCGGGCAAGGACAGCCGGTAACCGCGATCGAGAACAATATTGAGAATGCCGATGGCGCTGCGCCGCAACGCGAAGGGGTCCGCAGTCCCGGTGGGTATCAACCCGACCCCGAAACAGCCGCAGATCGAATCGAGCTTGTCGGCAATGGAGACAAACGCCCCGACATCGTCGCCGGGCAGATTACCGCCCGCCTGAAGCGGCAGGTAATGTTCGAAAACAGCGCGCGCAACACGGGGGTCCTCACCGTCGAGAAGGGCATATTCCCTGCCCATGACTCCCTGCAGCTCGGGAAATTCAAAAACCATGCCCGTTTCAAGATCGCACTTGGCGAGTAACGCCGCACGTTCGGTCAGGCGAGCCGCGTCGGGCGCCAGTCGGTCCGCCAGTTCCACGGCCAGGGTTTTAAATCGCATGACTTTTTCGTAGCTGGTTCCAAGCCGGGCCTGGTAAACGACATTTTTCAGGGCATCGAGGCGGCTTTCCAGGCGGATCTTGCGATCCTCTTTCCAGAAAAACATGGCATCGGACAGACGCGCGCGCAACACCCTTTCATTACCCCGCTGCACCACGGTGAGGTCTTCGGCGCGCGTATTGGAAATGGTCACAAAACGCGGCAGCAGCCGACCCTCATCGTCCACCACGGTAAAATATCGCTGGTGCTCCCGCATGACCGTGATCAGCAGTTCCGGTGGCAATTGCAGATAAGCCTCCTCGAAGCCGCCGATTACCGCCGTCGGATATTCCACCAGAAACGCCACTTCGTCGAGCAGTTCCTCGTCGGGATTGAGCCGCCCTCCGGTGCGGGAAACGACTTCAGCCAACTGCTCCCTGATCATCTCCTGGCGGCAGGCCGGATCGACAACCACAAAACGCCGCTGCGTCTCCTCTAGATACTGGTCGAGTCCGGTCACCTCGAATGTCTCGGGTGCCATGAACCGGTGTCCCCGCGAAAACGTGCCGCTGGCCAGGTTGCCATAGGAAAACGGCACCAGCTGTCCGTCGAAGAGGGCGACGATCCAGTGCATAGGGCGGGCGAAGCGGATATCGAGATCCTTCCAGCGCATCGATTTTTTAAAGGGGATGGCGCCAATGATGCGGGGCAGCATTTCGGGCAGCAGTTCCAGCGTCGGGCGCCCTTCGACGACCTTGCAGACAAACAGGTATTCCCCCTTGTCCGTCTGCCGCCGTTCAAGATCGGAAACGTCGACGCCGTTGCTGCGGGCAAACCCCAGAGCGGCCCTGGTCGGCTGGCCGTCGGCATCGAAAGCCACGGCAACGGAGGGGCCCGAAGCCGTCACTTCCTGGCGTTCCTGACCGCGGGCGACCCCATCGACCGCCACCACCAACCGGCGGGGTGTGGCAAAGGTTCGCACCGACTCAAAGCCGATACGCGCGTTTTCAAGTTCTTTGCGAACCAGCCGTTCAAGATCGGCCATGGCCGTCGGCAGAAAACCGGCAGGGATTTCCTCGGTACCAATTTCCAGGAACAGTTCAGCAGACATGAGCGCTCCGTTATTTCAAAAAAAAGCAAGCCACGGAAAAGCATTTTTCCGTGGCGCGGTTACCTGTTGCAGGGAATTTACCGCCCTTTGATGAGGGGAAATCCGAGCTTTTCCCGCTGGGCGACATACCCTTCGGCGCACAGCCGTGCCAGGTTGCGCACCCGGCCGATATAGTGGGCCCGCTCCGTGACGGAAATCGCCCCGCGCGCATCGAGCAGGTTGAAGGAATGGGAGGCTTTCAGCACGTAGTCGTAGGCCGGCAGCACCAGCTGTTTTTGCGCCAGGCGGACAGATTCCTTTTCATACATGTCGAACAACTGGAACAACATGCCGGTATCGGCTTCTTCGAAATTGTAGGTGGAGAACTCCACCTCGGACTGATGGTGCACGTCACCGTATCGGATGCCGTCGATCCATTCGAGATCGTACACATTGTCGACACCCTGCAGATACATGGCGATGCGCTCGCAACCGTAGGTGATCTCCGCGGAAACCGGCTTCAGATCGATACCGCCGACCTGCTGAAAATAGGTGAACTGGGTGATTTCCATGCCGTCCAGCCATACCTCCCAGCCAAGCCCCCAGGCGCCCAGTGTCGGAGATTCCCAGTCATCCTCGACAAAGCGTATATCGTGCCGCGACGGGCTGATGCCGAAACTTCTGAGAGAGTCGAGGTAGAGTTCCTGGATATTCATGGGCGAGGGCTTCATGATCACCTGGAACTGATAGTAATGCTGAAGGCGGTTGGGATTCTCTCCGTAACGGCCGTCGGTCGGGCGCCGGGAAGGCTCCACATAGGCCACGTTCCAGGGCTCCGGACCGAGCACGCGCAAAAAGGTGGCAGGGTTGAAGGTCCCCGCGCCTTTTTCCATGTCGTAGGGCTGCTGAATGATACAACCTTGCCCGGCCCAGTAATTCTGCAAGGCCAGAATGAGTTCTTGAAAAGTCACGATACCTCCAGGTCCGGACGATGCCGACCCGCACGGGGAGCACCTTTCCGGCTTCGGAATGCACTGTCAATTGAGCAGCCCACATTAGCTTGTTTGCGCCGAACCTGTCAACCCGTTTGACATTCCGCCGTCGGCCCCGGGCAAACGCCTGTCGACGGTTAACGAATGGCAGCGACCCGGGAGCGACCCTCGGCCATTTGCGTGAGAAACGCCAGCGATTTGACGGGGCGGCTGAGATGCTGCCGAAGCATCGAGAAAATAGCCCGTCCGCCCTCCTGAAGGGTCTGCGCCCCGAAACGGAACCCTTCGAACAGGGTCGGGGGCGACTGCAGGGCGCGCGCCAGACTGCCCAGAGTCAACGGCGAGAGCAGCTGAACATCTCCCTGGCCGGCGCAGTCCGGACACAGCCCCCCGCCGGACGCGGCGGCAAAAGCCACCGTTTCGGAGCGCAGCGGCACGCCGCACTTGCAGCACTGCAGAAGACGAGGCTCGTAACCGGCAAGGCTCAGCAGACGCAGTTCGAACAGCAAGCGGGCTTCGTCCGAACCCCCATGGCGGGTAACGTGGTCAAGAAAAGCGATCAGCAGATGGTAGACGCCGGACTGGGGGCCGGATTCACCCATCAGGTTTTCGACCAGTTCGCAGCCGTAGGCGGCCAGGGCCAGGGCCAGCAGATCGTGCCGCAGACCGTTGCGCAGATCGACGAGTTCCGCCTCCTGCACGGAAACCAGCTCCCCGCCGCGCGGCGCCTGCCAGCGGATACGGACGGACGAAAACGGCTCCAGCGCCGCGCCAAAACGTTTCCGGCTCTTGCGCGCCTGCCGTGCAAAACCCTTTACAAGACCCTGATCGAGGCTGAAAAACGTCACAATGCGGTCCGCCTCACCATAGTCCAGGTGATGCAGCACCACGGCATCCGAACAACAGGTTTCCATACGCCAGCGTACCTCCAGAACAACCACCGGCCACAATGCAGTAACCATCCGGAATCTCCGAATGGTTACTGCATGCCATAAACTCCCGGCTTCACATGCCACCCTGCAGAAACGGCAGAAACAAGGTCGCCGTGCCGAAATAAATCAGAATGCCCGTGATATCATTGGCGGTCTGGACAAATGGGCTCGACGCAATGGCAGGGTCGATGCCAACCCGTTTGAAAAAACTCGGTGCCAGCACCCCCATGGTCGCCGCCACGGTCATTGCCGAAACCATGGCCAGCCCCACCACCATCCCCAGGTAGATATTGTGATGCCAGAGGTAGGCGACCAGCCCGACGGTCAGTCCACAGACCGCCCCCATGATGATACCGACGCGCAGTTCCTTGAAAAACACCTTGCGCAAACTGGAAAAATCGATGTTGCCGGTGGCGAACCCCCGCACCACAATGGTCGCCGACTGGCCGCCGACATTGCCGCCCATGCCGGTGATGACCGGGATGAAGGAAATCAGGGCGATGACCGACTCCAGGGTCAGCTTGAAAGTCCACATCAGGTATCCGGTGACAATGCCGCCGAACAGGTTGGTGATCAGCCACGGCAGCCTCAGGCGCGCTACCTTGAAGGACTTGTGACCGTAAAGCAGCTCCTCTTCGCTGGCGCCAGCCATGATGTAGATATCCTCGGTGGCCTCCTCGCGCAGCACGTCGATGACATCGTCGACAGTAATCAGGCCGACCAGCTTGTTCCACTCGTCCACTACCGGCAGGGCCAGAAGGTTGTAACGTTCGACCAGTTGCGCCACCTCCTCCTGGTCCTTGTCGGTGCGCACGCTGATCACATCGGCGACCATGATCTCCTTGAGCCGTGTGGCAGGAGACACCATCAGCAGCTGCCGCAGGGACAGCACGCCGACCAGGTGATTGTGCCGGTCGACGACATATACGTAAAACACCATCTCCACATCGGCGGCCTGCTGCAGGGCTTCGATGGCCTGCTGGACGGTGGTATCCTCGGGCAGACAGAAAAATTCCGTCGACATGATGCCGCCGGCGGTGTCTTCGTCGTATTTCAGCAGTTGCTCGATCTCATCCGAATGCTCATCCTTCATGGTACTGAGGATTTCCTCGGCGATCTGCTCAGGCATGTTGCGGATGATTTCAACGGCGTCGTCGTAGGGCATCTCCTGAAGAACTTCGGTGATGGCCTCCTGACCGATCTTTTCCAGCAGCTGGGCGCCACTGACATAGTCAAGTTCCGACAGCACGCTGGCCGCGGTTTCGGTGTCGTCGATGAGGTTGAACAGCGTCTGCTGTTCCTTGGGCGTCAGATGGGGGAAAAGATGGGCGATATCGGCGGGATGCGTTTTACCGATAACCTTTGTCAGGTTGGGATAAGCTCCGCGCCGGATCAGTTTCTTGACGGTATCCAGAAGAAGCTGCAGCTTCTGATCCATGGCGTTCCCCTCTCATGCGGTAAAATACGAAACACATGAGACTAACACCCGGAATTATCCGCTGTCAACAGCCCTTCACGGCCCCCGGGATTCTCCCGGAGAAACCACGGCACCGCCCGTGGTTTCCGCCTTCTGGACAGATTCGAAAACAAACTTCCAGTCGCGGTAACTGCTCGCCCTGGAAAACTCCTCATAGCCGGCGGGGAATCCGTCGCGCCGGAAAGGCCGGCCATGATCGGTGGAGACAACGCCGAGAATGGCGCCGGTCGTATCGCGAATCAGCTCGAAGGGCCTGCCGGTCATGGGATCGGCATAGGGCCGCCGCAGATGGCGGCGCACCTTCAGGGCACGCTGATCGGCAAGCAATTCATCCACCTGTTTCGGATAGATGCCCCAGGCATGGTGAAAACTTTCTATGGCGCGGCGATATTGATCGCCGCGAAACAGCAGCTCTTGTTCTCGGTCACGCTGCAGGATATGCTTCCAGCTGTTACCGGCCGTCCCCGCCGTCAACCCCAGGATCACCAGGGCCGCCAGCACCATCAGAAGGGTGCTGCCAGTCTGACCGCCCACCGGAGGGTATTCCATGCCCGGGCCTTTCACAAGAGCCGCACCGCGAATCATCAACCCGACAGTGCGGCCTGCATTGACAAAAACCGCCTATTTGCGCTGCCAGTTGCCACCACCGGATTCAATGTACCAACCGGAAGCGGCCTGGGCCCGCCAGGATTCAGCGAAAATCTCCTGCACCTGGGCGGGGGTAGCGGTACGATTGGGGTTTTTATTGATCTCGCCGGCAATCTCGCTGTAAAGCCGCAGGCGATCCTGGTTTTCGGCATTTACCAGGCGCTGTACGCTGCTGCGGCCACGCAGGTCCAGCCCTTCGAGGGTCCTGACCTTGAGCAGACCGTCACGCCCGATGCCGACCTGCCCTCCATCAAGATAGGACCGCAACTCCGCGGTGCGCTGCTTCATGGCATCCTTGATGGCCCGGATCTGCGGGGTGCTGATATTGATATCCGCGCCATTGACTCCTTCGGCGGCCCAGGCACTGGCGGGGCCGATACTGAACGGCAGCAGGCTGGTGGGGCCGGTTTCGGGAGACGCTGCCGGATTGGACGGCGCCGGCTGCTGATCGCCTTCGCCCCAGACCTCGTTGACGATGCGGTCGGCGGCGCTGCGCACTTCTTCCGCGGGAAAATAGATATTGATGGTCACGCACGCCGCCATCAGCCAGACAATCGCCATGGAACAGACCAAGGAACGCTTTTTCATAGACCCTCTCCCGATTGGATATTCAGTGCTTCCTCATGTCGCTTCACTATATCGCCGCTTGCGGACAAAATCAATCACCGCCCCTGCCGGCACGGTCGAGGCGTTGAAGGCGCCGCAGCATCTCCCGGAAGGAGATGGGTTGTGCCGGAGCCAGTATATCGATCTTCGGAGGCAGCAAGCCGCCATCGACCAGGTAACGTTCGCTGCCGGGGCGGGCAACGCCGCGCAGGGTAAAAACATCTTCCGCGAGTTCGCAGCGGACGCCGATACGGCGGTAGCGGTAAAAATCGATAAAACGATAGACGCCCCGCGACAGGGCGGCGGACAGGCCGCCCTGGCTGAGAATCGACAGATTGTTCAATGCCTTGACGCTGATATTGCGGCGTCCGTCGAGACGGGTTTGAAGCTGCCCGGTAAAATGCGAAGGGGTCGTGCCGTACAGACGCAGGCCGTCGAGTCGCCCGTCAACCACCCCATTGACAGCACCAAAAGCAAAAGTCCGGGTCAGCCTGTACAGATCGATGCCGGCAAAGGTTATATCCGCCTGCAGCTGGGGCAGTCCCAGGGAAAAAGGATCGAGTTGCAGATTGCGCATGCGCAGTTCGCCGTCAAAAGCCTTTAGCAGAACCTCGCCGTCGGAGCGCAACACGCCGCCGACGTAACTGATGCGTCCCAGGTCGGCGTTGACCTCACCCTCCATGGGCACCATGCCGAGGTCGGCCGTCAGGGTCTGTAAATCGATGCTTTCCATGCGGATCTCGGACAGCAGTTGCGGACCGCTTTCCGCATAGCCAGCCTGCAACTGGCGGATGCCAACCTTGCCGCCTCCCAGGTTCAGCTCCAGCGGCGCCGACAGAAGCATCCGGTTGGTGCTCACGGCCAACGGCACCGTTGCTTCCGTCAGTCGCACCGGACCCCAGGCCAGTCGATCGATATCCAGGCGGGCGCGGCGCAGGGGCACATCCCGCAGGCGACCGGCAGGCAGGGCCAGATCCAGGGGAATGAGGCCGCGGACCCCCTGCGCGGAAAGCCTGGCCCGTGGCCAGTCGGCGGACAGATCCCGCAGCCGGCAGGTTCCCGCCAGCCGCCACTGCCCCGGCTCGCCATCCAGGGCAAAACGCACCTCGGCCCCACCATGGAGGTCGAGATCGGCCAGCACCGGGCGCAGTTCACGCAGCAGAACGCGGCCATTGCCGTTCCAGGCGGTGTTCAGATCGTCTATTTGGATACGGCCCTGCATAGACAGCCGCGCCTTATGTCGCTGTCCCTCGCCCCGGATCACGACGAGACTGCCCGCGTCGAGTTTCAGATCGATCAGCTCCAGGCGTGCCAACCGGGGATCCCATCCGGCGAACACCCTGAAATCGAGGGGCAGATCGCGCAATTCGCCGTACCAGGCTCCCCACAGGGCTTCTTCCACCGCAACCCGGCCATGCAGAAGCATTTCTGTTGGGGAGGTTCGATCGGCGCGGCAGATCCGCCCTTCCAGATGCAGTCGCCCTCCTGTCAGGCCGGCAAGGCCGTCGGGCCGCATCCACTCCAGAGGTCCGAAATCCAGGTCGCCGATGCGCGCATCCCAGCCGCCGTCAGGTCGCACAACAGCATCGAAGCGGGCTCGCAGATCCCCCTCGCCGCCTTGCCGGTGCACAACGCGGCCGCGCAGATGGCAGGAAGAAAAAGCGAGTCGTCCATCCTCCGCCAGCAAGCGGCCCTTCAACACCACCGTCCGCAGCCCGCCATGAAGGGTCGCGACCCGATCAGCCTGCAACAGGGCCTCGGCCGTCCATCCCCGGCGGTCACGTTGCAGGGTCGCCTCGCCAGTCAGTCCCTGCGCATCCTGCAGCCATGCCGGCCGGCGCGCTGGAGGCAACAGCCGGCGCAAACGGGACCACGAAACGGGCCCTGCGGCCACCTGCATCTGGTCCGACGTGCCGTTGAGTGTTGCCAGCTTCCCGCCGGCGAGGCTGGCAACCGCATCGACACGCCACTGCCGAGGCGATCTTGCCAGCTGCCCCTGCAGCGTCAGCTCAGAAACATCCAGCAGTGCGCCGGGACGCGGCCTCTTGCCCGGGCCACCGCGCACTGCAAAAAAAACAGCGGGAGCCTCGCCGGAGAGCTCGCCGCGGGCTTCCAGGCGCACCGCACCGGCCACCGGTGCCGGCACGCGACCAAGGATGCGCTCCTGCAACGCCACCGGATCCGTCACCGTCAGCGTGAGGTTCCCCCGCCGGCCGTCGGGACCAGCCTCAAACGCCAGTTCGCCTGTCGTCTCCGGGTCCAGAACAAAGTTGCCGCCGCCCCGCCAGAGCCCATCGCCTTTGGTGACATCCAGTGTCAGCGACGCCAGCGGCAATGCCAGCTTGGGCCACCGCACCAGTCCGGGTCCCAAACGCAGCCGGGCAGCGAGACCAGTCGGGCGCCAATCGGCACAGACACGCACATCATCCACCGCAAAATCCAGCTCGTCAGGCAGCGGCAGAGCCAGGGAGAGCGCCTCCAGCCACACCTGCACATCGCCGCGCGATATGCGGCCAAAGGCAACGGAAAACTGTAACTGCCCCTTGCCGCGCCCGGCGGGCAGGGACAACAGCACCGGCTTTCGCAACAGCGACCGACCCTGCCAGTTCAGAACGGACAACGCCAACCGGATACCGTCATGCCAGCGCCCGGTGCCGCGGCTTTCCATCGGAATCGCATCGCGACCCCGCAGGCTGGCAGACAGAACAAAAGCGAAGGCAGCCTCGCCATGCATCGAGAAAGAGATATCCTGCATTACAAGGGGATGTCCGGCGTGAAGATAGGCCAAAGAGCCGCCGCGCACCGTCAACCGGCCGATGGTCAGCGGCGGCTCCGCGGGAATGCCGAACACTTCGTTCGAGGCAGGGGAAGGAATCACCTCAAGCCGGGGATTCAGGATTTCGACGGCGGGCAGGTGTCTGCGCAGCAGGCCGGCCAAAGAGGGAATCACCCGCAGGCGATCCAGGGAGAAGCGGTATCGGTCCACGCGCGCCACGCGCAGGCCTGCCAGGTTCAGGCCGCCGTCTTGCCAGACCAGTCGCTCCGCCTGGACCTCGGCTTGCAGGCGGGAAGTGGCATATCTCTGCAGGCAGGGCCGCGCGATGCCGTCGAGAAACCGGTCGGAAACAAGCAGCCTCCAGCCCAGCAGCCCCAGGCAAAGAGCCGCCAGCAGAAGCCCTCCCGACAGCAACAATTTGCGACCAAGCGATCTCATGGGCGGCCTCGGCGGCTACAAGATAATGCCGGCAGAAAAACCGTGACGGATGCGGCATCATCCTTCACGATGAATCAGTGAGCCTCGCTCCAGCTGCGTCCGACGCCCAGGTCGACCAGCAGCGGCACGTCGAGTGATGCGGCCTGTTCCATTTCCCGACGCACCAGTTTCTCCATGGCGGCCTGCTCGGCAGTCGGCACGTCGAATATCAGCTCATCGTGGACCTGCAGCACCATCCGCGCCTGCAGTCGCTGCTGCTGCAGTTCCCGGAAAATACGCACCATGGCCACCTTGATGATATCCGCGGCCGAACCCTGAATCGGATAATTGATGGCGTTGCGTTCGGCATAGCCGCGCATCACACCGTTTTTGCTGGTGATTTCCGGGACCGCGCAACGCCGGCCCAGCAGGGTGGTGACGTAGAGCTTTTCGCGGGCCTCGCTCTTTTTGGCCTCCATGAACTCGAGGACCTTCGGGTAACGGGAAAAATAATTGTCGATATAGGTCTGGGCCTCCGCGCGGCCGATGCCGAGGGCTTTGGCCAGACCGAAGGCGCTCATGCCGTAGAGCACCCCGAAATTGATGGTCTTGGCCTGGCGACGCATCTCCGGTGTCACCATCTCCAGAAACACACCGAAAATCTCGCTGGCGGTGCGGGAATGGATATCCTCGCCACGCGCGAAGCTTTCCTTGAGGGCCGGCTCGTCGGCCATGTGGGCCAGAATCCGCAACTCCACCTGGGAATAGTCGGCCGCCAGCAGCACATTGCCCTCGGCCGGCACAAAGGCTTCGCGGATGCGGCGGCCCTCTTCGGTGCGGATGGGAATATTCTGCAGATTGGGATCGCTGGACGAAAGCCGGCCGGTGGCCGTAACTGCCTGGTTGAAGGACGTATGGATGCGCCCGGTCTCCGGATGGATCAATCTGGGCAGAGCATCACAATAGGT
The DNA here is from genome assembly GCF_001888165.1 of Syntrophotalea acetylenica. Taxonomy (NCBI): domain Bacteria; kingdom Pseudomonadati; phylum Thermodesulfobacteriota; class Desulfuromonadia; order Desulfuromonadales; family Syntrophotaleaceae; genus Syntrophotalea; species Syntrophotalea acetylenica. The sequence continues at coordinate 2,748,163 of NZ_CP015455.1, forward strand.
ATTTTTAAGCTTGGCCAGCGAACGGAAATCGAGCACCCGTGCCGCAATAGCGTGTTCTTCGGCCAGTTGCGAGAGCACCTCGACATCCGTCGACCAGCCGGTTTTGGTTTTTTTGCCGCGCGGCAGCTTGAGTTCCTCGAACAGCACTTCACCAAGCTGCCTGGGAGAGCTGACGTTGAAGGCACGGCCGGCCATCTGGTGGATTTCCTGTTCCAGATCGGCCAGGCGCACCTCCATATCCGCCGACAGTCCTTTGAGAAAACCGGCATCGATGCGCACACCCTGCCATTCCATGTCAGCCAGCACCGTCACCAGCGGCAGTTCCACCTCACGGAACAGCGCATCCTGGTGCGTCTCAAGCAGCAGCGGCTCCAGCTTGTCGGCCAGGCGCAGGGTGATATCCGCGTCTTCGGTAGCGTACACCGTCGCCTTTTCCACGGCGACTTCCGCAAAACCGATGCGGTTTTTGCCCGTGCCGGTCACCTCGGCATAACTGATGGTGCGGTATCCGAGGAGGTCCGCGGCCAGGGTATCGAGACCATGGGATTTGGCGGCGGGAGTGGCCAGGTAGGAAGCAACCATGGTATCGCAGCTCAGCCCGGCCACCTCGACGCCGGCGCGACGCAGCGCCAGCATGTCGTATTTGGCGTTCTGCGCGACTTTCGCCAGCTGTGGATCGGCCAGCAAGGGCCGCAGCTTCTCCAGCACCAGATCGCGATCGAGCTGTTCTGGCGCCCCCGGATAACGATGTCCGAGGGGAATGTACCAGCCCTCGCCGGGCCTGATGGCAAAAGACAGCCCGACCAGATCGGCACGCACAGCGTCAAGGCTGGTGGTTTCCGTATCAAACGCGAAGCGGGCGGCTTTTTTCAGGCTGTCCACAAGCGCATCGAGTTGCGCGCCGCTCAGAACCGCCCTGTATTTCTCGCCGCTGGCGCGCTCATCACTGGAGAATTCCTGCAGCAGCTTGTGAAATTCGAGTTCCTTGAACAAAGCCGTCAGAGCCTCGCGATCCGGCTCGTCGAGACTGAAATTATCGTAATCGACCGCCAGCGGCAGATCATCCACCAGGGTTACCAGCTGCCTGGACAATCGCGCCTGATCGGCGAATTGACGCAGATTTTCCTGCCGCTTTTTGCCCGACACCTGATCGATGTTGGCCAGCAGGTTTTCCAGGGTGCCGAATTGCAGGATGAGGTCCCGGGCGGTCTTCTCGCCAATCCCCGGCACCCCGGGGACGTTGTCGGAGCTGTCCCCTGCCAGGGACTGTACCTCCACCACCTTGTCGGGGGCGCCGCCAAACCGTTGCGCGACCTCGGCCAGTCCCGTCACCTGATCCTTCATGGTATCAAGCAACCGCACCTGCTCGTTGACAATCTGCATCAGGTCCTTGTCGCCGGTCACCACCGTAACCTCCATGCCCCGTTCGGCAAAGCGCCGCGCCAGGGTAGCGATGATGTCGTCGGCTTCGTAGCCGGCCAGTTCCAGGGCCGGCATCTTGAAGGCTCGTACAACCTGCTTGATGAGGGGAATCTGGGATTGCAGATCTTCCGGCATGGCGGAACGGTTGGCTTTGTACTGCGGATAGATATCCTTGCGAAAAGACGGACCTTTGGCGTCGAACACCACCGCCAGGTGATCGGGCCGCTCCTCCCGCACCACCTTCAGGAGCATATTGGTGAAGCCGAACACGGCGTTGGTCGCCATCCCCCTGGAATTGGACAACTGGCGAATGGCATAATAGGCACGGTAAATATAGGAAGATCCGTCGATGAGATAAATACGCTGACGCTGGTCGGTCATAAGGTTCCTGATCCTGAAATCGAATGATAAGAATTTTCAACGTGATATCGTTCCTAACAGTATCTCACGCATCGTCAAAAAGCAATGTGTCGCCGATGCGCGGCACCCACCGAAACACCTCTGCGCCACGGTTGACAAGCGACGCCTAAATGATTAGGTTGCCCTTTATATCCCGACACCACACAAGGAGACCTCACCATGACTGACGACCGGGACAAAATGGAAGACGATCATGAAAAAACCATAGAGGCCGATTTTGCCGCAGAGGATACTCCGGAGCCCGCCGAGACGGAAAAACCGAAAGATGGCCTGGTGGTTGCCTCCGACGTTCTGCCGCCCACCCTGCCGATCATCCCCCTGCGTCCAAGGCCGGCATTCCCCGGCATTCTGACGCCGATGGTGTTTACCGGCGACAAGCACATCGCCATGGCAAGGCGCGCGGTCGAGACATCCTCCAAAATGATGGGACTGGTGCTGGTCAAGGAGGTCGAGGAACCGGACAGCCCCGACAACCTGCATCGCTTCGGGGTGGTCGGACGCATCATGAAGGTGCTGCACTCCGACGACGACAGCATCCATCTGCTGGTCAACTGTCTGGAACGTTTCAGCATTCGGGAACTGAGCGAGTCGAAAAGAGGGCTGTTTGCCTGGGTTGACTACCACTACGCGGCGGAACTGTCGGTCAACCCGGAACTGAGAGCCTACTCCATGGCCATCATCAGCGCCCTGAAGGAACTGGTGCAGATCAACCCGCTGTACAGCGAAGAAATCAAGATGTTCCTCAACCGCCAGAGCATGGACGACCCTGGCCGGCTGACCGATTTTGCCGCCAACCTGACTTCGGGCGACGGGCAACTGCTGCAGGATATCCTCGAAACCATCGACGTGCGCAAGCGCATCGACAAGGTTCTGGTGTTGCTGAAGAAGGAGCTGGAAGTATCGCGACTGCAAACCAAGATTTCCAAGCAGATCGAACAGAAGGTCAGCGCTCAGCAGCGCGAGTTTTTCCTGCGCGAACAGCTCAAGGCCATTAAAAAGGAACTCGGTCTTGAAAAAGAAGGCAAGGTCAGCGAAATCGAGAAGTTTGAAAAGCGCCTCGAAAACCTGACCTTGAGCGAAGAGGCGGAAAAAACCATCCACGAGGAAATCGAAAAGATGCGGCTCATCGAGCCGTCCTCGCCGGAATACAACGTCTCGCGCAACTACCTGGACTGGCTGACCATTCTGCCCTGGGGCAAGCACAGCAAGGACAACTACAATATCGAGCGGGCGCGGCGTATCCTCGATCGCGACCATTACGGCCTCAAGGACGTCAAGGACCGGATCCTCGAATTTATCGCCGTCGGCAAGCTCAAGGGGGATATTTCCGGCTCGATCCTGTGCCTGGTAGGTCCACCGGGAGTGGGCAAAACCTCCATAGGCAAGAGTATCGCCGCCGCCCTGAACCGCACCTTTTACCGGTTCTCGCTCGGCGGCATGCGCGATGAAGCCGAGATCAAGGGACATCGCCGCACCTATATCGGCGCCATGCCGGGACGTTTCATCCAGGCCATGAAGAGCGCCGGCACCGCCAACCCGGTGCTGATGCTCGACGAGATCGACAAGATCGGCGCTTCTTTTCAGGGCGACCCCGCCTCGGCGCTGCTCGAAGTCCTCGACCCGGAGCAGAACAGCTCCTTCCGCGACCATTACCTGGACGTGCCCTTCGACCTGTCCAACGTGCTGTTCGTGGCCACCGCCAACCAGCTTGACACCATCCCCGCGCCGCTGCTGGACCGCATGGAGATCATCCGCCTGGCCGGCTATATCCTTGAAGAGAAGATGGAGATCGCGCGGCGTTACCTGATCCCGAAAGCCCTGGAAAACCACGGCCTGGACAAGGGCCAGGTGACCATTCGCAAGGACGCCCTGCACACCATCATCGACGGCTACGCCCGCGAAGCCGGGGTGCGTAGTCTGGAAAACCGCATCAAGAAAATCATGCGCTACGCCGCCATGGAGTTTTCCCAGGGACACGCCGACAAAATCACCGTCGGCAAGAAAGACGTGGAGGCGATTCTCGGCAAGCCGGTGTTCACCGAAGAGGAAGTGTTCGAGGATGTTCCGGGCGTGGTTACCGGACTGGCCTGGACCAGCATGGGCGGCGCCACCCTGCAGATCGAAGCCACCGCCATGCCGAGCAGTGGCAAAGGCTTCAAGCAGACCGGCCAGCTCGGCAAGGTCATGATCGAAAGCTCCGATATCGCCTATTCCTACGTCATGGCCCACCTGGAGGAATACGGCGTCGACCCGGAATTTTTCGACAAGCACTTCGTGCACCTGCACGTACCGGCCGGCGCCACCCCCAAGGACGGCCCGTCGGCGGGCGTCACCATGGCCACCGCGCTGCTGTCCATGATCACCGGCAGGCCGGTGATCAAAAAACTCGGCATGACCGGCGAACTGACGCTGACCGGCAAGGTGCTGCCCATCGGCGGCGTCAAGGAGAAGATCATCGCCGTCAAACGCATCGGACTTGACACCGTGATTCTTCCGGAGGCCAACCGCAAGGATTTCGAGGAGCTTCCCGAACATCTGCAGGAAGGGCTGAAGGTGCACTTCGCGCGGGATTACCGCGATGTCTACAAGGTCGCTTTCGCAGGTGCCTGAAGTCTGCAAGGCACCGTTACCACCAACCCGAACCCATTATCAGGCACGACCAAGGAGCCGCATTACCCATGACCGTCGATCAGATCAAACAGGCCGTATTCAACCTGACCCCGGAACAAAAAAAGGCCTTTATCCTCGAAACCCTGCCCGACCTCGCCCGTGACGCCATGCAGGACGGCACCTTTCTGCTGCAGCTGTTCCCGGTATTCATGGGCATCCTCAAGGACAGCGGCATCGAGCTGTCCCAGCTGCTGCAACTGGCCGGCGCCATGCAGGGCAACCGGTGATTTTCACCATTGACGCCTTTGCCGCAAGCTGTTAGTTTACGGCACTATGCAAACCATGACTGTCCAGAACATCCTGACCGACCGCCTTTGGTGGCGCCCGACCGATTCTCTCTCCGGTTCGCGCGCCTGCCATCGGTAACAAGCGTCGCGGACCCCCGGTCCGCGGAAAACCACACGAGCAAAAGCCGCGGGCGCAAGACCGCGGCTTTTTTTATGCCACGCAGTGCAGAGAAATACAGGCCGAAAGCCGACTCGGCTCTTCCGCCGTTCCCCTGTCATTGCCACCAATCGACGAGGTACACTCCATGCGCGTTCTTTCCGGCATTCAGCCTTCCGGTTCCCTGCATCTTGGCAACTATTTCGGCATGATGAAGAAAATGATCGACTACCAGCAGCACCACGAGCTGTTCTGCTTCATCGCCAACTACCACGCCATGACCAGCGTGCCCGACGGCAAAGCCCTCGCCACCGGCACCCTGGAAGCCGCCGCCAACTTCCTGGCCCTGGGCCTGGATCCCGATAAAAGCGTATTCTGGGTGCAGTCCGACGTGCCTGAGGTGCAGGAGCTGACCTGGGTGCTGTCCAACTTCACCCCCATGGGTCTGCTGGAACGCTGCCACAGTTACAAGGACAAGGTGGCCAAGGGCATCGCCCCGAACCACGGACTGTTCGCCTATCCGGTGCTGATGGCGGCGGACATTCTGCTGTTTGGGGGAGAGCTGGTGCCGGTGGGCAAGGACCAGAAGCAGCACCTCGAAGTCGCGCGGGACATCGCCATCAAATTCAATAACGAACACGGCGAAGTGCTGGTGGTCCCAGAACCGGATATCGACGACGAAATCGCCACCATCCCCGGACTCGACGGCCAGAAAATGAGCAAAAGCTACAAAAACACCATCGACCTTTTTCTGGAGGAAAAGGCCCTGCGCAAGCAGGTGATGCGCATTGTCACCGATCCGACCCCGGTGGAGGATCCCAAGGATCCCGACAAGTGCAATGTCTTTCAGATCTATCGCCTGTTTCTGGACAAGCAGCAGGAGCAGGCCCTGCGCCAGCGCTACCTGGCTGGCGGGCTTGGCTACGGCGAGGTCAAGCAGGAACTGTTCGAAACGGTGCGGGATTTTTTCGCGCCTTTTGCGCAACGCCGGGAGGAACTGCTGGGCGACAAGGATCAGCTCCGGGCCATTCTGGCCGAAGGGGCACAAAAAGCCCGCGGGGCCGCATCGAAGATCATGCGCAAGGTGCGCAAGAAAACCGGCCTGGCGTATTGAAACCAAGGTGCCGAGTAACGGGTGGTCCGCACTCCCTTTGCCTTTCTGCTATAGTTTAGGCTACCATGAAGGTGTGATCGGGAACCGAATCGCCAGGCGACAAGGAGGCACCATGACCCTCTACCGCAAATGGTACTGCACCTGCACCGGCAAACCGGTTGAGCTGACCAGGGAGGAAATTCTCGACGATGAGCCGGCCGAACCCGCCTGTGAATTTTGCGGAGCAACGCCGTCCTCGGATCCAAAAAAAACCATCGTCTACCGCGACGAGGAGAGCTGGGACGACTGATTCCTCATGCGTTCTGGGAAGGTTTCCGGGTAAAAAGAACAAAAGCCATGGCGGGGCGCTTGCTCGCCTCGCGCATGGCGAACTGCATGCCGTCATAATGCCAGCCTCTGGCGGTCCAGGTGTTGAGAATCTCTTCCAGCGCATCATCCGTCACCAGACTGGTTTCCACCACTTTGTATTCGACCATCGAACTTCCCTCTGGCAGGCAGAATCCTCTGCGACTTAAAACCTGGCGTTGCCCGGTGTGCGCGGAAACGGTATCACGTCGCGGATGTTCTCCATGCCGGTCACGTACATCAGCAGCCGCTCGAAACCGAGACCGAAGCCGGCGTGGGGACAGCTTCCCCAGCGGCGGATATCGAGATACCAGTCGAGACGCGCCGGGTCGATGCCAGCCTTGCGCATCTTCTCCTGCAGGACGACGAGGCGCTCTTCGCGCTGACTGCCGCCGATGATCTCCCCGACCCGCGGCACCAGCAGATCCATGGCCGCCACGGTGCGGCCGTCGTCGTTCAGACGCATGTAAAACGCCTTGATATCGGCCGGATAGTCGGTTACGAACAGCGGTCCGCCAACCACCTGTTCGGTCAGGTAACGTTCATGCTCCGATTGCAGATCGGCACCCCAGGCGACGGGGTATTCAAAACCAACCGGGGCCCGTTCGAGACGCCGGACCGCCTCGTCGTAGGTCATGACGGAAAAATCCGCCGTGGCCAGTTTTTCCAGCTTGTCGATCAGGCCCGGCTCGATGCGCTGATCGAAAAATTCCAGATCCCCGCTGCACGAATCCAGCGCAAACCGCACCAGGTAACGCAAAAAATCCTCCGCCAGCACACAGTCGTCGGCCAGGTCGGCAAACGCCATTTCCGGCTCGATCATCCAGAACTCCGCCGCATGCCGGCTGGTGTTGGAATTTTCCGCCCGGAAGGTGGGGCCGAAGGTATAAATATCGGAGAAAGCCGTGGCAAACAGCTCCCCCTGCAGCTGCCCGCTGACCGTCAGACCGGTCTTTTCGCCGAAAAAGTCCTGCCGCCAGTCGATACTCTCGTCCACCATCGGCGGCTGCTCCGCCGGCAGGGTGCTGACGCGGAACATCTCGCCGGCCCCCTCGCAGTCGTTGGCGGTAATGATCGGGGTGTGGACATACAGAAAGCCCCGCTCCCGGAAAAAGCTGTGAACCGCGAACGACAGGGCACTGCGCATGCGAAACACGGCGCCAAAGGTATTGGCCCGCGGCCGCAGGTGAGCGATGGAGCGCAGATATTCAAAGCTGTGGCGTTTCTTCTGCAGGGGATAATCGCCGTCGGCATCTCCAAGGATCCTTACGCGGCGGGCATGCAGTTCCCATGACTGCCCGGCGGCGGGCGACGCAACCAGTTCGCCCTCCACATGCAAAGCCGCACCGGTTCCGCAATGCGCTGCCGCGGCGTATCCTTCCATCCGGGAATCAAGCACCACCTGCAGATTTTCCAGGCAGGAGCCATCGTTCAGTGCGACAAAGGTTATATCCTTGCCGCGCCGCACGGTGCGGACCCACCCGCAGACCCACAGCGCCGGCATCGGCCGGCAGGCCTGCAATACGCCGGCAACACGCATCCTGCGCGAACGCGTTTCACTTGTGACGCTCATCGTAAACAACTCCCATCGGGTGCTGAAAGAAACCGTCGCTGCCTTCCATCGGAACCGGGCCGACCGCCAATCAAACCGGAATGGGCCAAGACTCCTGAAAGGGCGAAGATAGCAAATTCATGCCTGGCCAGACCAGCTTTTTCTACCGTTGTTGTCTCCCGTCGAAGTGAAGGCCGATAGCAAGCCCTGCGGAACCTCTCACCCCGGTCCAGACATAAGAAAAACAAGAGCGCAAACACATAGCCCAGTCTGGAACTTTACAGAGAACCTTGCAATTACCCGAGTATTTGGGTAATCTTTGAGTCCGTTCAACGCTATCAGGACAGCGGAAAGGAGCATGCATGCCGCGCGGACAAGGCCCCTGTCGCCACGGTTGGGGACCGCCTCAGGGCGGATTCGGCAACCTGCCCCGGTTCATCGAGCCGGTGGTGCTCTACCTTCTTAAAAAGCTCGGGCATGCCCACGGTTACCAGCTGGCGGGCGAGTTGCCGGAACACGCCATCGGCGAGACCCTCATCGACCGGGGAGCACTGTACCGCACCCTGCGACAGCTCGAAGCCGACGCCTACGTCACCAGCGACTGGGATGTTTCCGGTGCCGGCCCGGCCCGTAGATTGTACCGTCTGACCCCGGCCGGGGAAAACTACCTGCGCCACTGGGCGGAACTCATCGAACGCATGGCCGAAGCCATGCATGGATTTGTGGCCAAGGTTGGAGAACTGGACAAAAAATCTGAAAGCGACAAAAACTCAGGATGACAGCCGGACAGACATCCCCCTTCGAGCAAAACGCCTTGCCAGACATAAGAGCCACAAGGAACAAGGCCGGCAAGCCTGTAGCCTCCATCCAGAAGAACATCCGCAGTATAAAACAATGATGGCGTCGCAAAAACTCAACAATGACGCGCCTTGCAGTTGGCGCCTGTTGCCCCCCCGTCAGCCTTCGCTGGATGTAAAACACGTACGGCACCTCTCCCACGCCCCCCTGGAAATCAAGACCATTTCGAGGTTGTGGCTATATTTCCACAACACACTGAACCCGCCCTTGACTCCAGGGACATCACGGTCGCGGAAAAGGGAAAAACCGCCCGTTGAGTGAAGTGACGCCCTGCCAATTGCAGCACAAATTGATATAAATCAAGGCAGGAAGATTTGCGCCTCGTTATCCTTGAACCGTCCGGGATTCAGCCACAATCAAAAAGCAAACCCGGATTTTTCCACGATTAAGGATGCCCCAAAGGAGAGGCTTTATGGAATCCCCGGTAACGGTCAAACCCTCGCTCGCCATCACGATCCTGAAAAGCGGACTTGGCGTCAACGTTCCCATGTTTCTCTGGGGGCCGCCGGGAATCGGCAAGTCGCAGATCGTGGCCCAGGTAGCGGCCTCGCTGAACCTGCCTCTGATCGATATTCGTGCCGTGCTGCTGGATCCCGTGGACCTGCGCGGCGTACCGTCGGTCGAAAACGGTACCACCCGCTGGAATCCTCCGGATTTTCTTCCCAGGCACGGCGAAGGGGTGCTGTTTCTGGACGAGCTGTCCCAGGCACCCGATTCGGTACAGAGTTCGCTGTTGCAGCTTGTGCTGGACCGCCGCCTCGGCGAATACTGCCTGCCCGATAACTGGCGGATTCTGGCGGCGGGCAACCGGGTAACGGACGGCACTTTCAGCCGCAAGATCAGCAAGGCGCTGGGCTCCCGCTTCGCGACCCATTTGGAACTGGCTGTCGATCTCGATGAATGGTGCGTCTGGGCAATCGCCAATCAGGTACCCTCGGAAATCCTCGCCTTTCTGCGCCTGCGGCCGGACCTGCTGCATCATTTCGATCCCAAGGCCCAGGGCAACTCCTTCCCCTGCCCGAGGGTCTGGGCCAACATCGGCCAGTTTCTCGGCAAACTGCCCGTCGAAGCGGAACTGCCGTTCTTTGCTGGAGCACTGGGCTTCGGGGCCGCCGCGGAATTCACATCCTTCCTGAAAATCTATCGGGATCTGCCGGAAGTCGATGCCATCATGCGCGATCCGGACCAGGCGGTTGTGCCGCAGGAACCGTCGGTGCTCTACGCACTGTGCGGAGCCATGAGCCGTAAAGTCACGCTGGACAACGCCACGGCGGCATTTCGCTACATGCGGCGGCTGCCCACCGAATTCCAGGTGGTCTGGCTGCGGGATACGCTGCAGGCCGAGCCCGGGCTGGCCACGTCCAGGGAATTCGGCAGATGGGCCGAAGACAACGGCGATCTGTTGCTTTAACAGGAGGCAAGAGCATGGAAACCTCCACCAAACTGGCGAAAGCGGTCGCAAGAACGGTGCTCGACCATCCGTTTTTTGCCACCCTGCTGCTGCGCATGCCGCTGCGCGAGGACCGGGAAGTCAAAACCGCTGCCACCGACGGCAGGCAGATCCGCTACAATCCGGCCTTCATCGACAGGCTGAGCGTCAACCAGACGGTGTTCGTTCTCGCCCATCTGGTCATGCACGTGGCCCATTTCCATCCCCTGCGGCGCAACGCCCGCCACCCCGGCCGCTTCAACAAGGCTGGCGATTTCGCCATCAACGGCATCCTCAAGGAAGCCGGCCTCAGCCTGCTGCCTGGCGCGCCGTACCACAAATCCTTTGATAATCTCGCCGCTGAACAGATTTACGAGCGGCTGCCCAAAGGCGCAGGCGACGGCGACGGCAGAGATGGCGACAACGATATCGATTCGGACCAGGATCCGGGCGGCTGCGGCGGTTTCGAAGATGCAAAGGATGAACACGGCAAGCCTCTGTCCAGAGCGGACAGGCAACGGCAGGAGGCCGAATTGACCGTGGCGATTCAGCAGGCCGCGCAAGCGGCCAGGGCACAGGGCAAGCTGCCAGGCTCTCTGGCGCGCCTGGTGGACGAACTGGTCCACCCGATTCTCGACTGGCGTGAAATACTGAGGAGTTTCGTCGATCATGCGGCTCGCGACGACTATTCGTGGAGACATCCCAACCGGCGCCATATTGCCGACGGCATCTATCTGCCGAGCTTCCGTTCCGAGGGGCTGCAGCCGCTGGTGCTGGCCATCGACACCTCCGGCTCCATCCGTCAAAGCGAGCTGAATCAGTTCCAGGCGGAACTCAACGATATTCTGTTGAGCTACCCGTCGACGGTCAACGTGGTTTACTGCGACAGTGAAATTTCAGCCACCGAAATCATCACTCCGGAACAATACCCGGTGCGGCTCAAAGCTGTCGGCTGCGGCGGCACCGATCTGCGCCCGCCCTTTGACTGGGCGCGACAGAACGTGCCGGAAGCCGGATGTCTCATCTATCTGACCGATCTGAAGGGTGACAGCCCTGAAATAGATCCCGGCATTCCCACTCTGTGGATCAGCACCACCGATGAACGGGATCTGCCCGAAACGCAGCGTCCCGGGTTCGGGCACATCGCCTGGCTGAAATGAGCCGGACGCAAGGTACAAGGAGGCCGCCATGGAAAAAGTCATTCAGCTCACCTTTATCCAGCGGGATACGGTTCGAAGCCTGCATCCCGACCTCTGGCGCCAGTGCAAATACCTGGATACCGGCAAAATAAGCCGCATGCAATATACCTGGCGCTACACCACAACCCCTCAAACCGCGCTGGCCTTGCGCCTGATGGGCCTGTGCGTCATCGACGGCCAGGACGACGCGGCACCGGGGAGCTAGATCCCGAAACCCCGGGTTCTTCCCGCGGCTACCGCGCACTTGTCATCTGGAAAACCTGTCTTCGGTTGCACGGCCACCTCAAAACATGCGAAACTCCACAGCGAAAACATTACGCTTCCCGCTCAAAAAGGCACTCAAGGGCCGGCACACCTGCCGCCAGGGCTTACCGGGCGTTACCCTCGCCCTCAGCACCGCTTGGAGATTCCCATGAAACAGCACAAACCTGAAACCGGTCTGCCCTCAAAACTTAAATACAATCTTGCCCGATGCTGGTGGAAGGAAACCCGCGCACGCTGGCGCCGCTTCAGGCATCTGCGCAAAACCACCGTCCTGGCCGTAACCGGCAGCTGCGGCAAAACCACCGCCACCTGTTTTCTGGGCAAAATACTGGGCGATCATGCTCCCTGCTATACCGGTGTGAACCGCAACACCAGCCGGGCCATCTACAAAAACCTGCGCAAAATGCGCACCTCCTGCCGCTTTCTGGTGCAGGAAATGGGGGTGGGCTTCCCCGGCGACATGGAGCAAAACATCCGCGCCCTGCCTCCGCATATCGGCATCGTCACCACCATCGGCCAGGATCACTACACCAGCTTCCGCACCCCGGAGGCCACCGCCGCCGAAAAAGGCAACCTGATCGCGGCGCTGCCCGAATCCGGCACCGCCGTGCTCAATGCCGATGATCCCCACGTGATGTCAATGGCGCCACATACCCGCGCCGGCATTTTGACCTACGGGTGCAGCGAACACGCGGATGTCCGCGGCAGCGACATTTGTTCTGCCTGGCCGCAACGCCTGTCTCTGACGGTAACCTATGGCCATGAAAGCGTCCGCGTCGAAACCGGCCTGTTCGGCGACCTGCTGGTCACTTCCCTGCTGGCCGCCATTGCGGGAGCCCTTGCCGTCGGCGTGCCGCTGTCGCAATGCGCCGCCTCCCTGAAGGGGGTCGAATCCTTCCCCGCCCGGCTGTCCATCCACCGCAGCCCGCAAGGTGCCTGGTTGATCAAGGATACCGTCAAGGCGCCTTTCTGGAACGTCGGAAAAACCATCGCTCTGATGAAAAACGCCTCAGCGTCGCGCAAGACCGTGGTGATAGGCTGCTTCAGCGATACCGCCGGTTCCGATTCCCAGAAATACCGCACCATGGCCCGCCTGGCGCTGGAAATTGCGGACCGCGTGATCTTTGTCGGCGGCAAAGCCACCTATGTAAGAAAGATCCAGACCGAGGAGTTGACAAACCGGCTCTATCTCTTCGACGACATTCAGGCCGCTTGCCGCTTTCTGGAGAACGCCACCGTTCAAAACGAGCTTGTCCTGCTCAAATCCAGCAGCCGATACCACCTGGAACGCATGCTTTACGGACAACTGGAGGGGTTCAACTGCTGGAAAAGTTCCTGTGACAAAAAAATCGACTGCGCCGAATGCCCGGACAGGTTCGGCACATAGAGTCTCCTGCCTTGATCTTTTCAAGCCTGTCAGCGTCCGAACAAGAGCCTCTGCCACCCTCAAAAAAGGAGGCATGACAAGAATCGACAGAAGGTGTATAAGTTGACCGTTTCGCCGTCTGTGGCGATCCATGCCTCCCGCCTCTTTTCCCTCCCTTATCGGTGGGGCAGGTCCAACCTGGCGTTTATCCATTCTTTCGATTCCGGAGTATCAAGACCGTGGCCCCTTTTATTGGCACTCTGATGAAAAAGCCTGTTCTTCGTTTCTGTCTGACAACTTGTCTGGTTCTGGGCACGGTGCTGCCGGTTTTGGCCCGTGAAACCATCGCCACCCGCCCCATCCTTCCGGCGGATTACTCTTCGATCAGGATTTTTGACCGGGAGGGCCGGTTCGTAGCCCGCATCCCCGCTGAACGCAGGTACTGGGTGCCTATCAACCGCATCCCCCAATTTTTACAGAACGCGGCGGTCGCCATTGAAGACGCACGTTTTTTCGAACACGGCGGCATCGACCTCAAGGGCATCACCCGGGCGCTGGTCAAGGATGTGATGCAGGGAGAAATGGCCGAGGGCGGCTCCACCATCACCCAGCAGCTGATCAAGAACAAGCACCTGTCCGGGGAAAAAACCATCGATCGCAAGCTCAGGGAAGCCCGCCTGGCCATGGAGTATGAGCGCAAATACACCAAGAAGCAGATTCTTGAGATGTATTTCAACGAAATCTACTACGGAAACGGTGCCTGGGGCATTGCCCAGGCCGCCCTGCTGTACTACGACAAAAGGCCCGACCAGCTGACCGATGACGAATGCGCCCTGCTTGCCGGGGTGTCCAAGGCCCCCAACCGCTACAATCCGCGCGGCAATACCACCAAGGTCAAGGCCCGCCGCAATCTGGTGCTCAGTCGCATGGCCGAGCTCGGAATGATCACGCAGAAACGCAAACAGGCGCTGGCGGCACGCCCCGTCACCAGCGTAAAATCCGGGCAGTCTTCCTATTACCTGGCCCACCTGCGCAACAAGCTGGTTCAGCAATACGGAGAAAAAGTTTTCGAGCGCGGCGGATTGCAGGTGATCGCGGCCATGGACCTGTTGCTGCAGAAAAGCGCCGAACAGACCCTGAGCGAACAGGTACGAACCATCTCGCCGGACCTGCAGGGCGCCCTGTTGTGCCTTGATCCGGGCACTGGTGACATCCTGGCCGCCGCCGGCGGGGTGGATTTCAAACAAAGCGCTTATAACCGTGCGCTGTTCGCAAAACGGCAGCCGGGATCGGCCATCAAACCGCTGATCTACGCCGCGGCCCTGGAAAAAAGCCATACCGCCGCCGAACTCTGGAACGACGATCCGGTCTCCTATCGGCGCAGCGACGACAAAATCTGGCAACCCCAGAATTACGGACATGAACGCCAGGGACAGGTCAGCCTGCGCGAAGCCCTGGCACACTCCAACAACATCATTGCCGTCAAGTTGCTGGAAGCCATCAGCGCGCCCTACTTTGCCGATTTTGCAGGCAATCTCGGAATTTCGCTGCGATCACGCAACGATTTGTCAATGGCGCTCGGCACCGGGGAAGTAACCCTCAACGAACTGGTCGCGGCCTACGCCCCGCTGGCCAACGGCGGCCTCAAGGTGCAGCCACGCACCATCATCAAGATCTACGACCGGCGCTCCAAAACCTGGACCCGCACCCCGGCTCCGCGGACTCCGGTGATGTCCGGGGCTACGGCATTCATCACAACCCAGATGCTGAGGGATGTTCTGACCCACGGCACCGCTAAAAATCTTAAAAAGTTTGCCGAACACTATCCTGCCGCCGGCAAAACCGGCACCACCAGCGACTACCGGGATGCCTGGTTTATCGGCTACACGCCGAAACTGGTTACCGGCGTCTGGGTAGGTTATGACAAGCCCCGTCCCGGCGGCAGGGGTTTTACCGGCGGCGCGGTCAGCGCCCCCATCTGGGAAAGGTTCATGCGCTCGGCGCTGGCCAGGCACCCGGCGGCTTCCTTCAAGCAACCGGAATCGGTCATTTCCCTTGCCATTGATCCAACCACCGGAATGCCGGCCACAACCGCCTGCCCGGTGACCCGAAACGAGTTTTTCAGCATTGGCAGCGAGCCGCGGGAGTACTGCACCGCACACGCCGGAGATCCGCTTCAGGAGCTGCCACCATCCCTGGAGCTGCCGGATATCGAATCGCTGTTGATACAAGGCGATGCACAGAACAGCGTCGGAGAGCCACCCGAAACGGTCGGAGACGAGGTGCCGGATGAAGACACCGATCCGCAACCGCCCACGGACAATCCCGCTCCATCCCCTTAGCGGGTTTCCATCCGGGAACGGCTCTTTTCCACGGTGACGGGTTGCGGTATAGTTCGAGGAGAGGAGCATCTTTCTCCCCGCAAGCGGTTCCTTGCGATAACGGACATCCGTGTTCCTTCCCGGCGGGAGACGCCTTATGTCGCGACGCATCGATTATAAGATACAGGGCCTGGATTGTTCCGAAGAGGTGGCGATACTGCGACGGGAGGTCGGAGGCAGACCCGGGATCATCGATCTGGCGTTCGATGTGGTCAACGCCCGCATGACCGTTGAATTTGACCCGGACGCCATCTCCGCCCCCGAAATCGTCACGGCGGTGAACGCCACCGGCATGAAAGCCTCTCCCTGGGAGCTGCGGCATGCCGCTGCGAAACAGCCCTTCTGGACCCGCCACGGGCGGCTCATCACGACCGTCGCCAGCGGTTTGCTGCTGGCCTCGGCTTTTTTTGCCCACTGGATGCATCATGGCAGCCTGCTGGATGTCTTTGCGGGCCTGCATGGCACAGAGCAAAATCCGCCAACATTCATAGCCCTGCTGTATCTCGGCGCCGTGACTTGCGGCGCATGGTATGTGCTGCCAAAAGCCCTGCAGGCCATACGCCGGCTGCGACCGGACATGAACGTGCTGATGATCGCGGCGGTCATCGGCGCCATTCTCATCGGCGAACTGTTCGAGGCAGCCACCGTCGCCTTTCTGTTCGCCTTGTCGCTGCTGCTGGAACACTGGAGCGTCGAACGGGCGCGCAATGCCATCGGCGCACTGCTCCATTTGACCCCGCCCACCGCCCGTTACTTTTGCGGAAATCATTGCGGCTACCATGAAAAACCCGTCTCGGAGGTACCGCCCGGCGCCACCGTGCAGGTTTGGCCCGGCGAGAAAATCCCTCTCGACGGCATGGTGATCAAGGGCATGTCGTCCGTCAATCAGGCTCCCATCACCGGCGAATCCATGCCGGTGTCCAAACAACCCGGCGACGAGGTCTACGCCGGGACCATCAATCAGGAAGGGGTACTGGAACTGCGTACCACCCGCGCCGCCAGCGACACCACCCTGGCACGCATCATCCACATGGTGGAAAACGCCCAGGCGCGGCGCGCCCGCAGCCAGCAGTGGGTGGACCGTTTTTCCGTTTACTACACGCCGTCCATGATGCTGCTGGCTATCGCCACTGCCGTAACCCTGCCGCTGCTGACAACAGCTTCCTGGCCGGAGAGCGTCTACCGCGGACTGGTCATCCTGGTGATCGCCTGCCCCTGCGCGCTGGTCATTTCAACGCCGGTCAGCATCGTTTCAGCCCTGACCGCTTCGGCGCGAAACGGCGTGCTGATCAAGGGCGGGCTTTACCTGGAAGCGGCCGGGAGCCTCAAGATTCTGGCCATGGACAAAACCGGAACCCTCACCGAAGGGCAGCCGGAAGTCCAGGTCCTTGTCCCCCTCGACGGCCACACCGAGGAGGAGTTGCTGACACGCGCCGCCGCCCTTGAAGCCACCAGCGAACATCCGCTGGCGCGAGCCATTCTGCGCAAGGCGCGCGCCTCCGGCATCACCGTGGTGCCGGCCGAGCACTATCAGGCCCTGCCCGGCAAAGGCGGCGAAGGGATGATCGACGGCCGCGCTTTCTGGATCGGCAGTCACCGGCTGATGCATGAGAAAAACCAGGACCTGGCGGATATCCGGAAACGGGTGGAAGCACTGGAGGATGCCGGGCATACGGTGATCGCCCTCGGCAACGACCGCCATGTCTGCGGCCTGATCAGCGTCGCCGACCGCCTGCGCAAAAACGTGCCGCGCATCCTCGATGCAATCCGGCAAGCCGGCGTCGAGCAGATCATCATGCTGACCGGCGACAACCAGGGCACGGCGCGCGCCATCGCCGCGGAGGCGGGTGTCGATGACCATCGCTGCGAACTCCTGCCCGAAGACAAGGTCGAGGCCATCGGCCGGCTGGTACGGAAACATCGGACCGTGGCCATGGTCGGTGACGGTGTCAACGATGCGCCGGCCATGGCGGCGGCAACCCTGGGCATCGCCATGGGCGCCATGGGCACCGACGCCGCGCTGGAAACCGCCGACGTGGCGCTCATGGCGGACGACCTGGCCAAGCTGCCGTGGCTGATCCGCCATTCCCGCCGCACCCTGCGCAACATTCAGCAGAACATCGGCTTTGCCCTGGGCATCAAGCTGGTCTTCATCATCCTGACCATGCTCGGCCTGGCAACGCTCTGGATGGCCATCGCCGCCGACACCGGCGTTACCCTTCTGGTCATTTTCAACAGCCTGCGGCTGCTGAACCTGTCCGCGTCCGATGGACGATCGACGTGAAAAGATGGTTCCTGCCGCGGGCAATCATGCCCTGGCATTGCTAGCAGCCTTGGATCCAGCCTGCCCGGCTTGGGGCCGGATGCTGCAACTGTTGCTCTGCAATTGCCGGCCATCCCCGTAAGAGACCGGGGCCGAAAAGCGGCACAGCAACCCCGCGGGGCATGCCGGAGAAAGGTCTTACGCAACCATGCTTTCCCTTTTTCAGCGCATTCGGGCACGGATGGCAAAAACCCTGGCCCCAGAAGAAAAGGCCGCAGGCAAACTCGGCACATTTATCGGGGTTTTCACCCCTACCATCCTGACAATTCTTGGCGTCATCATGTACCTGCGCTTCGGCTGGGTGGTGGGCCACATCGGGCTGTGGAAAGCGTTGTTGATCGTATTGCTCGCCAACAGCATTACCATGGTGACCGCCCTGGGTTTCTCCGCCATCGCGACCAACACCAGGGTCGGCACGGGCGGCGCCTACTTCATGATATCGCGAAGCCTGGGGCCGGAAATTGGCGGGGCCATCGGCATTCCCCTGTTTTTCTGCCAGGCACTGTCGGTCACTCTGTATGCCTACGGCCTGGCGGAATCCCTGCGTTTCGCGTGGCCGGGCGCCCCCCTGCAGGCAACGGCTTTTCTCGTCATTGTGCTGGTCGGCGCCCTGGCGTTTCGCGGTGCCGGCGGCGCCCTGAAAATGCAGGTACCGATCCTCCTGCTGATCGCCCTCTCCCTGCTGGCTTTGGCCGGGGGTGTTGTGGCCGGCGGCGGCGCGCCGCGAGCCCTGGCAACCGAAGCGTCCGGACAGTATAGCTTCTGGTTCGTGTTCGCGGTTTTTTTCCCGGCGGTAACCGGCATCATGGCCGGGCTGAGCCTGTCCGGAGATCTGGCCAATCCGCGCCGCGCCATTCCTCGGGGCACGGTAATGGCAACCCTGACCGGCTTCGCGATCTACATGCTGGTGCCGGTCCTGCTCTGCCTGGGCGCCGATAGTGAAGCACTGCGCGATAACTCCCTGATCTGGACCCGCATCGCCCTGTTCGGGCCCTGGCTGGTCCTGCCGGGCCTGTGGGGAGCCATCTTTTCTTCGGCGGTCGGATCCGTGCTGGGTGCGCCACGCACTTTGCAGGCCCTCGCCACGGACCGCCTGGCACCCCGCTGGCTGGCCGCCGCCGAGCACACGGCGGAACCCCTGTCCGGCCTTCTTGCCACCCTGGCCATTGCGCTGCTTGCGGTTTTTCTCGGCGACCTCAACACCGTTGCTGAAGTCGTGACCATGTTTTTTCTCAGCGTCTATGGCACGATCAATGCGATTGTCGCCCTGGAATACCTTTCCGGCAATCC
This sequence comes from Syntrophotalea acetylenica, assembly GCF_001888165.1. Taxonomy (NCBI): domain Bacteria; kingdom Pseudomonadati; phylum Thermodesulfobacteriota; class Desulfuromonadia; order Desulfuromonadales; family Syntrophotaleaceae; genus Syntrophotalea; species Syntrophotalea acetylenica. The sequence continues at coordinate 2,767,180 of NZ_CP015455.1, forward strand.
TTCCTGGCGCCCTGAAATCAAGGTCCCATGGTGGCTGAGCCTCGGGGGCGCCACGGGATGCCTGGCCATCATGCTGCTGATCAATATCCGGGCCAGCCTGACGGCCGTCATGGTGGTTCTGGGCCTGTGGCTGCTGCTGCGACGGCGCGAACGATCGCATGCCTGGGGCGATGTGCGGCGGGATCTGTACGAAGCGGTCATTCGCTGGGCGCTTGTATGCCTTTCCCGGCGGCCGATGACGGCGCGCAACTGGCGACCGCACATTCTGGTGTTCGTGAGCAACATCGACAGACGCCTGCCTCTGGTCCGCTACGGCGCCTGGTTCAGCCAGGAACGGGGTGTCGTTACGGTCTGCGAATTGGTGGTGGGCAACCTGCTGGAACTGAACCTGAATATTCTGGAACGGGCGAAACACATCGACCGCGTGCTGGACCAGGCCGGCATCGTCGCATTCGGCGAGGTCGATGTGGTGGAAAACATCGAACAGGGCATCATGACTGTGACCCAGGCCAACGGCATCGCCGGCATCGCCGCCAACACCATCCTCCTCGGGTGGCCGGACGACATGGAGCGACTGGTCCACTTTTTGCGGGTTATCCGCCCGCTGAGGCACATCAACCGGTCGATGCTGCTGGGGCAGGTCGAAACGCCGCCACCCCTGCGTGAAGGTCAGCGCCGTAGCATCCACGTATGGTGGGGGGGCCTGCAGCGCAATGGTGATTTGATGCTGTTGCTGGCCTATCTGCTGTCGCGCAACCCCGAGTGGCGAAATGCCCGCATTCAGATCATGACCATCGCATCCAACCAGATGATCAAACAGCAGACCGAAACCATGCTTGCCAAACTGATCCCGGAAATCCGCATCGAGGCCGAGGTGGAGGTGATGGCCAAACCTGAAGATACGAGCGTGGTGGAACTGATTCATGCCCGCAGCGCATCCGCCGACCTGGTCATCCTCGGTCTCGGCATGCCCGCCGAAGGGCAGGAAGAGGGTTACGCCGAGCGCCTTACGGAGCTGGCGGCGGGCCTGCGCTCTTTCTTTTTTGTCCACAACGGCAGCCTGTTCATTGGCGAACTGATCTCCCAGTGACCTTTCGCCATGCCCGCTCCCGAAAGCATCGGCGTTATTCCCCTCTGCCCTCTTCGGACATGAGTTTTCGGCACAATGACATGAATTGATAATCCTCCGCGAACCATGCCCTCAGCGCGGCAAGCCCCCTGGCATCGATGGACCGGTCCAGGCCATCCGGATTCCGGTGCGCGGCGATATCGTCATCCGGAAGTTGCAGCGACGCTGGCAAACGCCACCCGTCTTGCCAATGTGCAGAAAATGCACATGGCGTCTTCTGAATGGATTGAGCATGAACCTGTCACCCCTGTTTCCCGTATCTCGTTAAAAACTGATCCAGCCGGTTCGCGAAATCCTGCCGGTCACGCTGGGTCAGCGATGAAGGACCGCCGGTATCGATGCCGCAACCACGCAGCCTGTCCATAAAATCCCTCATCCTCAAACGCTCGCCGATGTTGTCGGCATCGTAAAATTCACCACGCGGGTCAAGGGCGTAGCCGCCCTTTGCGATCACCTGCGCCGCCAGCGGAATATCCGCCGTGATCACCAGATCTCCGGTCCGGAGCTGCCTGACGATCTCACGGTCGGCCGCATCCGCCCCCTGGGGGACCTGCACAAGGCAGATGTGCACGGAGGGCGGGAAGCGCAGGGGGTGGTTGGCGACCAGGGTCAGCATCACCCCGATGCGTCTCGCCGCCCGAAACAAAATTTCTTTTATCACTGCGGGGCAGGCATCCGCGTCCACCCATATGTTCATGACAATAGCCTCCTGTCGCGGAGTCGTTGGTGGTATGTCCCGGTTCCGCACCCCAGGGCAAAACGAAAAGGGAAACAGGAAAAATGAAAACCGGTTGCCGCTGACTGCCGTTAAATGGTATAAGGGGCGCTCTCGTGAACCGCGGGGATCTCTTCCCGTGGTTCTTTTGTTTTTTCAGACAAGGAAGTATCGCAACCATGATCAGCGCCAGCAATGTGGCCCTCGCCTACGGGAAAAGGGTCATTTTCAAAGACGTCAACATCAAATTCATCCCCGGCAACTGCTACGGCCTCATCGGCGCCAACGGCGCCGGCAAATCAACTTTTCTGAAAATCCTCGCCGGTGAAATCGAAGCGGACAAGGGCGACATTTCGATTGGCGCGGGCGAGCGCATCGCCATGCTGCGCCAGGACCACTTTGCCTTTGACGAAGAGACGGTTTTCAATACCGTGATGATGGGTCACATGCGCCTCTACGAGGTGATGTCCGAGCGCGAGGCGATCTATTCCAAGGGGGAATTCACCGAACAGGACGGTATTCGCTCCGGCGAACTGGAAGCCCTGTTCGCCGAAATGAACGGTTACGAGGCCGAGTCGGAGGCGGCGGTGCTCCTCAACGGCCTCGGCATCCCCGAAGATCTGCGCCACAAAAAGATGAAGGAACTCGAAGGCGGGGAAAAGGTCCGCGTGCTGCTGGCCCAGGCCCTGTTCGGCAATCCCGACATTCTGCTGCTCGACGAACCGACCAACCACCTCGACCTGAAGTCGATCGCCTGGCTGGAGGAGTTCCTGTCCCGGTTCCAGAACACGGTCATCGTCGTGTCCCATGACCGGCACTTCCTCAACCAGGTCTGCACCCACGTCGCCGACATCGACTTCGGCAAGATCACCGTTTACGTCGGCAACTACGATTTCTGGTACGAAGCCAGCCAGCTGGTACTGAAGCAGAAACAGGAAGAGAACCGCAAGATAACCGAAAAAGCCAACGACCTCAAGGAGTTCATCCAGCGCTTCAGTTCCAACGCCTCCAAGGCCAGGCAGGCGACCTCGCGCAAAAAACTCCTCGAAAAACTCACCGTCGAAGACCTGCCCGTCTCCTCACGGAAGTATCCCTTTGTGGTCTTCAAACCGGAGCGCGCCTGCGGCGATATCATCCTGGAGATCAAGGATCTGTGCAAAACCGTCGACGGCGTCAAGGTGCTGGACAACTTCAGCCTGATCGTCAACAAGGGGGACAAGATCGCCTTCGTCGGTGGCGACGCCCAGACAAAAACCGCCCTCTTTCAGATCCTGGCCGGCGAACTCGAACCGGACAGCGGTTCTTTCCGTTTCGGAGTCACCATCACGCCGGCCTTTTTCCCCAAGGAGAACCGCCGCTTTTTCGAAAATGACCTGACCCTGATCGATTGGCTGCTGCAGTTCGCGCCGACCGAAGGAGAGAGCTTTGCCCGTGGCTTTCTGGGCCGCATGCTGTTTTCCGGCGAAGAAGCGACCAAAAAATCCAATGTCCTCTCCGGCGGGGAAAAAGTGCGCTGCATGCTCGCCCGGATGATGCTGACCGGCGCCAACGTGCTGGTGTTCGACGAACCGACCAACCACCTCGACCTCGAATCCATCACATCTCTCAACAACGGACTGATCGCCTTTCCGGAGGTGATCCTGTTTGCCAGCCACGACCACAAGTTTCTGTCGACGGTTGCCAACCGCATCGTCGAAGTCACCCCCGCGGGCTTCATCGACCGGGCAATGACTTTTGACGAATACCTCGAAAGCGCCGAAGTTGCCAGAATGAGAACGGAACACTTCGGACAAGAAGCCGCCCTGGCCCTGTAGCCGGGTTACTTTTTGCAATGGTCATGGCGGGTTTGCTAATGCCTGCCATGACCATTGCATTGTCGCATCGAGGATGCCGGGCGCGAGCTTTTCATCCGAGCATGGCGAGAGCCGCCCATGGAACGACATTGAACACGAAAACCAGCAGCTTGTACCCGCCGAGAAGCGCATAAAACACCACATTGAAGTTTTCCCGCGGCATGGGAAACCACTGACTGTGGAGCCTGTAAACAAAATCGCCGCACAACACCTTCACCAGAAACGCCAGCGTCAGCAACCCCAGATTCAGGATGCTGCACCACATGAAAAATCCGCTCAGCATGGTCATATCCATCGAACCACTCCTTTTTTGATGGTTGTGGAAATTGTATCCTGACGAACAAGGCGTGCTTCTGCCCGACTCAGATCTTTTTCCCGATATAAAAAACATACCCGTAAAAATCTTTGTATTTATCATACAGATGCGCTTCATGCCGCTGATTTTTCACGAGTTCCTCGGCTGCTGTGTTGCCTGCATGTTTTTTCAGGAACTTCTTTTGGGCAGATATCTGCGGAGTGTAAAAGTTGGCGAGCCAGCAGTTTTCAGGCAAAACAAATGTCGCCACGGGAATATAGCCGGCCTTTTCCATCTGTTCGACCTTGCGGGAAATAACATCGATTTCAGGGTAAGCGTCCTTCCAGAATGCATCGATTTCGGCGGGTCGTTCCCGGGTAAACCAGGAGGCCTCGGAAACGGCAATAAAACCTCCCCTCTTCAAAAATCCATGCCATTGTTTCAGGCCTCTTTCAAACCCCATATTGTAGATTGCGCCCTCCGACCAGATCAGGTCCAGCTCTTCACGTTGAAAGGGAAGATTGTCCATTGAACCGACAATGCCGGAAACCCTGTCCTGAAGATTCCATTTACAGCTGTTGGCGTTAAATATATCGATAAAATCGGCAAACAGATCGATGCCCGTTATATGCCCCGGCGCATGTCGGGCCAGGACCATGGTCTGTCCGCCGGTTCCACACCCCAGATCAGCGATTTTCGAGTCATTGGCAAGGTTATCGATAAAAGACAGCGCCTTGAGCGTTGCTTCGGGGCTTCCCGGCCCTTGCCGCTCCAGATTTGAAAAATATTCGCAGATCAATTTGAAATCGAATTCGTGGATGGATTTGTTTGCGTCGCTCATCGTTGTTCCTTATCCATGATGTGATTGGGTTTTTGCCGGACAGGCTTTTCACACCCGCAAGTCCTTGAATAAAAATGACAAGTGGGCCGTCCTTGCGTGCCGGGGCAAATGCCGACAATGCCTGATCGTCACAAATCCGCCCCCCCGCCCCTTGACAACCTTTCGAAGAAAGGCATTCTCAAACGTAGTGGTGACGCCAGGCCAAAAAAATGCTACGAACATGAAATCTTCAGGATCGAACTGCGCACGCCGGGAGAGAACCTTGGCCATCGAATCTGTCCCTTGCATTGATAAAATCATCCGCGATTTCTGGGCATCCGCCCCCGGTAACAATCTGGGGCTCCATACCGGCGAGAAAGCATGGGCTGAGCCGCAGGTAGCCGTAGCGCGAGGCGACGACCCCCTGTTTCTTCGTCACAAGGAAATGATCGGCACCTTTCTGTGGACTCCGGCAGAGGCTTATGCCCTTGCCTTTCCCCATTTGCCGGCGCCGGGCGGCGCACAATTGCGGGTCATCAGCTATGTGTTGCCGCAGACTCCCCAAACCCGTGCGGACCAGCGTGCCGAAAAGACCATGCCGGCCGAACGCTGGGCGCGATCGCGATTCCACGGTGAAGAGTTCAACGGGGCGCTGCGCCTTTACCTCGCAGAGGCCCTCACCCGGGCCGGATATCCCTCGGTGGCGCCGGAGCGTTTGCCCGCCTTCGGCTGTCGCATTTCGCAACGCTTCGGATTGGCCTCCAACTGGTCGGAGCGCCACGCCGCCTTCGTTGCCGGGCACGGCACCTTCGGACTTTCGGATGCACTGATTACCCGATGGGGGCAGGCCGCACGCCTGGGCTCGGTCGTGTCCCGCATCGAGCTGCCTGTCACGAAGAGGGTTTACGGAGAAGACTATCACGCCTGGTGCCTGTGGTACGCCAAGGGCACCTGCGGTCTTTGCGCCAGGCGCTGCCCGGCCGGAGCCATCACCACCCGGGACGGACACAACAAACAGGCATGTTTCAGGTATATTCGCGACACAACCGCGCCCTATGCCGCCACAACCTATGGAACCGGCGCCACACCCTGCGGTTTGTGCCAGGTTGGCGTTCCCTGCGAAACCCGGGTGCCTGAAGGATTGCCACAAGGTCCACCATAAAACCCTCAGGCCAGCGCCACTCCCCGCTCCCGCAGGAATTGCTTGAGCTCATCGATGCGAACCATGCCGAAATGAAACATGGAGGCCGCCAGCAGAATGGTGGCCCCGGCTTGCACCGCTTCATAAAAATGCTCCAGTTTTCCGGCGCCGCCGGACGCCACCACCTCCGCCGCAACCGCCGACTTGATGGCTTTGATTACCGGCAGGTCATAGCCGGTCCGGGCACCGTCGCCGGCCTTGCTGGTTGGCAGGATGACGGGCACTCCATAACCATCCACCCGCTTGGCCCATTCGACGGCATCGAACCCCGTTGCGGTACGGCCACCGTCGACATAAACCTCGTAGCCAGACGGCAGGGCCGGGTTGCGGTCGACGTCGATGGCCACCGTCACGCGCAGGGCGCCAAGGGACCTGATCAGTTCCGGTATCAGATCCGGCTTGCGAAACGCGGCGCTGCTGACGGAAACCTTGTCGGCGCCGGCCTTGAGCACCGCCTCCGCCGACGCCACATCGGCAATCCCGCCACCCACGGTGAAGGGAACCGTGGTCACCTCGGCCACGCGCCCGACCACCTCCAGCATGGTCGCCCGGCCCTCGACGGTGGCGGTGATATCCAGAAGGGCCAGTTGGTCGGCGCCACTCTCGCAATAGGCGCGTGCGCAGGCCACCGGATCGCCGGCATCCCGGATATCCACAAAGTGCACGCCCTTGACCACGCGTCCGTTCTGCATGTCCAGACACGGCATAATACGAACTTTAGGATTCATGTTTGCAGCCTCCTGTTCGGTTGAGAAAAAACCAAGGAACATTCATTTTCTTCGAACATTTGCGGATAAGACCCGCCCGATCGGATAAACCGATCAGGCCTGATCGTATTGTTGATATTATCGATTTGATTTATCGCTAACGAAAGTATATGGTCGCTCCATGCAACCGACAATCGCCATGTGCAACATATTCGACCAAAATACCGAAAAACTGGTGGCGTTTGCAACCGAACATGGTTTTTCCGCCATCGACTGGTCTTTGGATCCCACCCTTCCGGAACCAGAATTCCTCTCCCTCATGAAGGACCTTGCGGGATTCCAGGTGCGCTACCACTGTCGTTTTCACGGTGTGGATGTAGCCTACAACGATCAGCGGGGCGATGAATCCCTGGCGTTGCTGTTGCGTACCGTCGACCAGATAGCTGCTGCAGGCGGGCGCTACATGACGGTGCATTCCGGGCTCGGCAATCCCTCCGGCAAGGGCATCGATATGAATCGAGCCATCAGGAACCTGGCTGTTCTCGTAGCGTATGGCCGTGGCAATGGCGTCGCCGTGGCCCTGGAAAATCTCACCACTCCGCTCACCAACGATCCGCTGCTGTTCCATCGTATCGTGACGGAAAGCGATGCTTACGTCACCATCGATATCGGCCATGCTCACGCGGTGCGGCATCTGCATCCGGGGAAGGACCTCTTCGCCGAATACATCCTGCCCCATCGCGACAGGCTTCTCAATGCACATGTCTACCATACGGAACTGGAGGGTTACGGTCACGTTCCGCCCGATGCCCTTTCCGACATCAGCGAACGCCTTGATCTTCTCGGTTTGTCTGACTCTTGCGACTGGTGGGCCATTGAACTCATGAACCCATCGGAATTGTTGCATACGCGCGACCTGCTGCAAAGCTACCTCCAAACATCATCCCTGCAGGCCGATGCAATGCGGCAACAAATTCCGTTTTTCCTGGGGAGTGTCTAAGCTGGTGCCCATCCGGGGACTCCGGATAAAAACAAGGTATACCCTGCGAATTTGTCGCTTTTTTCAAAGGACCGGGCATGCGCTGTATTCTTCTGCTTCTCGATGGCCTTGGTGACCGGAGCCACCCCCAGCTTGACCACAGGACCCCTCTTCAGGCCGCCTCCACACCCAATCTCGACAAAATCGCCTCTCTCGGCATGAACGGACTTTTCCACTCCCACCTCCAGGGAACGGCCTTGCCCAGCGAGCTTGCCCATTTTCTCATGTTTGGTTATCAAATAGAGGATTTCCCGGGGCGGGGCGTTGTAGAAGCCTTGGGGGAAGGAATCGACATCCGACTGGATGATGTGGCCCTGCTGGCACGCATCTTCTCTGTGACCAAAGAGCAACAGCGCCTTGTGCTTCGCCATGAAAATCCGCCTCTCGACCGTCAGGATTGTCAGTCTCTTCACGGGGCGATCCGCGCTTTCAGCCGCGATGCCATTGAGGCCGAATTCCTACCTACAAAAGGGATCGGCGGCATTCTCCGTTTGCGAGGGAAGGTGTCGAAAGCCGTTACCGACTCGAATCCAATCATCGAAGGGCGCCCCCTGATGGAGGTTCTCCCTTTGCGCGCCATGGCGGAGGATCCGCTCACCCAGAATACCGCCCGGTTTCTCAACGACTATCTGCGCTGGAGTTATCGGACACTTGCCACGCATCCACTTAATCGACAACGAACCCGGGAGGGACTTCCGGCCATTAATGCGGTCGGTACGCAGCGAGCCGGGATGATGAAGCACCTGCCTTCATTTACCGACAAATGGGGGCTCAAGGGGCTGATGATCGCGTCCGGTGCCGTTTATCAGGGGCTCGGTCAGGTGGTCGGCATGGAAACCTGCAAGGTCAGGGATACGGGCGATCCCGGCAAGGATTTGCAGGAACGGCTCGCCATGGCCTGGCAGGCCAAGGAATTCGATTTTGTGCACGTCCATACCAAGGTTGCCGATGAGGCAGGTCATGCCAGAGATCCTCTTCTTAAAAAACGGATAATAGAATCCATCGATGCGGCGCTCGCTTTTGCCATCGAGAAAATCCTTGCCGACGACGATGTTCTGTTTATCGTTACCGCCGATCATGCCACGGCTTCCTCCGGCACCATGATTCACACCGGCGAGACGGTGCCGATAGTCATGGCCGGGAGATATGTGCGGCGCGACAAGGTCGTGAGTTTCGACGAGGTAAGTTGTGCTTCCGGTGGGCTGAATCTTGTCAGGGGTAAGGAGCTCATGTATCTGGTCCTGAATTTTCTTGACCGGGGCAAGCTCTGGGGACTCATGGATGCTCCCGATGACCAGCCTTTCACGCCGGGCAACGCGACCCCCCTCCCTGTCGACTGAACCCCGAGGTCGTTGTTCGCCAGTCGAGCCTGCGCGCTGCAACGAGGTGTCGTGAAGAAGAGAGCGATGGCGGACGATAAGGAGTTGTCAAATATGGCCCGTGAGCCGATCCCGGATGTCGAAACCGGAGTCATCCATGGCCGTTTTCAGGTGCTCCATAACGATCATCTCTCCTATCTCCAGGCGGGAATGGCGCTTTGCCGTCACCTGGTCGTGGGGATTACCAACCCGGATCCTTTTCTAACCAGGGATGAGACGGTCGATCCAAAGCGAAGCCGCTCGATTTCCAATCCCCTGACCTATTTTGAACGCTACGTCATGATTCGGGCTGTTTTGGAAGAGGCGGGTATCGCCTCATCGCGTTTTTCAGTGGTGCCGTTTCCCGTCAATCTGCCCGAGCTGTACAGATATTATGTTCCCCTCGATGCGCTGTTTTTTGTTTCCATCTATGACGATTGGGGGAAGCGGAAACTGGCGTATTTCAAATCGCTTGGCCTGGCGACCCACATTCTTCGGGAAGTGCCGGCTGCTGAGAAAGGTTTGAGCGCCACCGATATTCGCTGCCGGATGGCGCGAAACGAGCACTGGGAAGCCGGGGTGCCGGGTGCCGTGGTCAGACTCATGAAAAAGTGGGATATCCCCGGCCGCCTGCGGGAGATGGAAAAACCCTCCTGAAAATTTCGGCCGCAATATGTATCCATGTCACCCCATTGATAAAATCAATAATTCCGCAACTTTGTATTTAAATTTACAATTAGACAACCAGCCAGGCATTTGCTAGCTTCGAATCGAGTTTTTTCCACTTTTTTCGGAGGAGCATATGAAGAAAATTTCCTGGATTCAACCGTTATTGATTATTTCCATTCTGCTGCTGGTCTGTGCACCGGCTTTTTCCGGAAGCCTTGATCCGTTTCAAGGCGAGAAGGGCGTGCTGAAAATATCCGGAGGGACCGCGCATATTCCTGTCATGAAAGATGCTGCCAAAAAAATCATGGTCATGAATCCTGAGATCCAGATCAGCATTGCCGGTGGGGGCTCGGGTGTTGGCATCAAGCAGGTGGGGGAAGGCCTGGTGGCTATCGGTAACAGCGGACGCAAACCGACTGACGAAGAAATTAGCCGCTATAAGCTCGTTTTGCACAAATGGGCCATTGACGGTGTCGGACCGGTAGTCAATCCCAAAAATCCGGTGAAGGCGCTGAGCAAAAGCCAGATGAAGGATATTTTTGCCGGCAAGATCGAAAACTGGAAAATGCTGGGCGGGGAAGACAGAAAAATAAATATTTACACCCGCGATGAAGCCAGCGGGACCCGGGAGGTCTTCTGGAAAAAGGGCCTGGACGAGGGAGAGATCATTCCCGGAGCCCATGTCGTGGTATCCAACGGCGCGATGAAATCGGCGATTGCTCAGGACCCCTACGGTATTGGTTACGTATCTGTCGGTCACATCGATGCGACCGTGGCTCCCGTTGCTCTGGACGGGGTTGTGCCGACCATCGAAACGGTTCAGGAAGGGACTTATACCATCGCCCGCGGTCTTTACAGCAACACCAGGGGGGAGCCATCGGGACTGACAAAAAAATTCCTCGATTTTCTTTTTACGCCGGAGGGCAAGAAGATTATTGAAGAAAAAGGATTCATTCCGGTCCGATGAAAAAGATTGGAGAACGGGTTGCGGAGAGGGCATTTTTCCTCTCCGCACTGGCAAGCTCTTTGATCACCGTTGCCATTCTGGTGTTCATGGTATTCATGGGCTTGCCTCTGATGAGAGAGGGCGGGTTTTACCAACTCCTGGTGAAACCGTGGGCACCGTATCAGGGAGCCTTCGGTATCTATCCGATGATCGTGGGTACGGCGTGCATTTCACTGCTGGGCTTGGCCGTCGCTTTTCCCCTCAGCCTCGGTTGCTCCTTTCTGATTACAACCATTGCTCCGAAACCTGTCAGCCGGGTTTTTCGTCGACTCATCGAGTTGATGACGGGGATCCCAACGGTTATCTATGGTTTCGTGGGTATCTTTCTGCTTGTTCCATTTGTCCGGGAACTTTTTCAGGACGGATCAGGGATGTGCGTGCTTACCGCGGCCCTGGTGCTCGGCATCATGATCACACCCACCATGACTCTTTTCTTTTGTGACAGTTTCGCCAGAATTCCCCGATCCTATCTGGATGCCGCCGATGCGCTGGGCGCGAGTCCTGTGCAAAAACTGCTTTATGTTATTCTTCCCTCAGCGAGAAAGGGGCTGCTTAATGGCGTTATTCTGGCTTTGGGCCGGGCTGTGGGCGACACGCTCGTGGCACTGATGCTGGCTGGCAACTCGGTCCAGGTTCCCGAATCGGTTCTGGAACCGGCCCGAACCCTTACGGCACATATCGCTCTGGTGATCGCCGCGGATTACGAGAGCCCCGAGTTCCGGTCGATTTTTTCCTGCGGGGTTGTTCTCTATCTGTTCACCTTGGTGGTAACGTTTCTGGCTCGATATCTCAGTTTTGCGGAGAACAAAAAAGCTTGAAACCCCGGACTCTCGAAATTTTTTCCATTGTTTTTGCGTGGATAGCCGGCCTGATCCTGGTGTCTGCCGTTTTGGTGCTACTCGGATACTTGTTTATCAAAGGATACACCTGCCTCAATCTGTCTTTGATTTTCGGCGATACCCCTCCGTTGCGGGCGCTGTTATTCAGGGCCCGGGTTTTTGACGGGCTCTTTCCGGCCATTGCCGGCACACTTGTTCTTGTCATTCTGTCCATTGTACTGGCCATCCCGATAGGTATCTCCACGGGCATCTACCTTGCGGAGTATGCCGGTTCACGGATAAAAAGAGCACTGGATGCTTTTTTTGATGTTCTGTCCGGTATCCCTTCCATCGTCATCGGACTTTTCGGTTTTTCCTTTGCCGTATTTCTGCACAAACAGTATTCCAACCGGATCGGTCCGTGCCTGCTCATATCGAGCATTGCACTGTCGTTGCTCGTTTTGCCCTATATTATCCGTACGACCCAGGCGGCTCTCGAGGGTATTCCTTCGAATATTCGCATGACGGCCCTCGCCTTGGGGGCCACGCGGTTGCAGAATGTTTTTCTGGTACTGATCCCCCGGTCCCTCTCCGGCATCATGAGCGGAATCATTCTTGCCATTGGCCGTTGTGCCGAAGATACGGCGGTTATTATGCTGACCGGGGCTGTTGCCTCTGCCGGGGTGCCGCGTTCTGTTTTTGCCCAATTCGAAGCGCTGCCCTTTTATATCTATTACATTTCATCCCAGTATTCCGATCCCGAGGAACTGATGCGGGGGTATGGGGCATCCATTATCCTCCTGCTTTTGTGTGCCCTCCTTTTCGCAGTAGCCTATGGTATCAGGAAGGGATTGTCGCACTTCGTATTTTACCGGCCATGAGCCAGAGCCAAACCATGACTGAAGCGATCAAAATCCGCGTCGAAAATCTATTTTTTTCCTACCGGAACCGGCTGATACTGAAAGATGTCAACGTGAATTTTGCCGAGAATGCGATTACGGCTCTTACCGGGCCTTCCGGTGTCGGCAAATCCACATTTCTCATGACTCTCAATCGTCTGTGGGAAAACGTGTCGGATGCGGATATGAGCGGGGCGGTGGAGATTAAGCTGCAAGGCAGATTTCGTGACGTCTATGCTCCCGCCATGCCGGTGACGGAGTTGAGGAAAATGGTGGCCATGGTTTTCCAGGCCCCCAATCCTCTGCCCATGAGCATTCACAAAAATATCGCCTTTCCTCTGAAACTGGCCGGCGAAAGAAACCGGAAGCTGATCGAGCACAAGGTGGAACACGCATTGCGGATGGCGAATTTGTGGGACGAGGTCAAGGATCGGCTGAATGATGATGCTCGCAGCCTTTCAGGGGGACAACAGCAGCGACTGTGCATTGCGCGTGCGCTGACCCTGGAACCGGAAGTGTTACTCCTGGACGAGCCTACCTCATCCCTGGATCAGGCGTCGATGGCAGCGATTGAAGAGCTTCTTGTGGGGCTGAAGGATCGCCTGACCATTCTGCTGGTTTCCCATTATCTGGAGCAAGTAAGCCGTATTTCCGATCATATCGTCACGTTTGATGACAGTACCGTTGTTTCCTGAATAAGCAGAACTTTTCCGCAATTGCCCGAAATACCGGATACAAGTCCAGCCGGGCCTGGCTTTGTCATATCTTTCAAGCAAAGGGGTGTTTCATGCTGTCCCTCCATATTCCCGACAAAGAAAGCCTCACAATTGAACATGTCATTCTCGATTTCAACGGCACGCTTGCTGTCGATGGCAAGCTGATTCCCGGGGTCGCCTCACGACTCGAAGAGTTGAGTCCATTGGTTTCCCTGCATGTCATTACCGCCGATACCAACGCGAGTGCCCGCTCGGAACTGGCGAAGATTTCCTGTACGTTGAAAATTATCGGTAAAAACCGGCAGGATCAGGCCAAACTGGAATATGCCGAGAATCTGGGTCTGAAAAGTGTACTGGCGATTGGAAATGGGAGGAATGATGGCATGTTGCTGCAACATGCGGCCTTGGGAGTCTGTGTTGTTCAGAAAGAAGGAGCCGCTATCGCTGCGATGCAAGCTGCGGATATTGTCTGTAACGATATCAACGATGCTCTGGACCTGCTGCTACAGCCACATCGGTTAACTGCAACGATGAGGAACTGACCGGCCTGTTGGGAGAATCTCTGTGGCGAACTGGGAACGGCCTGCGGCAACCAGGAATATGCAGCGGGCAGTTTGATACCTTCGCAATAACAAATATAGTTTTAACGACAGCGGTGGATTGAACCGGTTTCCATGGAACGTGCAAAGGGGGAAAACATGCCCTGGGCGAATTGCAACCTGGAAATCGATGCCGATGCGGCCATTCGGCAATTGGAGGCGTATATTCGCCAGACAGCCGGAGAGCACGATGCCCAGGGACTCCTGACAGGGCTCAGCGGAGGCATCGACTCCGCCGTTCTGGCCTGTCTGGCGGTGCGCGCCCTGGGACCGGACAAGGTTCACGTTGCCTACCTGTTTGATCGGCACAGCGAAAAAGACAGTCGCGCCAAGGCTGAACTGGTGGCCAACTGGCTGGGCCTGAAGCTGGAAATCGAAGATATCAGCCGCGAAATGGCGAAGCGGGGAGTTTACGCCTCCCCGATCATGAGCGGCAAAGGGCAGCCCCAATGGTTCAACCGGCTGGTTCAAAACCTCTACCAGCGCCTGTTCGGAGAAACCCCTTTCATGTCCTCCTTGCGACTCGGCAGTCAGGAGACATCGTTTTCCGCCTGCAAGAGGCGCATCTACGACCTCGCCATCCGGCCCATCGTCAACGGCTTTGACATACGCCACATCTACCGCCGGACCCGACTGGAACAAGTGGCCGTAGAAAACGCCTGGCTGCTGCTCGGTGGCGCCAACCGCTCTGAAATCCTTGTCGGCTGGTTCGTCAAAGGCGGCATCGACGACCTGCCCCTGCAACCCCTTTCAGGCCTTTATAAAACCCAGGTGCGTCAGTTGGCGGCGGCGCTGGGCGTGCCTGAAAGAATTCGAGAATGCGCGCCCAGCCCGGACATGCGCAACGGGATAACCGACGAATTCGGCATGGGCATCAGCTATCGGACTCTCGATATTATCCTGGACCTGCTGGCCCGGGATCTGCCCGACCCGACCATTCAGGCCAGCGGCGTCTCACCCCGGGATCTGGCCCTGGTTCGCACGCTGCGCCGCCTCTCCGCCTGGAAGCGCGCCACCACCCCGGCCACGCCCCCGGTCGACGGCGGCCCCGCCAGCGCATTGCGGGTGACATCCCGACAGAAGTCCTGCCTCCGCACGGAATAAAACCGGAAAAACATCGGCCAGAGATACGCGACTCGTTTCGGGGGCAAAATTTGGTCTGGGACCGGGACCGCTTCCGTTTTCATCTCCCGCTTGGGGGTTCACAAAGGGCGGCAGACATATATCGGGTAATAATCGTACCAGTATTTTCCCCGGCAATGCCGTCGCTCAAAGGTGAAACCGGCCTTATTCAACAATGCTTCCCAGGCATTTCTCGTAGGGATGGTGTTCAACCCGCCAAACAGATAGCGCCGGATTATCTGATATTCGGATAATGAAAGCATGCCGGATTCATGATCCCTGTCGACCGCCGAAAACACTTTCGCGTTATCCAGGACAAAGCCGGCTCTGTCGTAGGCAATATCAACATATCCCTGCAGGCGCATGCTCAAACCAAACCCGGCTTCGTCTATCAGGTGCCGGCGGAACTTTTCGAGGAGATCCCGACGGTGCTCCGGTTTGTCCAAAACCGCTTCGGGCATCAGACAATGTCGCGTAACAAAACAGCCTTTGCGGGACAAAGCCGCTCTTATCGCGCAAAGCAGATTTGAATACTTGTCAACTGGAACGATATTGCCAAAAACACCATCCCCGAGAATGAAATCCGGAGCTTCCGGTAAAATGCTCTCCAGGGCGCTCCAATCGCCGTGCACCACCTGCTCCTTGTGCCGCAGCGCCGGCGCCAGCCAATCCTTGTAGGTGGCAATGGCCGCCTCGCTATGATCGATGGATATCAATTGACTGCAGTGTTGTGCCGCCATATTCCGCAACTCGGGCGTCATCCCCAGAACCACGCCGATCGAGCTGTTTTCGGGCAGACAGCCGGCATACACGCCGACCTCGCAGGGGTCGGGAGAACCTGCGGCGTAGCGTTTTTTGTCTGTCTGGCTCATGATTCTGGAATAGACGACATCGGAATTCCATTCAATATTTGCCATACGTGACCTCACAGATATTTTTCAATGCCGTGCGACAAGGGGCGGATAACCCTGTCGGCCCATTCAAGACCAGACTGCCGGCTCAGTGTCGCGGTTTTATTGGCATCGTAAAGAACGACCCTGCCCTCCGAGACGGCATAATCCAACCGGCCAAAATCGATTTTCAGCTTTTTTCGCAAAACCCTGAGCGCCTCGGGAGCCGGTTCATCCAACAACTCCCTGCTGCAGATATTACTCCCCTTGATAACCGGTTTTTCCGAGGTAACCACCATGTTTACTTCCTGATCGCCAAAAAGGAAACAGGCCCGCATGCGATACAGACCATTACCGTCGTACTCGGGCAGGAACTTTTCCACCACCAGATGCCTGTTGCGCCACACCCCTGCCGGAACGTCTGATTTGTCGCGAAAAACAGGATAACTTTCCGGACTTATCGCCCGGATAGCGTGCCAATTCAACGTTTCCAAATTGGATGTTTCATTCAGCACCCTGCGGCTATCCCCTTTGGAACTTTTAGCGATATCAGGCATGCCGCCAAAATTGCCATTGGTCTTGACGATAACGGGTCCAGCATAATGATCCTCAATCTTCAACAGGTGCTGGCTTACTATCGCTTTGGAATTATCAGGGAAGTTTCCGTTTAGAACCACCGGGTATTTTTTGGATATCAAGCGATAAACAAGCGGCACTCTGGTGAGATCAACATGCAGAAGAGCGACATCGGCATCAGGAAAGGGCCACTTCGTGCTTATCACCACCCGGTGGCCCCGGTCCTGCCACAAGGGTATCAAATAGCTGATCAGATAGGAGGAGTTGAAGACCGATTTCGGCTTGTCCGTAACAATGGCAATGGTCTTTTTATGCATTTTCAGTCACCCGATATCCCAAACCATTATTTACTGCGCCATACCGAAACGGGGCACTCCCTGACAGGGAAAGTGTTCCGTGACTCCCGGTATGTTTTTTTCCAACCCCGGCTACGGGGACCTCAAAACTCTCTCGGAAATTGTATACTATCAGGGAGCAGAAGGCTATGTACCCTTGCGACCTGGCCGGGTCACATAACCTTACAAACCAGAAAAGAGAATAGCAAAGTCTCCAACGGCGGCAATATACCCCCGGACCTTTTGGACTGAGCCAGAAGGGCAACCATCAAAGCAAAGGATCGGACACATGCAGATCACCGACATCCTCGCCAAAATGGGCGGACTCCAATCTATCGCGCGAGAACTGGACATCGACGAAACCCAGGCTGCAAGCGGTGCCGAAGCTCTCATCCCGGCTATCCTCGGCGGGTTCAAGAAGCAGGCACAATCGCAGCCCACGGGTCTTGAAGGCCTCGGCGGCCTGCTCGGCCAACTAGGCGGTGGCGGCCTTTTCGACCAGGTGCTGGCAGCGCAGCCGACGGACGTAAGCCGCGGCAACAACATCCTTGGAACAATCTTCGGGTCCAAAGACGTCAGCCGTGCTGTCGCACAGAACGCAGCATCACAATCGGGCCTCGACCAGACACTGCTGAAAAAGATGCTGCCGATGCTGGCGATGCTGGTTACGGGCTACATGGCGAAGCAGGGTAGTACCGCCACCACAGCATCACAGCGCTCCCCGAAAGGGCTCGCCAGCCTGCTGAAGGGCCTGCTTGGCGGTCGCGGCGCCACAACGTCAAACTTTGCCGCAATGCTCGACCTGAACGGCGACGGCAATCCGCTGGACGACATCATCCGGATGGCCGGAAAGACAATGCGCCAGCCGTAGTCCCGGGCACAAGGCTCCGTAGTCACTCCCCGCCCCAGGAGAACGGGTCCATGGGCGGGGATTCCGGGATTCCCCTCCAGGGCTTTGCAGTGACCTGCAAAGTTGCTGATGAGAATTGGCGTGTTATAGTAAAAGAACAATTTTTTTCACATCATCGGAAGATAGCCACGGTGCGGGGGCCGGTCGCTGCTGTATAAGCAAGGGACCATAGGTCCCTTGCAGGGTTGTCGATTTTCCGGAGTTGGAAGAAGACGCGGTTTTGAATGCAAACAAACCAGCCATACAAGGAGGAGCCAATGCCGAAGCTGCTGGAAATCTACAAATGCGATGCCTGTGGGAATATTGTTGAAGTCGTGCATGAAGGAGCTGGCGAATTGATCTGTTGCGGTGCGGCCATGAAGCTGATGGTTGAGAATACTGTCGATGCGGCCAAGGAAAAACATGTACCTGTCATCGAAAAAACCATGTCAGGGTTCAAGGTCAAAGTCGGCAGCATGGCGCATCCGATGGAGGAAAAACACTACATCGAGTGGGTCGAACTGGTTGTCGACGGCAAGGTTTGTCGCCAGCGCCTGCAACCCGGTGAAGAGCCGGTAGTCAAGTTCCGCATCAGCGGCACCCCGGGCAAGGCAAAAGCCCTTGTTTGCGAAGCCGGTGAAAATCCCGACGCGGAGTTCTGTACACCGGACAGTGAGGTTGTTGCCCGTGCCTACTGCAATATTCATGGCCTCTGGACGGCAACCTTCTGATCGATTTGCGAGGCCAGGGTGAAACCCAAGGCCCATGGATCGCATCCAAACAGGTTTTTCAAGGGTAAAAGCCAAATGGATACCGGGCTGTTCCCTGCAAAATGGGCAGCCCGGTTTTTTAGACGAACGTCCCGGCTCTGTCCTTGCCCCGGGGAATCTCCCGCATTTCGCCTGGCGAAGTTTTCACTAGCGGCTACCGCATCAGGAAAGCAGCATCTCGACAACCCACTTTGCCACCAGGCCGCTGACCCGGGCGCACCGGTTCCCGCGCTCATTGGCGAACATCAGGTACTCGCTGGCGTTCCAGAAGTTCCAGGTGCGTCCGCTGAATCGCTGTTGCAGATACTCGCACGAGATGCCGCCAAACTCGGACTCGAAGCGATAGACAAGTTCACGTCCCGCATGGAAATTTTCCAGACCCGGGCCGGAGCTGAATGCATCGGGATCCCGTCCATACCTCGCGCCCAGGGCAAGGATTCCGCCTGTCAGAGCGCCGCATAAACCGGTACCGACAAGAGCGCCGCCACCTGACAAGCCATGACTGGCCTTGATCAGCATATCTGTCACCTCGTCCCCGATCACCGTTTTTACGGCACTCAAAACACATTGGGGGCAACAGCCATATTTTGAATCCAGCTCATATGCGATCTCATAGGCCTGCTCCGCAAGTTCGCAGCATTTTTCTTCATTCATGGCACATCCTTCCTTTCACAAAAATGCCTGTATCAGGCAAGAATTCCGGGAACATCCATGATAGGTAAATTCAAGGAAAAATGGAGATTTTCAAATATTGGTTCGATAACCGGCCGCGTCAATCCGCAGACTTGTGTGTGACCCGGGCCGCCCCGCCCCCGGCCTCGCCTTTCGGGCAACCGGAGGCTGTCCGCTTCCCTATCCTGCGCGTGACGCGGCGAACCGATGTGCGCCTACGCGCAATCCCTGATTGCTTGGCCACAACGAAAAATAGATCGTTCCCCACATGAAAACGACGCTGTGTTCATCCAAAGTTTCCGGATGGAGACTAAATTGTTTCAACAGCAAGACTCGATGCGAATGCTTTGGCAACAAGCGGCATAACGGCCAAAGATGGCAGTCCAAGCTCACTGACTACTTTCTGGCATAACTCCATGATATTTTGCTGTGGTGAATCATTGCTGTTGTTGAGAACGGCAGCGTGGATGCGTTTGAGATATAAAATACTCTCATCCATTCTCTTGCGTATGTTTTCTTGACCTTGCATTGGAGACTCCCAGGATGAGAACAAATATTCCAGATTGTCTATTTTTTGCAATGCTCTGATGGAGGCAATGGAATTTGCAATGTTCTCGTAGATTGGCAAGTCACCAGGGAAAATCAAGGCATCGCCTGAGAATAAAGACTTTTCCTCTTCAATCAGCAGTGAAACAGAACCTCTTGAATGGCCGGGGGTGTGAGCTATGGTGCAAAACAGGCTATTTCCCAATTCTAATATTTCGCCATCAGAAATAAATCTGTCAATTTCTACAGAACCTTCCACAAGACTTTGAAATCCGGGGACCGGCCTGTCTTTAAATTGTTGTTCGGTATCTTCAATCCAATCCTGTTCGATTTTATGGGCAAAAACCGTACAACCAGTCAGCTTTTTTATACTTTTGGCTGCACCAATGTGATCGGGGTGGGAATGGGTAAGAATTAAAGAAGCAATGTCCTCCGGTTCTTTTCCGTGCTCTTTTATGTACGCCAGAATTGCCTTTGCGGCACCAGCCACACCGCTATCGATTAAATGTATTTTGTCGCCAAAAACAAGATAAACATACGCGAACCTATCGAGCGAAACTTTCTGAGAAACAGGCACCTTAAAAGGTATTTTTAGCGCATGTATACGTTCTGTAATCTGCATTTTTATATACCTCGCTATTTCAAAAACCAGAGCATTTTAGCTTAATATTGGCAAGACTCTGATAAATTTGAATCAACTTTCTGTTTGATTTTTCTACCATTTTTCAGTTTGTAAACAGCGACACCGTCAATTGGCTCTAAAACGACTTCATATTTTGCGTTCTCCTCCGGAACAAATACGGACGATGTATAAAAATGCTTGTAGCAGTCCCTCTCGCATGTTTGAAACTTTGTCCGGTAACTGTTAATCAAAGGCACACCCGCCTTGACCTTAAAGGTGGCCGTAGCATCGTCGCTTTTTTTCAGGTCAAGACGGCCCATGACAACCGGATTGCCTGAACATTCCACGGACTTGTAAAGATAAATTACCGTTGGAAATGTGCGGCGGCATTCGGTTGAGATCAACTTCCCGGTGAACTTATCCTTTTCTCCCCGGGGAACAATTGTCCCGGTTTCTTCTGAAATATAATGATTGACATCATGCCTGATATAGGTGACAGAAGCCACGCTTCCGTTCGGGTCAACCGAGTAAAGGGGTTTTGCACAACCTGGCAACAAAGCTACAAGCATAAACAACATGATGATTTTTCCCATAATCAACATTCCCTTTGCGAAATGGCGTAATTTTTATCAGATAAATTCCCCGGCAGATTCTTTTCAAAAAAACCTGGACCGTCAAATGTTCATCACATAACGATTTTCTCACCGGCACAATGAAACGGGCCCGCCTCGTGGAAACCTGAACGGAAAACGCCCCTGTGTCACCAGTCCGGTTGACCTGGTGTCTGGCCGTCATTTATCGGCGAATGAGAGTTCGGCCGCCATGCCAGCAAAGGTTGCTGCGAAACTGCGGCGAAGCCAGATCTGGACTCGTGGCGAATCGATGACCGCTTTCCGGAACGCATGCGCAAGAAAGCCATAGACAACAAATACGACAAACGTCATGGCCATAAAAACGGCGCTAAGCAGGATAAGCTGGAAGACTGGCGCAGCAGCCCCTGGTTGAACAAACTGCGGAAGAAAAGCCAGGAAGAAGATGGTTAGCTTCGGGTTGAGAATATTTATCAGGAACGCCTTCAAAACAAGATCCGTGGCCTTGCCTGCAGAAGAGCCTGCTTCAACGGCAAGAGCCGACTGGTCCCGCCAGGTGGCAAGGGCAATGTAGCACAGGTATGCAACACCAGCGTACTTCAGGGTTTGAAAAGCGAGGGCGCTGGTGTGCATGAGAGCCGCCAGTCCCAGCACTGTCGCCAGGAGATGGGGCAAAATGCCCAAAGTGCAACCCAGTGCCGCAAACACGCTGGCCCTTCGGCCATGGCTGAGACCGGTAGATATGGTGAAAACGACTCCCGTACCGGGTATGAGGACCACGACAAATGAAGTGATGAGAAATTCAAGGTTCAACATTCAAAGAGCCTCCTGCCTACGGTCAATAGGGGGCACGGTAGCTGGGGGCAAACCAGGCCAACCTGTTGAAATTAAGAATGAATCAAGCTGGCTTTATCAATCATTCAAATAAAAGGTTATTGTTGTAACAACACGAACATCTTTTTCAATTTTTGCGGAATCGCCATATTGTTCTCCGGCATCAACTACAATGAAATTTCCTTGTCGTGCACTTCGGATTCCACCAACAGTCACATTGGCATTCTTAGCAAACTCGTTGGCAGCGATGCGTGCGTTTTTGGTAGCTTCGCTAAGCATATTCGGTTTTATTTCATTCAACTTGGTGAAATGATATAAAGGTGGTCTGTTTTCAATATCAAGACCTTTAGCAATCAGTTTATTTACGTTACTTCGAACTTTACTGACGAGTTCGACTTTATTTGATTCAACACTAATGGTCCCTGTTAATCTATGTGCTTCATCAACCAATTTCTGGTTTTCATCTCGATATTCAAAAAACTCGTAACTCAGAACTCCTAGCTGAATTTCATCTTCGGTAAAACCATTCTCTTTAAGTAAATCTTTAATGGTCTCCTTGTGCTTTTCGGCTTGTTCGTATAATCTCGGTATCTGTTCTTTATTATTGCCGGACACTTTATAAGCGATTGTCCAATTAACCCGATCTGCTGTAACCCTCCTTTCAGCTAAACCTTTAACCTCTGCTGTGTTGAGGGCAACTTTGGAATTGTACAAAGTTTGTCCTATAAAGTAGCCGGAGACAGCTAAGCCAATAGCTACAAACAGCCCCAGAAAAAACAAGCCAACCTGATTTTCTTTAATCATGGTTTTCTCCCAACAATTAGCGTTAGAGGGGGAGTGAGTTCAGAAACACAACTGCAAAAACATGTCCTTTATTCGTAATTACAAGGATTTATACATTTACTCCGGCACCCACCCAGAGTCAGCCGTCTGGTCGAGCGGATGGTTCGTCGCGCGTTTTGTTTGAAAGATTTTCACTAACTCTTATCCATCCGGAATCTCCGGATGGATACATCGTGGTTTTCATATGGGAAACGAGCAATTTTTCGTTGTGGCAAGGAAATCAAGGGGCTGCGCGGAGGCGTACATCGGTACGCCGCACAAGCAAGCCTGCGGATTGACGCCGCCATGGCGGAAAAGGGCCGTTTCCGGATGAAAACTAACTCAGATGGAGATTCAAAAATGTAGTCAGAATTTGCCGCTTCGATCTCACGCCGGGTTCCATAACCATAGGTAACGAGTGCCGTCATTATGCCGTTGCTTTTTCCTCCAATCACATCATGTACCCGGTCGCCCACAATGAGTGTCAAGCTGGGAGCAAGATTCCATGTCCTGATAATATGTGCCACAAGATCGGTCTTTTCGCATAAGCGGCCATCAATCTCGCTGCCGTGGATCCCATCAAAAAACTGCGTCAGGTCGAAATGGTCGAGAACTCGAGTGGCAAAAATCGTCGGTTTGGAAGTAGCCAAAAGCAACCGGCGCCCCGATTCCCGGATTTTGCGAAGCGCCGGGACAATTCCTGGATAAACATGGTTTTCGTAAATTCCAATTTCAGTGTATCTCTCCCGGTAATGGTTTAAAGCCAAATCCAACAATTCAGCATCATCGCTTTCGAGCAAGCGGGCGAAGGAATTTCTCAGAGGCGGACCAATGCACCACAATAGAGCATCTGCAGCTGGCGCTTTTCTGCCAAGCCGCGTGAGTGAGAATTGAATACACCGGGTTATCCCTTCTTTAGGGTCAGTCAAAGTACCATCCAGATCAAAAAGCACGTTATGAATCATGGAAGGATTCCTTCAACAACGTTAATTTACCGGTTGCCGGAGTGCGAAGCGTGGTGGCAATCCTCGTAAAAACTCGGAAAAACACGGTATTTACCAGTCCGAAGCAGAGCAAATATCTTTCAAGCCCCCCCCCGCCTGTTTCTAGAAAACAGCATGCACTGCCAAATATAAGCGTATTTTCATGCCCTTTATGAAATTGATGATGCACGTTTGTTGCGTCCTGCATCCCAGCTGGATTAAAACTTGTAGTTGATGCCGCCGCGGATGAACTCTCCACGCGCACCAGCATAGACCGGAAGATCGTTGTCAACCTTATGTCTGCTCTTCCCCAGATCATAATATTGGTACTCAACTTTCAGGGAGAAGTTTTTCCATAAAGCATATTCAGCGCCTGCGCCAACGACATATCCGGCTCTCCATTTGTCTTCGCCGTTTTTCGGGGTGCCGCTCGGGGGAATGGCAGCACCCTCTGTATCGACAGTATCAACATCTACTTTGCCCACAGCAAGACCACCGGTTCCATAAATAAGGAGACGGCCGAATGCAAGACCCAGCCGGCCGCGTAAGGTTGCCAGCGCATCAATGCTCGATTCCGCACGAAAACGCGGGTTGGGACAGGGACCGCTGCCATCAAAATCCGCCCAATCGAAGTCGATTTCAATGCCACCCACTACAGCAGGCATTTTGCCCTGATAGGACAATAACTGCAGGTTTGCCCCGGCGGTACCACCGGCCATCCCCCCGCTCACATGGTGGTCAGCTTTTGTTGTACCTCCGATGTAATCCCAATTGGTCTTTCCCCAACCGTAACCTCCATTGATGCCGACATAAAAACCTGACCAGTTATACGCCGGGATATCCGCGGCCAACGAGGGTACTGCCACAACCATTAATCCAAGCACAACAAATCCGAAAAAAACCTGTTTCATAATCCCTCCTTTTGAAATGCAATGATGATTATTACTCTTGACGGCCGCGGGCCCGACAAGCATCAGGCGACATTCCTCAGCCCCCGTTTAATGATATAGCTCGTTGCAACAGAAGAACTCTTTTCTTGCCACTGGGCGCAGAAATCAACTACCCATTGGGGATTTGATTTGGCTGCGTCATTAAGCCAGTTGCCACAAGAATCTTGAACATACCTTGATGAATCCTCCATAACCTCATTCAACAAAACCTGCCCCATGGCAGGTGATTCCTTTAACTTTTGGATGTGCTTTGACCAAACGCCTCTCGGCCTTGTGGCCTCTATCGCAAATCTACGAATATTCTCGGACTCTGACATGGCCCATGGCAACAACCAAACTAACGCCTGCGTTAGGTCCGCGGCTATTGCGGGACGAAGGGCCAACCAAGCCCATTCCCTTACGCCAAAATGTCGGTCATCGGCAAGCGATCGTACAGCTGATAACTTTTCTCCCAGAGACAGGTAATCACTATTCCCGATAACAAAGGCGGCCCAACCTCTGGCTGTATCCGAGGGGTGCTGTTGCAGAAGTTCGGCTGCGTTATTACCTAAATGCTCAACGAGTACCGTTGCGGCCAGATTCATCCGTTTTTTGAAGCCCAATCCGGCAGCATTGGTCACACGCTGTTGTTCTTCAGGTGTAACACTCGGGACAACATGGCCAAGCAAGATTCCAAAATCGACCGCGAGCGCCTCTGAAAGCGATGCTGATTCCTCTGTTCCAAGATTCAGACGATCAAGTACCGATGGTTCAATGGTATCTCGACTCTTAGCACCTATTCTTGCCATGGTGTAACCTTTTTTCTCCGCCGCTGCTTTTCAGCGCTCGCGGCTTTTTGCGATCCCCTACAAAATAAGCATTTTTAGGCCTTTGGAGCAGGCTCGAAAAAAACACCATTATCATGAGCTTCCGATAGCAGTTTTTGATAGAACTTTTCCAGCATCCCACCGGAGAAATACTTGTTCATGTACGCCAACACTTCACGGTATTCAACATTCAACTTCCGGTATGAAGAATGACGCTCGTTGGTGCATAGATTCTGAATGAGAGGCATTAATTTATCAGCTGACTTGACAATTTTGGACTCAATCGAGTCTTGGCTTATGTACTCATCAAATAAAGATGAGAGGTCTTTTGCTGCTGCTTCAGGCAACATTGAGAATAATTTTTCAGCTGCTTTTTTTTCTTTCTCTTCCTTGTTATTTTTATCACCCCGATACGGGTTGGTGTCACCTGCATAAATTTCTGGCAAATCGTGAATTAATGCCATCTTTAAAAGTTTGGCGATATCGATATTACCAAGTTCGTTTTCAAGAAGAATCAGGAAAATGGCCAAGTGCCAGGAATGTTCTGCATCACTTTCAGCCCTACCGTCACTGGTTGTCTGGCATACTCTTTCACAGGTCTTAAATTTCTCGATTTCCTTTAGAAAATTGATTGTGGCTTCTATTTCCATTACATATCTCTTTATTTATTTGCATACCCGGCGGCGACGAGACGGTACGGCCTGGTAGAAATCAAGACAGGAACCACCCCTGTCTCACCCGTCCGAGTACGGCGATTTGTTAAGGACGCCCCTCATGTACAGTAGCGCGTACCTGTACAGAAACGGAGGTGACATTATGGACGCTATTTCCTATACCAAAGTTCGCAGCAACTTGGCGAAGACCATGGAAAAAGTCTGTGAGGACCACTCCCCTATCATTATCACCCGCCGCAATGAAAACTCGGTTGTGATGATATCCCTTGAAGACTATCAGGCCCTTGAAGAAACAGCTTATCTGCTGCGGAGCCCTAAAAACGCCCGGCGCCTCCTGGAATCGATTGCCGAACCTGAATCCGGCGGAGGGGTAGCGCGGGAATTGAGCGAATGAAGCTGGCATTTTCCGAAAACGCCTCAACTCTCTAATTCGGGATATTCAACGTTCCCCATACGAAGAGCCATGCAAACCCGAACCTCTCAAACACGGCCTATCTGGCTATTGGTCACGCCGCATTACCGATGAGCACCGCATTGTCTATAAAGTCGGTAACGATGCTATTTTCATCGCTCTGGCAAAATACCACTACTGATCCTCGTGCCCCCCCCTTAACGTTAAAATAAGCGGCGACGACGTGATGATACGGCCTAGTAGAGCCATTTTCGAGAAGCGCCAATGTTACAATCGTCCGCCTTCATTTTGTGGTTAAGCTTCCACCATTATAGGTCAAATATTCATTTATTGTTTTGTAAAATCTAGGGTGCTTTTTATGAAGCAACTCTTTCAATGACTTTAAGTCTTCACTTTGAAGAAGTTGATCAAATTCATACGCGGTTAAATCTAATTGACGGCAGTATTTATCTATTATTGTCTGGGGAGCGACTCTGTGGAGATTGGCTAAATAATTAGTAGCATTTGATCGGGACATTTTTGCAAACCTTACAAGGTAGGCAACTTGTAACGTATGTTCTAATGCCTTTGGCACCCCGCCTGGCAAAACGGGAAGAGAAACCCCTGATTTTCTGGTGAAAGCCGCAGACACGTCATTATTCGTGTTCTTGCCATTGCTTAGAAGTATTCTTCGTAAAACATCATTCGGGGAATCAACGAAAGGGGTTGCCTGCTTTTGAAGAAAGTTGAAAATTTCTTCATCGATTTCGATAGTTATCTTTCGCATATTGTCCTCCCTCAGGGTCTCGTATTTCTTGGTTATGCGAAAGTATACTTAAGTTTTTTAGTATTTCAAGTCAAAATTGAAAAACAATGCTAACATATTGTATTATTGACGTTTTTAACCCTAAAGCCAATTACACTCTAGAAGCTTTTTCTTGGGCAGAAGCGCTTTTTAGAGATGCTGGTAAAATGCGCTGACAACCCCAGCTAGTGTCTATCCGGAAAGTCATAAGCTGTTGTAATTACGAACAAAATACACGTTTTTGTACTTGAATTCTTGAGCGTGGCATGACAATATAACCCTCTACCTGTTGAATTTATTCAACTTCAATACGGTCAGGAGGGCTTGTGAGGCGAAAAATCAATCGACAAATGTCCATCTTCGAGCTCATGCATACCAGCGCCATCGCCAAAGAGCTGCGCTGCATTTCGCAGATTCTGGATCACACGCCGGATATCCTCGATGCTGTTCACCGCGATCTGCTTCAGGGTCGGCGCGAGGATACCGGGCGCTGCGGGCTGACGGCTGACCAGGTGCTGCGCTGCGCCGTTCTCAAACAGTATCGCGAGCTGACCTATGAGGAACTGGCCTTCTACCTGGAAGATTCCGTCGCCTTCCGCTCTTTTGCTCGCCTTGAGATGGGCGTTTATCCCCGCAAGTCGATCCTCCAGGACAGTATCAAGAGCTTGACGGAGTCAACCTGGGAGGCCTTGCACCACCTGATCCTCGGCTACGCCGCCGGGACGAGAATCGAGACGGGCAAGAAGGTGCGCATCGACTCCACCGCCATTGAGACCAACATCCATCATCCCACCGACTCCTCGCTGCTGTGGGACGGTATTCGGATCATGACCCGTTGGATGGTCGAGGGCCATCAGCTCAGGCCTCGTCCGGATTACCCATTTTCCGATCATCGCCGGGTAGCCAAAAAGCGCGCCCTAACCATCCTCAATGCCCGCAAGCAGGAAACCCGCGTGGCCGCTTACCGCGACCTGGTGGAGGTAGCCCGCAAGGTCTGCGGCTATGCCCGGGAGGCGATCCCCGTTCTGGGCGCCTACCAGGGCGACAGCTTCCAAGACGGCTGCACCGCGCACCTTCTGGCACAGCAGCTGGAGCGCGCCCTGCGCATTCTCGAAAAGGTCATCGACCAGACCAAGCGGCGTGTTTTTCGCGACGAAAAGGTTCCGGCCTCGGAGAAAATCATCTCCTTTTTCGAGAGCCACAGCGACATCATCGTCAAGTCGCGCCGCGACACCGAGTACGGTCACAAGGTCTTTTTTACCGGTGGCGCCTCCAATCTGATTCTGGACTGCGTGATCGCCCGCGGCAATCCCGCCGACAGCGATCAATACATCGACATGCTGGAGCGCCATCAGCAACGTTTCGGCACCATGCCGCGCCAGGCCAGCGCCGATGGGGGCTTTGCCTCCAAGGACAATCTGTCGTTTGCCAAAGAGCATCAGGTCAAGGATGCCGTCTTCTCCAAGCGGCGCGGCCTTGGGGTGCTCGACATGGCCAAGAGCAATTGGGTCTACAAGCGCCTGAAGCACTTTCGCGCCGGGATCGAGGCCAATATTTCCGCCCTGAAACGGCGCTTTGGCCTGACCCGCTGTACCTGGAGCGGATGGCGCGGATTCAGGCGCTATGTCTGGAGCAATGTCGTCTCGTACAACCTGCTGGTTCTGGCACGCATCGAACTGGCCCAGGGCTAACGCGACAAAAAAGGCTGTAAAACTCGCCCCCGACAGGAATCGTGCGTCCTTATGCCGCACTTTTGGGATAAATCGGGGGTGCTATGAGACTCAACAATTTCGAAACCCTGCGGATCTGGCATTTGTCTTGCCGCCAGAGTGGCCACGCCTGACAAAAACCGGGGTTTCCGGATGGACACCAGCTAAAAAGAAAGCAAAAACGCCTATCAGGGCTCCAAGCAATGAACCAACCCAGCCCCGACGCCCAAAATGCTTCCAAAGCAGAAAGAAAAACCAGGCATTCCATACCAGAATGCCCGGACCGGCACTTGGATTGATTGGTTGGCCTGCGAAGGCAGGAATAAATAACCCCGCATATGCCAAGATCAATAAGACGCCGACAATGATAAGCCATATTTTTTTCGAATTACCCTTTGGCACCATCACCGGCCCTTGTTCTTGAACAGGCTCTGAGTTCATACACTTCCCTCCATGCTTAACGGTTCATGATAACCGGCGGCGACGAACTGCTTGCCAACCACCGCAATTTTAGATTTTGCTTTTCAATTTAACACAGACGTATTTTCCGTCCGGTTGATTAGTTTGTTAGCCCAATGGAATGTTTTGCAATAGAGAATTCAGTAACCTTGAACCGTTAGAGCTGAATAGCCAGATGAAGCCAAATAAATTCAAAACCACGGTTACCCAAAATACAGACCTGAATGATTCTTTTTTTGTCTTATGACGTAAATTTTGTTGAGCCACTAATGCGCCAGGCCAACCGCCAGCAATTGAAAACAGGTGCAAAGTGCTTTCCTGAGTTCTCCATTTACCTTTTTGGGCGGCGGATTTGTCTAATGCGTATGCAATATACGTAAGGATGCTTAACGATGTGTAAATAATAAGGATATGTATTGGAAACTTCCCACTCAGCACCGTAGCTGCTACAGAACCTAAAAACAGTATTGCTAATACAATAGGAAATTTTGCCGTACTTTTGTTTTCGTGTTTAACAGGCTTATCCTCTGCGCGAGTTGCGTTTATGGCACATGGACGACCTCGTTTGTCTGAGGATTCACTGTAATTGACTTTTTGACCAATCTCGGGTTGGCGATGTCGATTGCTGAAGTCTTTAATGTGGACAAAAATTTGCTTTTCACCAGAGGCAGGTGAAATAAAGCCGAATTCTTTATCTTTGTTCCACGATGTAATTGTCCCTCTTTTTCTCATATCAATTTCTTTTAAGGGCTAACGCCGCGTTTCACCGGACGGCGGTTAATCAGTAGGATTTTTGTTTAATGGAACAGCAAGTGAGCAGGTACAGCATTTATTAACCGCAGGATATAGCCTCTCCGTGTGCAAACGCATTGTTAGCCGGACTGCCCACTCTCCCACGCTTGAGCGTACTCCTTACAACCACGCGCCATAGGGACCAAGACAGTGTCTATGGAAAGTGGGAACTCAGTCGCTGCAGCAGAATTGACACCTTCGACCCCGTAGTGCGTCACCATGGTCTCGTGTAGCCTCCGCTCCACATCGTCGGTGCTATTGTAGCGACCCGACGTATGCGCGAGTACATTCCTCAGCCTTCGAACAATGTTGACGTCCTGGAATCCGGGCAGATTCTCGTTAAGCCTCCCTTGGTCCTGAGTGGGTATGACCCCATGATACTCAAGTAGTGCACACAGCCGAATAACGAAGTTTTGGTTTATCCAGTGACCGATCGCGTTGATGGCATGCACCTGGTCGAGTGTGACCAGCTTAGCAAATCGGAATTCTATATTAATTCCTTCTTGCTGATAATAAGGGGCTGTTGAGAATGAGCCGTGGTCAACTGCGGATTCATTCATATAAGGGAAGACCGCACGGGTTCTAAACAGGTACTCCATCTGTTGTTCGATCTGTGCAGGGATATCAATGGCGGATGGCAATTCAGCTCTCCTTCTCGGACAGGCTAACGTAAAGGTCACCGGCGGCGACGGGACGGTCCGGCCTGGTAGAAACCTAAACGGAAACCGCCACTGTCTCACCCGTCCGAGTGAAGCGACTTGTTAAGGGCTACCTCTTGTGGTACAGTAAAACGCACATGTACAGAAATGGAGGTGACAGCATGGAAGCAATTTCTTATACCAAAGCTCGCAGCAACTTGGCCAAGGCCATGGAAAAAGTCTGTGAGGACCACTCCCCTATCATTATCACCCGTCGCAATGAAAACTCGGTTGTGATGATATCCCTTGAAGACTACCAGGCCCTTGAAGAAACGGCTTATCTGCTGCGAAGTCCTAAAAACGCCCGGCGACTCCTGGAATCAATTGCTGAACTTGAATCCGGCGGAGGAGTAGAGCGGGAGTTGAGCGAATGAAGCTGGTATTTTCCGAAAATGCCTGGGACGATTACCAATATTGGCTGCGAACCGACAAAAAACTCCTCAAACGCCTCAACTCGCTAATTCGGGATATTCAACGCTCTCCATACGAAGGGATCGGTAAACCCGAACCTCTCAAACACGGTTTATCTGGCTATTGGTCACGTCGCATTACCGACGAGCACCGCATTGTCTATAAAGTCGATGACGATGCAATTTTCATCGCCCAGGCAAGATACCACTACTGATCATCGCGCCACCCTTAACGTAAAGGTCACCGGCGGCGACGGGACGGTCCGGCCTGGTAGAAACCTAAACGGAAACCGCCACTGTCTCACCCGTCCGAGTGAAGCGACTTGTTAAGGGCTACCTCTTGTGGTACAGTAAAACGCACATGTACAGAAATGGAGGTGACAGCATGGAAGCAATTTCTTATACCAAAGCTCGCAGCAACTTGGCCAAGGCCATGGAAAAAGTCTGTGAGGACCACTCCCCTATCATTATCACCCGTCGCAATGAAAACTCGGTTGTGATGATATCCCTTGAAGACTACCAGGCCCTTGAAGAAACGGCTTATCTGCTGCGAAGTCCTAAAAACGCCCGGCGACTCCTGGAATCAATTGCTGAACTTGAATCCGGCGGAGGAGTAGAGCGGGAGTTGAGCGAATGAAGCTGGTATTTTCCGAAAATGCCTGGGACGATTACCAATATTGGCTGCGAACCGACAAAAAACTCCTCAAACGCCTCAACTCGCTAATTCGGGATATTCAACGCTCTCCATACGAAGGGATCGGTAAACCCGAACCTCTCAAACACGGTTTATCTGGCTATTGGTCACGTCGCATTACCGACGAGCACCGCATTGTCTATAAAGTCGATGACGATGCAATTTTCATCGCCCAGGCAAGATACCACTACTGATCATCGCGCCACCCTTAACGCCAGAGTTCAACCGCGCGAGGTACGAGCGTCGGTTGGAGCGTCTTGTTGGGCCTGATTTGGGATATGCACAGCTTCCGCATGCAACTTCAAACCCAGCGCTGCCATAACTTTTAGGATTGTGTCGAACCCGGGAGTTCGCTCTCCGGAAAGCGCCTTGTAAAGACTCTCACGAGACACGCCTGCATCGCGTGCTACTTGCGACATACCTTTTGCACGGGCAATGTCACCAAGAGCTTTGGCTATGAACGCGGCGTCACCGTTTGCTTCCTCTAAGCAGGCTTCCAAATATGCAGCCATTTCTTCAGGGGTACGGAGATGCTCAGCAACATCGTAGCGGGAGGTACCTGTCTTTTTCATGGGATATCCTACAGGTTACGGGCAAGGCGCAGAGCGGTTTTGATGTCTTTTGACTGGCGGCCTTTGTCACCGCCAGCCAACAGGATCACCAACTCACGTCCTTGCTGTTTGTAATACACTCGATAACCGGGGCCATAATTGATTCGCAACTCAGAGACACCTTCACCTACGGGCTCTACGTCCCCCGCATTCCCAGCAGCCAACCGTTCAACTCTCGCCAGAACACATGCACGCGCCCGAATATCGCGCAGCCCGTCGAGCCATTTGGCATAAACGTCCGTTTTGCGAATCTCCATCATTTCCCCACTGTATCCCCCTGGCTACACTTTGTCAACCAAACCCTTAGCCCAACGGCTTGGTGACCGGCTGCGTCGTGCGGGTTCAATTTCGTAGAGACCTCTACGAGAACCTCCCCTGCTTCACCAGTCCGGTCGACTTGATGGTTGAGCACGGTTATCGCAGCACCTCCTCAATCGTGGAATGGCCCTTGGTGTAATCACCACAAGTCCATTGCCAATTTTCAACCAATCGTAATCGACCGTCGGCCAATACCTCAGGTTGGGACCAACAATTGCCCGTCATGATCTGGCCATGTTGGTTTATATGGCTGTATCTCATGTCGAGGCAACCGTCAGGCTGTACTTTGGCAATCAATGTTCCGAATCGAATCGACCCACCTTCATAAGACGCCCAGACCACATCTTCTTTTTGGTGATAGTGGAAAATCGTACTTTGGTCCACCTCACCGGTGTCCGAATTTTCTACGGATCGGAAAAGGCGATCATTATAGTTGATATCTCGCATGACTCGCTCTTGCTCAACAATAAATGGAAGGATCCTTATAAAACGACAAAATAAAAATATTTGCCCTTATAAAAAACCGGCCGACCGTTACAATTTTCCTTATTTTTATAATACTTACGAATCTTGCATGATTTATTTTGGTGGTTTATACGGACCCGGATAAAACAACTGACTGCTAAATCAAAGATCATCAAAAGGGCTCTGAACTCCTGCCGGGCCGCGATTAAGGACATGGGTATAGATCATGGTGGTTTTGACATCCTCATGACCTAATAACTCCTGGACAGTGCGAATGTCATATCCGCTTTCCAGCAAATGAGTGGCGAAGGAATGACGAAAGGTATGGCATGTCGCACGTTTGACCAGGGATGCTTTTATAACCGCCTCGCGGACAGCTTTCTGTACAAGTGATTCATCCATGTGATGCCGTCCCTGTTCACCTGTTTTGGGATTTTGCCACCGGTTGGCCTGCGGGAAGACCCACTGCCACCGCCATTCCTTGGAGGCATTGGGATACTTCCTGCCCAGGGCGACAGGCATTTCGACCCCGCCCCAGCTGTCACTTAGATCACGATCATGAATCGCCTTCACTCTCTCAAGATGCGATTGAAGAGGAATCTTGAGGGAATCAGGTAACATGGTAACCCTGTCCTTTGCCCCCTTGCCGTGGCGAACCAGAATTTGATTTTTCGAAAAATCAATGTCCTGCACCCGAAGTCGCATACATTCCATCAGGCGCAGGCCGGTGCCGTACATGAGTGAGGCGGCGAGCCACTTATCATCGGACAAATTGTCCAGCACCAACTTGACTTCCTCTCGAGTCATGACAACGGGAACCCTCTTGGGTTTTCGGGCACGGATTACATCACCCAAATCGCCGATCTCGCGGCCGATGACATGCCGATAGAGGAAAAGAAGTGCGGATAGTGCCTGGTTCTGGGTTGACGCACTAACCTTGTGCTTGACAGCCAGGTGGGTGAGAAAGGCATTGATCTCCGGCTCGGCCATTTCCGCCGGGTGGCGGACGTTGTGAAAAAAAATGTACCGTTTTACCCACTGATGGTAGGTGCTTTCCGTTCGAGGGCTGTAATGGCGGGCGCGGAGGGCTTCTTTTAGCCGGTCCAGCAGTTTCGGGGAGCTTTGATCGCGGGCGGGGGCCTTTGGCCGGGAGTCGCTCAAAGAGCGATACAAGTCCGCATCCGAAGATTCCTTGCATAGGATGCCGGACTCACCACTTGAAACGAAACCGGCAAGGCACTCCGATAATGCAGCGACCATGCTCCCCCCCCTGTTGAAATCATTTCATGAGCATTCTTTTTAACTTTTTAATCTCTAAGCGTCAATCTGTATTTTTAGTGGGATTGCCCCGGAAGATTGCCCCGGGGTCGGTTGCCCAGGGGTTGCCCTGGGGGTCGGACCGAACTAAGTGTTTAATATTTAATAGAAATCACTCCAAAAGTGGCAATTATTTGGTGCTATACTCGATTTTTTGGGGGGGGTTATTTTCGTAAAAAATTCTTACATTTCAGTGGGTTCACTTGGTCCGACCCCCGAGAGTGCCTAATGTGGCCCGGCCTGAAAGAGGGACGGCAACAGAGATCTTATCCCTTGCATTTCATTAATTCGTTCGCACACTGTTCCGGCGATTCATTCCGGCAAAAAATCCGAATCCACAGCTCGAGCGAAACCATTTGAAACACGGTCGCAGGGTTGGAAGAAATCATCTCACGGACCTTCTCTTCCGATCCTTGGGGCCACTTGAATAAATCCGCCACGGCTCCGCCACGGAGTAGTTGTTCCGACCCCTTCCATAAATTAACCGGCACTCCGAAGCCGACCTTCGTGCCGCCCGCAATCTCCGGGGGTAGCCAATTCCGGGCCGCATACCGAGCCAGCCGCTTATTGATCCCTCGGCTGAATTTGGCGTGCATCGGTGCATTCAGCCCAAAATCGATCAGTCGGTTATCCAAAAACGGAACCCTCAGCTCGATCGAATGCGACATCATCATTTTATCGCTACTGAGCAAACTGGTTCCCAGGTGCGAATGAAAATCCTCAAAGCTTTGAGCCAGAAATGCACGATCCTGCAACCGGTTCAGCGGGCTTAGTTTATCAAAAAACTCCCGGCAACGAACTGCACGTTGCATCCCATCAAGCGCCCACGCGCCCGCACCGGAAAAATCACCCTGCATCAAGAAGAACCGGCTTCCGGACGCCCTGGCGATCAGGCGATCCAGATCCTCGGCGCGGGAAAACCGCGCCAGATTGTGGCTCAAACGGCTCAAACCGGGCACCCAGCGCATTATCGCTTGATTTCGGGCCATCTGCTGACCGCGGCGATACATTTTTGCTTGCCATTTGTAGCCGCCAAACAGCTCATCCGCCCCATCTCCTCCGAGCAACACTTTAAACCCGTCACGATGTGCTGCGTGCGCAATCGCCCGGGCCGGAAGGTTACAACTGAAAAAGTTGGGATGTTCATTATACTGAACACAAAATGGCCAGTCCCGGAAAAGGTCTCCCCGGGAATACGGCACCCGTCGCAATTCAACCCCAGTATGCCGGCAAACGATCTCCGCTCGGTCGGCCTCTCCGGCGGGGTCGCCCTCCATGTCTGCCACATACGCAACCCGTTCAGGGTACTCCCGCGCGGCCATTGCGGTGACCAAAGAGGAGTCCAGTCCGCCGCTGCACATGATCGCCAGCGGTGCATCACTGACCAACTGAGAGCGAACACTCTCCAGCAAAAGAGACTCAAATTCATCTGCGATCGACTCCAGATTGCGACGGGACTGTCCGGTAATCCTTCCGGGGTCCACCGCACTCAGCAAATCGAAATACGGCAGAACCTCCTCGCCCGCCGCCGAAAATTTCATCAGGCTGCCGGGAGTTACCAGCGAAACGGATTCAAAAGGGGTCCAACTCCCCGCCAAACGCCCGAACATGCCCTGCGTCGTCAGGGCATGCATATCCGGGCGGCAGGGAATCGCGGGGTGAGCCAATAGAGCTTTCACCTCAGAGGCAAAGGTTAATACCGAACCGGATACGGCCCAATACAGCGGCTTAATGCCCGCACGGTCCCGGGCCAGCCACAAGGCCTTCGCGCGGAGATCATAATAGGCCAGTGCAAACATCCCGTTAAATCGAGGCACCGCGCGTTCAACCCCCCATTCGCACAACGCCTGAAAGACAACCTCCGTATCCGAGGTACCGCGAAACGTATATCCCAGCGCCTCGAGCTCCCGGCGCAATTCGATAAAGTTATAAATCTCCCCATTATAAACCAGGACCCCGGGCGACCCGACAAACGGCTGGTGTCCTCGATCGCTCGGATCAAGAATACTCAGACGACGCACCCCCAGGCAAATCTCCCCATCCGTCCAGCTCCCTCCATCGTCCGGCCCCCTATGGATCAGGGCGCGCAACATTTTTTCAATAATTGATGAATCCGCCGCTGCTCCATTCCGATTCCAGAATCCTGCCAGTCCGCACATCGCTTCTCCTTACCGCGAGGTGATAGGATGACAAGTCATCCTTTTATAAGCCCGCTCTTTAAAAACAAAAACGAAACGAGTAGAATTAGGGCACTGCTCTTTCTTCTTTTTCGGCCTTCCAGACTCGCGCGGCTTCAAAGCCTTCCGGAGTCCCGGGGACCGGAATTCCGGCCCAACCCCAGAATTTTGCCGACGCCAGGGATAGTCTCGAAATGCCGGTACGCACATTGAACAGGAACGCCGTTGCGGGCGGATCTGGCCGGCGATGGGGTATTGGCAGTTCCCGCCTGAATTACAGTTCGGCGGAAAAAACCGGCAACCGACGACTTTCAGCGTGGGCGGCAAGCCATCTTGCGGCAAAGTCGAGCGATTCCGCAATCACGATATCCATATCCAGATAGCGATAGGTTCCAAGGCGGCCGATGAAGGAAACTCCAACGTCAGACGTTGCCCGTGAAACGTAACGCCGCATAACCGCAAGATCAGCCTCGAGACGTTTTGGATAGCAGGGAAGATCCTCGTCTGCCGATTCACGGCTGAATTCCTTCGAGATGACAGTATTATCGAACCTTTCCCAGGGCGTAAAATGTTTGTGCTCTACCATTCTGGTCCAGGGCACTTCCAAGCCTGGAAAATTGATGACAGCCGTTCCCTGCGCATCTCCAACCAACGTAGCGAAAGACCAGGAAACCGTGCGGTAGCCAAGACGCCCTTCCGCATACTCATAAAAACGGTCAATGGCCCCCGAGAAAAAAACATGCTCGAAGAACGGCCGCATTGCCCTTTCCCAGGGCGTTTCAAGGCTGACTGAAATGAGCGGGTGGGTCAATATGGCCTCGATAACCGCTGAATAGCCGTCACGGGGAATGGCCTGGTAGGTACTGTCGAAATAGTTGTCATTATAATCGAACCGGACCGGCAACCTCTTCAGAATCGAGGCTGGCAACTCCCGGGGATCACAACCCCACTGTTTGACGGTGTATCCTCTAAAAAACGTTTTATATAGTTCCGGACCGATAGAGGCTTTGGCATGCTCTTCGAAATTGGACGGCTCGTTCTTTCCCCGGACAGTCTTTTCCTTGAGAAACTCCCGCGCTTCTCCGGGAGTCAGAGCCGTGCCGAAAAACTGATTGATCGTGTGCAGATTGATTGGGAGGCCATACACGCCTCGTTCGGTGATGGCCTTGATCCTGCTGACATAAGGTACCCATTCCCCAAATCGATTTATAAAGCGCCAGACTTCCTCATGTGACGTATGGAAGACATGGGGACCGCGAAGGTGCAGCATGATGCCGGTTTGCGGATCCCTTTCGGTACAACAGTTACCGCCGATTCTGGGCTCGGCGTCTATCACCTGTACCGGCAGACCGGCTTCGGCCAATTGGCGCGCCAGAACCGCGCCTGCTAGTCCAGCGCCCACGATGAGCAAAGGATTCAATTGAAACCTCCGAATGATTTAACCAGCCGTCTGACGGCTTTCCGGGTGCAAGAAATGAAGCGCGCACTGAAAATCCCAACGGCATACGCGTAATGGGCTACCATCAGGTAAAATCTACATCTCCATGCTATCTGCCCCGAACGATAGGCGTCCCGCCCGATGGCCTTCACCTCATACAGATGATGGCCAGAGGCGATTTCCAGTGCCAGCGATACCGAAAGAATCTTACAGTGATGATACTTCGTGACGTGAGATAAAACAGGACGAATGCTTCGCAGCAAATGGGTAAACAAAACAGCAAGATACCCCTGACTGTCGAAATCCGGCATGAATACTTCGGGCAACGGCTTGACGGGATGATAGAGAAAATTTTTGCGAAATCCCGGTAAAAGAATCGGTGGGTCCCAGCGCATGGACCCATTATGGTCCGAACTGCCACCATAAAAACGCTCGGTCAATTCGGGACTGGTATAAGGACCGTCGCCGCCAATATCAAGAAGACTCAACCCTGAAACCGAAAAAAGGGTTGGAATCAGATTTTCGTGAAATCCGCACCAGCCGGAGCTTACCGCATTTTTCAGACATTCGAAGCCCGGCCTGGAAAGCCGTGTGACCGGTAAAAAACCGCGAACCAGATCGCTGTTACCAAGCGTCATGCCCACAGAAGGTTCGATCGCGTACCACCAATACCAATCCGGTTCGTCCGAATAGGTTCTCAGATGGCTGCACAACAAATCTTCGTCACGATTTCGAAAGGCATCAAAAAAATCTTTCCATGCGCCCGAAAAAACCACATCGTATTCGACTAGCCAATAATAATCGAAGCCAGGATATCGGTCATAAAAATCAAGCCAGGCAAGATGGCCATTGCGCAGCACGTCGTTTCCGATGATCCACCGAGCTCTTGAAGCGATTTCAGAGAACTTGAATTCGCAGATCCAGGGTCGGACCGATTCCGGAGCTAATGATGAACCGTCGCTCAGCAAAAAGGCCTCGTCGTCATCACCGATTCCGGAACGCAGACGCCCGAATTCTCTCAAGACAGACTGATCGAAGCGGTGCGTCATCATAACCACGGCGATTTTCATATCGGTTAACAATCCTTGTCTAAACTGCGGCGAGCAGAGCGTGGTTGCCCCGGGGGGGTTGCCCCGGAGGGCTTGCCCCGGGGGTCGGACCGAACTAACTGTTTAATATTTAATAGAAATCACTCCAAAAGTAGCAATTATTTGGTGCTATAACTCGATTTTTGGGGTCCAAATCGGCCCCATAGGTCTCCGTCGCTTCCCGGAGCATATAGGCATCTTCACTTGCCACCAAACTTCTGCCTATCCCCCGCGCTCCAAGTTTTTCCTGGATCTTTCGAACGAACGGCTCGCTGCCGACCGCGACACTCTTTGTCCAAATCTCTTCACGGCTGCCTTTGTCCGAGGCAATATCTCCTCCACCCAATCCCGGTGAGCTTTTGCCAACGCATCCGGTCCATCGGTCTCGGTAGCCTCCGCAAGAGCGTCCAAAGCAAGCAGGGTGTTGCGGCGACGGTTCCCCTGGATCTCGTGATACCCGCCAAAGGCCCATTCTGCCGGATGATACACAGCTCCTGCCCGTACCATGTTCAAATCGATATAGACAAGGCAGCGGCGCAGATGTTCGCCGGATTCTATGGCAGTCGCATGGTAGCGATCTTCCCAGAAAGCCCCTTTGCGGTGCTTTCGCTGGTTATATTCCTGACCGACGCGACCCGCTACCAATTGAATGGCTGGAGCTATGGATTTGGCCTCGTCATTGTCTTTGACAAGCAGATGGACATGATTGGAGGTAACCGTATAGTTCAAGATTTGCATGGAAAACCGGGTGCGAGCTTCGCGCAACCAGCCAACAAAACGATGCCGGTCATGAGCGAATTTCAGTAAAAATTCTTTTTTGTGGCAGCGGTGGGTAATGTGCCAGATGCAGCCTGGAATGCGATGCCGATTGGCTCTTGCCATGGGTGCCTCCCTGTGCCAGGCAAGGGGAAATTCAGCCGAAAAACGATAACCCTGATTTTGCCCCCAAAAATCGGGCTATAGGCAATTTTAAGGGGTTATTTTCGCAAAAAATTTTTACATTTCAGTGGGTTCACTTGGTCCGACCCCCGAGAGTGCCCGACCCCCGAGAGTGCCCGTATCCAGCTCAGGTCCGGCAAAAAATGTGTCAAAAGCCCGGTCGCCAAGATCCACGCGATAAACCAACCGCTTCCATCCGACTGGACGATTCCCTGTTTCTGAAGGGTTTTCTTCTATTTATACTGACTATAATTTGCATGGTAATTTCAGTCCCTCACATTTTTTCAGCAGCGGCGCCCTGCACCGAAGGTTCCATATCGTGCACAGCCGGATACCCTGGCAGCAACATCGCTTGAAGTTGTTTCCGAGTGATGCATGCATTGCTCCATTCACGGTCCACGCGACCCGCTTTTCGTAACATTGTGACCCGACTTTCCATATCCGGGCATGCGGCCAGACGGGGAATCCAGAGCCTTAACATAGCAATTGCCGCGGCCTGATTCATTTTTCGTAACGTCATGCGGTCGCATTGGGCCGGCAACGGGTATTCCGCGATATCAAAAATTTCTCCACTATCTAATTTGGTGTCCATCCAATGGAGAGTGGCTCCATAGTGGGAATGTCCCTGGCTGATGGGAACGATATCATAGCCAAGACCGGGAATTTCCGGCAGTGCCGGGTGAATATTTAACGGAAGATCCATACAGGCCAGATCCTCTTTTTGAAGAACGAAATCACTGTAAAAAGAAAACGTCAACGGCCAGTGTCGTGACCTTATCATGCGCCGAAGACGCTCCTTTCCAGCAGGGTCGCCGTAAGCCCATATGGCGATCTCCGCCCCCGGAAAACAGGATCGCACAACATGGGAGCCAACGTCGCCGAGATTTGGATCCCCGATAAAAAGGCATGAATTCATGTCATTTTCCATCTCGCTAA
The DNA here is from genome assembly GCF_001888165.1 of Syntrophotalea acetylenica. NCBI lineage: Bacteria > Pseudomonadati > Thermodesulfobacteriota > Desulfuromonadia > Desulfuromonadales > Syntrophotaleaceae > Syntrophotalea > Syntrophotalea acetylenica. The sequence continues at coordinate 2,808,332 of NZ_CP015455.1, forward strand.
AGCCTCATAATAAAGGTTTGTCCAGCTCCAGAACTTGCGAAGGGAACATGCTCTGTGAGCCCCCATTCCAGTCTCTCGTTAACACATGGGGGAGAAATACTCAAGACCTAAGGGTCTCCAAGTGGCAGGGTTTCCGAACCATCATAAAAAATTAGACGGGATTCAGAGGACACCATACTGACGGGGTTCAGGGAACACCATACTTACGGGCTTGCCCCGGGGGTCGGACCGAACTAACTGTTTAATATTTAATAGAACTCACTTCAAAAGCAGCAATTATTTGGTGCTATAACTCGATTTTTGGGGTCCAAATCGGCCCCATAGGTCTCCGTCGCTTCCCGGTGCATATAGGCATCTTCACTTGCCACCACACTTCTGCCTATCCCCCGCGCTCCAAGTTTTTCCTGGATCTTTCGAACGAACGGCTCGCTGCCGACCGCGACACTCTTTGTCCAAATCTCTTCACGGCTGCCTTTGTCCGAGGCCAATATCTCCTCCACCCAATCCCGGTGAGCTTTTGCCAACCCATCCGGTCCATCGGTCTCGGTAGCCTCCGCAAGAGCGTCCAGAGCAAGCAGGGTGTTGCGGCGACGGTTCCCCTGGATCTCGTGATACCCGCCAAAGGCCCATTCTGCCGGATGATGCACAGCCCCTGCCCGTACCATGTTCAAATCGATATAGACAAGGCAGCGGCGCAGTTGTTCGCCGGATTCTATGGCAGTCGCATGGTAGCGATCTTCCCAGAAAGCCCCTTTGCGGTGCTTTCGCTGGTTATATTCCTGACCGACGCGACCCGCTACCAATTGAATGGCTGGAGCTATGGATTTGGCCTCGTCATTGTCTTTCACAAGCAGATGGACATGATTGGAGGTAACCGTATAGTTCAAGATTTGCATGGAAAACCGGGGGCGAGCTTCGCGCAACCAGCCAACAAAACGATGCCGGTCATGAGCGAATTTCAGTAAAAATTCTTTTTTGTGGAAGCGGTGGGTAATGTGCCAGATGCAGCCAGGAATGCGATGCCGATTGGCTCTTGCCATGGGTGCCTCCCTGTGCCAGGCAAGGGGAAATTCAGCCGAAAAACGATAACCCTGATTTTGCCCCCAAAAGTCGGACTACAGGCAATTTTTGAGGGGTTATTTTCGCAAAAAATTCTTACATTTCAGTGGGTTCACTTGGTCCGACCCCCGAGAGTGCCATCCATAACGTTTGGCATGAGAGCGCGCGGTTTTTGCGCGTCCTGCTCAATGCCGTGGTTAGTGCTAGTTGACAACAATGTATATTCTGATAATATACAAAGATGATCAACTGGGCGCAGATAACAGGCTTTGACTGGGACGAAGGCAATCCGCGTAAAAACGCGGAAAAACATGATGTTTACCAGTCCGAAGCTGAGCAAATTTTCTTCAATGAACCGCTGCTGATTCTGGAAGACAGCAAGCACAGCCAGAGAGAGCCTCGTTATCATGCCCTTGGCAAAACCGACGATGCACGTATGTTGCATATCACCTTCACTTTGCGAGGTAGCGGTACCCTCGTCCGAGTGATTTCCGCTCGCGATATGCACCGTAAGGAGAGAGCAATTTATGAGCAAATTAAAAAAGATGCCCGTGTTTAAAACTGAAGCAGAGGAAAGAGAATTCTGGGAAAGCCATGATTCCACCGAATACGTGGATTGGAGCCAGGCCCGCCCCGCTTCTTTTCCAAACCTGAAGCCCTCAACCAAAACTATATCGCTCCGCTTACCGGAAGCTCTGCTTGATCGCATCAAAATCGAAGCGAACAAACGTGATATGCCTTATCAGTCGCTTATCAAGGCTTGGCTCGCAGAAGATGTGGAAGACAGCCGCCATGTGCGATAAAGCGCTAACGAAAACATCAGCTGTGCGACCCGCGAGACAGACGTTGAAAAGAAAATGAGCTTACTTCAATCAACTCATACAGACTGACAGGTTATCTTATGGTTTTGCATCCTCCCTCTGGATAAAAACTATAAAAATCGCCACCACAATGAAAATCATAAGAGGGAAGTCTGAAGACTGCGATCATTTAATAATTTTTTTATCTTTTTTTGTACTCTCTTTCACCATCCGTCAACAGACCTGTTTTTTCATCTATTGTTAAATCAACATTCCTGAAACCACTATTCACCTTCAATGTTCCATTCTCGAAAGTTGCTGGAATATTTTTCGTTTCAATTTTTCCATCTCTAAAACTAGGGGCTGCTCTACGAATAATAAAATTATCTCCATTCACCTCAATGGTCATAACGATATTTTTATATTTTGTGTCAACCCATTCGCCAACAAAGTCTTCTCCCGGTTTCGAGCATCCAGAGATTACTAAAATGACGAATAAAAAAAACACTGCCAACCTTTTCATTGCGAACCTCCTTAAATTTAAATAATTGCGAGCCCCTGCCACCCGGCAGCAATCAGGACAACTCGGAATTTCCAAGATGCCATTCCTTAAGATGACGTTTGACATGAGAGGCGCGCGGCTTTTTGCGCGTCCTGCTCAATGCCATGGTTAGCAAAGACTGCCTACTGGCATGTGCCGGTGACAATCCCTGCGCCGCCCATCGACAAGGCAATAAATGGCTTGATTGCTCCGGACTGATACTCTTGAACCTCCAGAACCTGGTATTGCCCACCAAAATCAGCAACTGCTTTAAAGGAGTTCTCTGAGGAACCCTCATTTACCACACGGGTGGACTGGGCAAGAGCGGTTGGGACAACCTCACCAATAATCTCACCTGTGACTCGGGACACGGAGAAAGAGCCTCCCTTCATTTGTTTTTCAAACCCGGAGGATTCTAACGCCCCATTGGCCGAAAGGGCGTACAGGTGGGCAACTTTGCAGGTGTATGAAAGTTCACCAGCTGTCACATTTCCTGACAGCAGCACGGTAAAGACAGTGATCATTACACACAAGATTCGCATACTTAGGCTCCCCATCAAGAACGTGCTAACGTAAAGCTCACCGGTGGCGCTGTGCCACTGGCGAACTAAAAACTTTAACGAGAACCACCACTGTTTCACCCATCCGGTGTAGTGGCTTGTTGGGGACTGCAATGTATAGCGACGAAGTTATTAAAGAATGTCACCGTTTCTTTAAGCGAAATATTGTCCGTCGGTGCAAAAAAGTGGACATCGTTTTCTTTAAACTATATAGACTTCTTGAGAAGGTAAGGCGTTTTTGCAATAAGTTTTGAAGTATCGTGAAGCTCGGAAACAGCCAAGTCTTCTCGGAAAGACTTTATCATGTCAAAGAACTTAAATTGGTATTTTTCTTTATCAGCGAAGGCATCTTCAATGGAAATATCAAGAAGCTCATAAATTGAATTTATTGTGTCGCTAGAAATAAAAAACAGATTCTTTTGGAAATAGTCAAAGCACTCAGACCTTGCTTTCCCATACTGATCAACCATTAAGTTCTCATCTTCGGAGGCAAGGACCGTTAGCAATGTGTCAACTGCTAAGGCATTGAGGGCTTTGTAGACTTCAAATTTTTCTGAATAAATCTTACTTCGTTCAGTGGTGTGGGCACTGAACCATTTGTCAACCCACCTGAGAGAGGCCCCTATGATTGTTCCGAGAAATGCACCGGTTGGTAGTTCCCACATCATCCTCAACCTTTCAATTTTATTCCTATGATCCCCAACAATAAATGGAAGGATCCTTATAAAACGAAAAAATAAAAATATTTGCCCTTATAAAAAACCGGCCGACCGTTCAAATTTTCCTTATTTGTCCCTTATTTTTATAATACTTACGAATCTTGCATGATTTGTTTTGGTGTTTTATACGGACCCGGATAAAACAACTGGCTGCCAAGCAGCCTGTCGGATTATCCCGGTCGAAGCAAAAATTTGGATGTTTGAGATCAGATTTTAGCTCGTTTTCATCCGGAAACGGCCCTTTTCCGCCGTGGCGGCGTCAATCCGCAGGCTTGCTTGTGCGGCGTACCGATGTACGCCTCCGCACAACCCCTTGATTTCCTTGCCACAACGAAAAATTGCTCGTTTCCCATATGAAAACTACGCTGTAGCCATCCGGAGTTTCCGGATGGACACTGAGCTCGTTTAAAGGTTCATAGCCGTAGCTATGGGCCGAAAAGGAGCTGAAATATGAGCCAAACAGCCGAATTTGCAGCCGGCGCATGGATAGTCCGACAGCCTCCCAGGCCACCGAGAATCGTCCTGACTTCGTCACGGGTCAAGACCACGGGAAGTCTCCTGGGTTTTCGCGCCCGGATAACCGCTCCGAGACCGCCGACTTCGCGATCGATGACGTAACGATATAAAAACAGCAAGGCCGACAATGCCTGGTTCTGGGTGGAAGCGCCTACGTTGTGCTTTACTGCCAGATGCGCAAGAAACGCATTGATCTCCGGTTCGCCCATTTCGGCCGGATGGCGAACTTCATGGAAGAAGATGTTGATTGAAAAAATTAAACGGCACTTTTTTGTAGCGCTACCAACTCTTTCTGTCAATATTATTTAATCCGTAAAATCCAAGATTGCTGGAGATTCACGACAAAGTCCCTGAAACGCCCAAAGAACCTTGCAGTATCGGGCCGCTGCGTTTATAGTGCAGGATTATTCAAAATCAAGGAGATTGCCATGATTACGGCTATCAGCCCGCTGGACGGGCGTTATGCATCGAAGGTTTCCGTGCTGACGGACTGTTTTTCCGAATACGCGCTGCTGCGCAACCGGGTGAAGGTGGAGGTGCTGTGGCTGCTGGCGCTGTGCGCCGAACCGGGGATCCCCGAGTGCCGCACGGTAACGCCCGAAGAGGAACAAACCCTGCGCGCCATCGTGAAGGATTTCACGCCGGAGGAAGCGCAACGGATCAAGAAGATCGAGGCGGTGACCAACCACGACGTGAAGGCGGTGGAGTACTACCTGAAGGAAAAGATCGCCGGCACTTCGCTGGAGGAGATATCTGAGTTTCTGCACTTCGCCTGCACCTCGGAGGACATCAACAACCTCTCCCATGCGCTGATGCTCAAGGACGGCCTGGCCGCGCTCACCCCTTTGCAGGGTGAGATCATCGCGTTCCTCAAGAAGCTGGCCGATCAGTACAAGGCGTTGCCGATGCTGGCCCGCACCCACGGGCAGACCGCTTCGCCCACCACCATTGGCAAGGAGCTGGCGGTATTCGCCGCGCGGCTGCGCAAGCAGAGCGGCAACATTGCGCAGGTGGAGATTCTCGGCAAGCTCAACGGCGCGGTAGGCAACTTCAACGCGCACCTGTCGGCCTATCCGCAGGTCGACTGGCCGGCGCTGGCGCAGCGGGTCATCGAAGGCGAGCTGGGCCTGACCCAGAACATGTTCACCACCCAGATCGAGCCGCACGACTACATGGCCGAACTGTTCGACGCCCTGGCGCGCTGGAACACCATCCTCATCGATCTGAACCGCGACATCTGGACCTACATCTCCATGGCCTATTTCGGCCAGAAAACCATAGCCGGCGAAGTCGGTTCCTCGACCATGCCGCACAAGGTCAACCCCATCGATTTCGAAAACTCGGAAGGCAACTGCGGGCTGGCCAACGCCATCTTCAGCCACCTGTCGGCCAAACTGCCGGTGTCACGCCTGCAGCGCGATTTGACCGACTCGACGGTACTGCGCAACATGGGCGTGGGCTTCGGCTACAGCATGATCGCCTACCGCTCGACCCTCAAGGGTCTGGGCAAACTCAAGCTCAACGAGCACAAGCTGGCTGCGGACCTGGACCACGCCTGGGAGGTGCTGGCCGAACCGATCCAGACGGTGATGCGCAAGGCCGGCATCGAGAAACCCTACGAAAAGCTCAAGGAGCTGACCCGCGGCCACGCCATCGACCGCGATACCATCCGCGCCTTTGTCGAAGGTCTGGAGCTGGCGGCCGACGACAAGCAGCGCCTGCTGGACATGACCCCGGCAAGCTACACCGGCATGGCCGCGAAGATTGCCGAGCTGCTGGACTGATCCGGCATGTCACTGCTGCCAGATGCCAGGGGGCCGCGACTGCGGCCCCTTGCTGTTTTGCCCGGGCTTGCTTTCAGACGCAATTTTGCGCATGCTTGAAAAATATTCGGTTTTAGATGTTTTCCGGAGCAGGAAAATATCACAGGAGATCAGCTATGTTGGAAATCGGCCGGGTCCAGACCCTGACCATCGACTACATCGACCAGCGCGGCGCCTGGCTGCGGACCGGCGAGGAGCCGATCCTGCTGCCGTCGCGCCAGGTGCCTGAAAACGCGCGCCCCGGCACCCCCGTGGAGGTATTCGTCTACCTGCACGCCGGCGCACCGATGGCGACCCTGCGCCAGCCACTGGCCCAGGTCGGCGAATTCGCCCTGCTACGGGTCAACACCGCCGACCAGAGCGGCACTTTTCTGGAGTGGGGCATGGAGAAGGAGCTGCTGGTGCCTTTCAGCGAGCAGCCCAAACGCATGAAACAGGGCCAGTATTACATGGTGCGGGTCTGCCTTGACGACCAGGGCCGCTGCTTCGCCAGCGGCCGCATCGACCGCTGGCTGGAACGGGACAACATCGAACTGGAGGAAGGCCAGCCGGTCAGCATGCTGATCTGGCAGTTTACCGACCTCGGCGCCAAGGTCATTGTCGAGCACCGCTACAGCGCACTGCTCTACCGCAGCGAAGTGCAGCCGGAAATGAAGCCCGGCGACCGGCTCAAAGGCTTTGTCAAAAGCCTCCGCACCGACGGCAAGGTCGACGTCACCCTGCACCGCGCCGGCAAGGCCGGCACCGACCGCGCGGTGGGGATCCTGCTGGAGGCCCTGGGCAAAAGCGGCTTTTTGCCCCTGCATGACAACAGCCCCCCGGAGCTTATCCGGAAGCAGCTCGGCATGAGCAAAAAAGCCTTCAAAAAAGCCGTCGGCGGCCTCTACAAGACCGGGCGCATCGAGCTGCTCGACAACGGCATCCGTCTGAAGGAATAGGCTTGGGGCGCAGAACCTCGCAAATCCGCCCTGTCTCGTTACAAACCAACAGTCACCTGGGGATAAAAATGCTCCCGAAAGGCATCTACCGCCACTTCAAGGGCAACCTCTACGAAGTGCTGGACACTGCGCGGCACAGCGAAACCGAAGAATGGTTCGTGGTCTACCGGGCCCTTTACGGCGACATGGGCGTCTGGATACGCCCCCTGGCGAACTTTTGCGAAACGGTCGAAACAGACGGGCAAAGCCTGCCGCGCTTTGCCTACATCGGCGAAAAACCATAACTTTTTTCTTGACGGGATACCGTCAATAGTTGTATCACCCCTTTTTCCGACGGCCTTCGCCGCCGGCTCACAGCCCCATGGCCCATCGGCCGCCGGTCCAGGTACCGTTTCTTTAAACTGCTACCCCTTAACGGGAAGGATAAAATCATGGCCCAGGCAAAACAAGGCGATCGCGTTAAAATTCACTTTACCGGCCGGCTCGACGACGGCAGCGTCTTCGACACCACGACCGGCGACAGCTCGTGCCAGTGCGGAGACTGCGGCGACGAAAATGCCCCTTACGAACTGGTGATCGGCAACGAAGAGTTTTTCGTTCCCGTGGAGGAGGCTCTGGTCGGTATGGCGCCGGGCGAGAAGAAAAAGATCGTGGTCAGCCCGGAGGATGCTTTCGGCGACTACGATGACGAGTGCGTCTTTACCATCGAGCGCAGCCAGCTGCCCGACGACATGCAGCCCGAAGTCGGCATGGAACTGGAGCTGACCGACGAGGACGACGAAAGCGTGGCGGTCACCGTCGTCGACCTTACCGACACGACCGTCACTTTCGACGCCAACCATCCCCTGGCGGGCGAAGAGCTGACCTTCGATATCGAGCTGGTGGAAATTGTCTGAAAATCGAGCGGCCCCCGGAAGAATCCTTCCGGGGGCCGCTCACCTTTTGTGCCTGTTTTTCCCGTCCGGCGGTCCGCGTACCTATCGCTTCTTTCCCTTCTTCTCGAATTTACCCTTGAGCAACTCCCCGAAGGTGCCCATGGAACCGCCGCCGGGCTTTTCGACGTAGCTCTTCGGCGCGGCGCTTTCGGCGCCGGCCGCGGCGGGCGCCAGGGCGATGCGACGCTGTTCGCGGTCTATCTGCTCGACGGTCACCAGCAGCTGCTGTCCGACCTCCAGCACTTCGCGGGGATGGCTGATGCGGCGCCCCGCCCCGAGTCTGGAGATGTGGATCAAGCCGTCGATGCCTTCCTCAAGAGCCACGAACGCGCCAAAAGGAACAAGCCGCACCACGGTGCCGGTATGTACAGAGCCCTCGGCGTAAAGCGTGCCGACCTTGCTCCAGGGATCGGCCTGGGTATCGCGGAGACTGAAGGAAAAGCGCCCCGCCTCCCAGTCGAGCTTTTTTATCGCCAGCTGCAACTGCTGCCCGACATGCAGCGCTTCACCGATATTCTCGACCCGCCCGTAACTGATTTCGGAAATCGGCAGCAAGCCTTCCAGCCCGCCGATATCGACAAAAGCGCCGAACTCCCGCAGGGCCGTGACCGTACCCTGGACCACCATCCCCTCCTTGAGGGTTTCCCGCAGACTCTCGCGCTGGCGCGCCCGCTCCTCTTCCATCAGGGCCCGGTGGGATACGACGACATTGCGCCCCTGTTCACCGAACTGCATCACCTTGAAGGAAAGGCTCTGGCCAACCGGTATCTCGGCATCCGCATCCCGGCGCATCCCCAGTTGGGAAAAGGGACAGAAAGCCCGCATGCCGCCGGCCAGGCGCACCTCGAACCCACCTTTGACCTCCTTTTCCAGGCGGCCTTCCACCGGAATGCCGCTGCGCCAGGCCTCCTCGATCTGGGCCGCGCCGGCGGCACCCTGGCCGAGCCGGGTGGTAAAGCGCAATTCACCGCCGGCTCCGGACAGAAAATAAACCGGCAATCTGTCGCCAACCGCAACCGCCGCCTTGCCTTCTGCATCCTGGAGTTCGCGGATATCCAGCACCCCTTCGCCTTTTTGGCCGACATCGAGAAACACCCACTGGGAGCCAACCTGCAACACCGTTGCCTCGATTTTCTGGCCGGGCTTCAGTTCCCGGGCGCCGAGCAGGCTCTGCTCCAGCAGCGCGGCGAAATCCTCCATGTCATCGTTTGCCGTTTGGTCATTGATTTCTTCCGAATCGTTCCGTGTGTCTTCCATGCACGCCTCGTCAGTGTGTTTTCATCCCTGAATTCCGGATGGACGCCTGTTAAAATAGATGCGCAGATTATAGGCCCGTTAGCCGACCGGGGGCAAGGATCTTGGCACGGATCGGGACGATCCGCCCGCGCTGGGATCCAATACACGACAGCAGAACAAAAAATCGCTTGTCAGGTTCCATGATTGTATTATAGATATATTCATATCTTTTAGGCACGTGGTTTCCCAGCGGTCGTTTCAAGGAGGATTTATGTGGAAGATTCTGTCTTACCTGCAAAAAAACCTGATCTGGACCATTCCCGCCATGATGATTGCCGGGCTTTTGTATGGCCGGTTTCTGGACGCATCTCCCCTCAAGGGGAGCATCATCCCCCTGACCTTTCTGATGGTTTATCCCATGATGGTCAACCTGCAGATCGACAAGGTTTTTTCCAGGGAAGGTCAGCGCTGTCAACTGGTGACGCAGATCATTAATTTCGCCATTATTCCCTTCGTGGCTTTCTTTCTGGGCCGCTGGTTTTTCCCCGGCCAGCCGATGGTGGTGCTCGGCCTGCTGCTTGCGGCACTGCTGCCGACCAGCGGCATGACCATCACCTGGACCGGGTTTGCCGGCGGGGACATCAATGCCGCCATCAAAATGACGGTCATCGGGCTGGTGGCGGGATCCATTGCCACGCCGTTTTATGCCAAATGGCTGATGGGGACCGTGATCGAAATCCCGCTGCTCGATGTCTTCAAGCAGATCATCCTTATCGTTTTTGTGCCCATGGTGCTGGGTTACCTTACGCAGAAATGGCTGATCCGCCGCTACGGGCAGGAGGCTTACCAGCGTGACCTGAAGAAGAAATTTCCCATGCTGTCCACCGCAGGCGTGCTCGGCATTGTATTTGTCGCCATGGCGCTCAAATCCGGCAGCATCCTCGGCAACCCCGGCATGCTGCTGGGTTATCTGGCACCGCTGGTCCTTTTGTATCTGATCAACTTCCTGCTGAGCACGGTGGTGGGGAAACTGTACTTTCCACGGGGTGAAGCCATTGCCCTGGTCTATGGCACGGTGATGCGCAACCTGAGCATCGCGCTGGCCATCGCCATGACGGTTTTTCGGGATAAGGGGGCGGAAATCGCCATTATTATCGCCATGGCCTATATCGTACAGGTCCAGGCGGCGGCATGGTACGTCAGACTTACCGACCGGCTCTTCGGCAAGGCCCCTGAAACAGCCTGAGAAAGGCGCGGCGGTGCGGCACCGGACGGTGCCGCCCGCTAACGGATCGGTTTCAGTATTCCCGGCGGGAAAAATAGGCCATGCCGGCCTCGGCATGCAGCTGGAAGGCCATGCCGGTCAGGGCGGTCCGCACAGCGCGCTCGGTGGTTTCGTCGGTCGGAACGAAATCGGGCAGATCCGCCGCGCGGCGCGGCGCCGAAAGACCGAAAATAAGCAGCGTCCCGTCCGGGGCGCTGCGCACCCGGAACTCGCGGATTTCCCCGGGGTCCAGCGTTACATGGGTCTCCTCCAGCACCTCCCGGGCACCGGCTTCCTGCCAGGTTTCACCGAGATTGACGTAGCCCCCGGGAAAGGCCCACTTGCCGAGGCCCGGCTCGATGCCGCGACGGATCTGCAGCAGGCCGTCATCGACGGGCAGCAGCATCACCACCACCGGCAGCGGGTTGAGAAAGCTGATCTGGCCGCAGTTGCTGCAGGTCCGGGGCCAGGGCTGATTGTCGATAAACGGATGGCCGCAGAACGAACAGTGGGAATGTCTGGTCATGGGCTTTTCCTTTCCTTCGCGCGGGATCGGCCGGCTCAAAAGGTATTCAGTCGCCGGATAAATGCCAGCAGCAGGCCGTAACTGCGCCGGTTGAACTCGAAGGATAGACGCGGCAGCGGCAGCAGATCGGGCTGATCCTTCTCGGCAGGCAGCGGCCCGGTTTGTTGCAAATGGCAGTCGGGCTCCTTGATTTCGGGGAATTCGTCCTCCAGCGTCTCGATCTGTTCCCGCGACAGCGGTTTATTGAGGCGGATGACCAGGGTCTTGCCGACAAACCGCATGGAATGGTAGACCCGGTAAAAAGCATCGATGATGGCCACCGCCTCGGCCGGATCGCGGGTGATGGAGAAAAGGCTGAAATCCTCGCCGGAAATCAGACCCGCCTTGAGCAGCGGGTCTTTCATGAAACTCAACACCCGCTCCCAGTAATCGCCCTCGTCACTATCGATGAGCACCAGTGGAATCGGCGGATTTTTGCCGGTCTGCATCAGGGTAAGGGTTTCCATGGCTTCGTCGAGGGTGCCAAATCCGCCGGGAAACAGGGCCACGGCGGCAGCCTCTTTGAGGAAAGCCACTTTACGGTTAAAGAAGTATTTATAGGTGATGACATTGGGGCTCTGGCTCATCACCGGGTTGGTTTCCTGTTCATGGGGCAGGCGGATGTTGACGGCAAAGGAATTTTCGGCGCCGGCGCCTTCGTTGCCGGCCTGCATGATGCCGCCGCCGCCGCCGGTTATCACCATGTAGCCCTTGTCCGCCAGGAGCCGCGCAAAGCTCACGCATTTCTGGTAAATCGGCGCTTCCCTGCCGGTGCGGGCGGAGCCGAATATGGTAACCTTCTTGCGCTCCCGGTGGGCGCCGAACAGGCGGTTGGTAAAGCTCATTTCCTTCAGGGTGGTGCGCATCAGCTTCAGATCGGCCAGATAATCGATTTCCTGACCGGCGGAGAGGGTGGCCAACAGCATCTCCCTGACAATCCCGGGATGATGCACACCGGCAAGATCCACCAGTTCCTGCACCAGTTCATCGAGCCGGCCGTTGGGCTGCTTGAAGTGGATATCCATGAAATACAATCCTCCGTAAAGACAGAATCAGGCGCCGCAATCCGACGCGGATGCCTGCGAACCCGGTGCCGCAAGCAAGCCCTGCCCGTTCAGACGCTCCGCACGGATCAACAGGCCGTGCGGGCTGGCGCCCGCGAAGCGCTGGCTGAAGGCCAGGTATTGCCGCCGCAGCATGTCTTCCAGCTGCCGGGCCTGTTGCTGCTGCACCGGCGTCAGGCGCTCCCACACCTGTTCACACAGAAAAATGACGCAATTGAACGGGCGTTTGTCAACGGCCAGGCGGCAGCCATCGGCTGCGAGAAAAGGGCAGGTCAGGGCAAAGTCGGGGTCGGGGGGGACAAGCCTTCGGCCAGCCAGGCGAGAAGATTGACCAGGGTGAAATGATGGGTACCGCAGGCACAGCAGGCGCCTTGACAGCGGCTGCACAGGGAAGGCCCGTCGGCGGCCAGAAACAGCGCGTGCAGCTGCTGCTGGCCGCGGCCGATGCGGCGCACCGCCTCGCCGATCCATGACCGCTGTTCATCTCCAAGGGCTTGAAAGTCCGCTGCGACGGAGCGCAGGGTGCGTTGCCACAGTTGGTGTCGTTGCTGAATCATCAGGCTCCAACGTCAAGCGGCACGGTGCCGTTGGCCCGTGCCGCTGTCCCGGTTTTCTGAAACATGGTCGGGATAAAAAAGGATGGCCAAAGAGAGCCGTAAGCCGGGTCCTGTTCCCCGCACCGGTTACCCGCATGCAGGGCGATGATCATTCCTCTAGGACCGCCGTCGCCGGCGGCCTCAAGCAGCCAACCCGGAAGTCTCGGGCGGGCCGCCCTCAAACACTTCCCTATTTGGCCTTGCTCCGGATGGGGTTTACCGAGCTTCCGGCGTCACCGCCGGAACTGGTGAGCTCTTACCTCACCGTTTCACCCTTACCCGCCTTGCCGAGGCGTTGCGGGCGGTTTACTTTCTGTGGCACTTTCCCTGGGGTCGCCCCCGGTTCCCGTTAGGAACCATCCTGCCCTGCGGAGCCCGGACTTTCCTCCCGCCCACCTCCGCCTCAGCGGGGCAGGCCGGCGATCACCTGGCTTTCTTTGACCATCCCATGGTAATTGTCAGTCTTCTCGCCCGGTCACGAACAGCAGCCGGTTGCAATGGGGGCAACTCTGAATCTGCGGCTCCAGGAACAGGCTGTTGAACAGCTGCGGCGGCAGGTGCATGTGACAGCCGGTGCAGTTGCCGTCACGCGCTTCCACAACAGCCACTCCGCCACGCCGCTCCATAAGCAGGGCATAGCGCTTCTGAAGTTGCTTGGGGAGCGGATCGAAATGCGTGCTGCGCTGACCGGCCTTTTCCTCAAGCATTTTATCACAGGCGCCGAGAGCTTCGGTAATCTCATTACCGCGCGCCTCGGAGCGGGCCTTGAGTTCTTCCAGCTGACCGAGCTTTTCCTCTTTTTCAGCCTGGAGATCGGCGATGCGAGCCAATTTTTCATCGCATTGCGCGGTCAGATCCTTGGTCATCTTTTTGGTGGCATCGATCTCCTTGAGCACCGCCAGATATTCCTTCTGGGTTTTGATCTCCGGCAACCGGTCTTCTGAGCGCCTGACGTGGACATCTTCCTGAGCCAACCCCTGATGAAGTTCTTCTATCTGGCTCTGAAAGCCGCTTATCTCCTCATCCAGGCTATCCACCATGGCCTGTATGCGCAGCTTTTCACTTTCCAGATCCGCTTGTTCCTTCTCCAGGTTGCGGCGTTCCTGACGGATGCCATTCAATTCACGGTCGAGTTCCTGCAAAGCCCTGAGAAGTTCTATTTGTTCGTGCACGTTGTTGCCTCCCTGGTTCTCCGGTAATACCTTTTTTACTGCCGTCTACCAATAAAAAGGGGGGATCAGACCGTAACAAACGGATCCTGCTCCCCCCGAGTTCTTCGAATTCCACGGTCATGCGCCGTTCCGCAGCGGCCTCGCGCAACGCTGCGGCCAGGTGCTTGACCATGATATGTTCCGTACCGAAATGGCCGGCATCGATCAGTGCCACCCTGCCGGAACGGGCCACGAGCGCCTCGTGGTATTTCACGTCACCGGTGACCAGCACATCGGCGCCCTGCCGGACGGCTTCACCCAGCAGAGAAGCGCCGCTGCCTCCGCACACGGCAACCTTGGCCACCTGTTGCTCCAAATCTCCGACAACACGAAGATGCGGAACCCCCAGGCCGAGCTTGACATTCCGGGCAAAGCTGCCGAGGGTGGCGGAACCCGCCAGATAACCGATGCGACCGAGTCCGACATCCGGGCGCTGGTTGGCCAGCGGCACCAGATCGTAGGCCACCTCCTCGTAGGGATGGGCCTTGAGCATGCGCTGAATGGCACGGGCCTGCACCTCGGGCGTCAGAACGGTTTCGATGCGAACCTCGGCGACCTGCTCCATGCTGCCCGGTTGGCCGATAAATGGCCGGCAGTCCTGTCCGGAGCGAAAAGTGCCGGTGCCATCAACGCGGAAGGAACAGCGGTCGTAATCGCCGACGGTTCCGGCGCCGGCCTCGAAAAGCGCCGAGGCCACCCGTTCCTCGTAGCCTCTGGGAACGTAAACCGCGAGCTTGAACAGGGTGCCGCCGCAGGCTTTCAGCGGCGTGGTTTTTTCGATGCCGAGAATCGCAGCGAGCCAATCGTTGAGACCGTTTGTCGCGCAATCGAGATTGGTGTGGGCGCTGATAATGGCAACCCCTTCACGAATCGCCCGCATCAGCAGGCGCCCGGTTTCATCGGCGGCGCTGATGCGTTTCAAGGGCTGGAAGATCGCCGGGTGGTGGCTGACAATGACCTGGACTCCGGCCTGCAACGCCCGATCCAGAGCCGCTTCACAGACATCCAGACAGACCAGGACGCGACGCACCGGGGCTGCGGGATCCCCGGCCTGCAGGCCGACATTGTCCCAGCTTTCGGCCAAAGCCGGCGGATACAGGCGGTTCAGCAAGCCAAGCAGATCTTGTACGCGAACGGTGCATTCCTTCATAAGCAGCCAGTTTGAAAAAAGAAGAGTGCAACTCTATCGTTGCACTCTTCGGTAGCAGGGGTGGTACTGTATGTATTCGTGAGTTCTCGCCTCATCACCCATCCGAGTGGTGGGCCCACCAGGATTCGAACCTGGGACCAACCGGTTATGAGCCGGTGGCTCTACCAACTGAGCTATAGGCCCGGAACAGTCCATCAGTTTAAAATTTCGGATTCATCGTGTCAAGTGGTTTCCACGAAACTCTTCAGCCGCTTGGCGCGGCTGGGGTGACGCAGTTTGCGCAGCGCCTTGGCCTCGATCTGGCGAATGCGTTCACGGGTAACGGCGAAGTCCTGCCCGACCTCTTCCAGGGTATGATCGGATTTTTCGCCGATACCGAAGCGCATGCGCAGAACCTTCTCTTCCCGCGGTGTCAGCGATGCCAGCACCCGCGCCGTCTGATCCGACAGGTTGCTCTTGATGACCGCCTCCAGCGGCGACACCACGCCCTTGTCCTCGATAAAATCCCCCAGGGAAGAATCCTCTTCCTCACCGATGGGCGTTTCGAGGCTGATCGGCTCCTTGGCGATCTTGAGAACCCGCCGCACCTTTTCCAGCGGCAATTCCATGCGCTCGGCAATTTCCTCGGGCACCGGTTCACGCCCCATCTCCTGCACCAGTTGACGGCTGGTACGGATCAGTTTGTTGATGGTTTCAATCATATGCACCGGGATGCGGATGGTGCGCGCCTGATCGGCAATGGCGCGGGTAATGGCCTGCCTGATCCACCAGGTCGCATAGGTGGAAAATTTGTAACCGCGCTGATATTCGAACTTGTCGACGGCTTTCATCAGGCCGATGTTGCCTTCCTGAATCAGATCCAGAAACTGCAAGCCGCGATTGGTGTATTTCTTGGCGATGGAAACCACCAGCCGCAAGTTGGCCTCGACCAGTTCGCTCTTGGCCGCCTTGGCGCGCCACTCGCCCTTCTGCACTTCCTTGAGGGACTCCAGCAGCTCCTCCGGTGCGAAACCTGATTCCTCCTCGACACGGTTGAACTTGCGCTGCGCGCCCTTGAGACGCTTTTCCACCGAAAGCAGGGTATCGACGGGGACATTCAGCTCCTGCGAGATGCGGTGCGCTTCCTCGTCGCTTTTGCGCATGCGCCGCAGCAACCGCTTGATTTCCTTGTGAGGCTGCTTAAGCTCATCCTCGCAGGCCTGCACCTCGGAAAGTCCTTTCTTGACCTGCTGCGCCATCTCCTTGAGTCGGTCGACAATCTTGTCAACCTGAAAGTCCTTCAGGCGGATTTCACGCATCAACTCGCTGATGACGAGCTTGATATCTCCGATCTGGGTACGCAGTGCGTTGCGTTGCTGACGGTCCCCACAGTCAGCCAGCCGCTGGCGCAGCTCCATGAGCTGCTCGTTATGCTGACGGATCTTTTCCACCAGCCCCAGAATGCGCTCCCGCTGCACCCCTTCGGCATCGGCGCCCTCTTCCTCTTCGTACTCCTTGGTGATCTCGGCCACGCCAATCTGTTCCCTGGCGAGTTTTTCACCCAGGCGGATCACTTCGCGAAAGGCGATGGGCGTCTTCATGATCACCCTGGCAACCAGCGCCTCACCTTCCTCGATGCGCTTGGCAATCTCGACTTCGCCCTCACGGGTCAACAGGGAAACCTGTCCCATCTCGCGCAGATACATGCGCACCGGATCGCTGGTCCGTCCCAGGGTCCCGGCTTCGTATTCGGTTTCCTCTTCCTCTCCGGATTCGCCGCCTTCTTCATCACCTTCCCCCTGGGTCTGGGGCAGAGACACCTTTTGCTCCGAATCGACCACCTCGATGTCCATTTCCCCGAACAGGCTCATGACATCGTCCAGCTGGTCGGAAGAAACAACGCTTTCCGGAAGATAATCGTTCACCTCATCATAGGTAAGGTAACCTTTTTCCTTGCCCATATCGATAAGCTGCTGCACTTCTTCCATGCCATGCTTCTTGGCCATTCTCGATGTTCTCCTCTGGACTTCCTGCAAATATTGGAAGTCATCGGTTTGTTAAGTACCGATTTGGAAAATTACCCTTTGAGTCTGCGCGTCAATTCCTGAAATTCACGCTGCCAGTTTGCCAGTCCACTGAAATCCTGACCTCTTTCGGCCTCGCGCATCAGCCCCTGCAGTTGCTGTAACCGCTGCTTCATGCGCTCTTTCTTCACCGTTTCGCGGCACTGCTGGAAAAGCTCGTCGGAATTTTCCGCATACAGTCCTTCGTCTTCTATCAGGATACCCGAAAGCAGCCCCTGCTGGGTCGCGTCCAGGTCATCAATTCGCATTTTTTCCTCGAGCGGAGCGTTTTCCGCCGGAAGGGCGACGGCCCGTTCGGCAAGCAGGTGCATATCCCCCGCATCGAACAACTCATCGATCCCGATGCGCCGGGCTTCGTCCCGGGCCACCTCGTAACTGAGCAGCAGCCGCAGCAGAATCCGCTGCGCCTTGAGCGCCACGCTCGGCGCCGCCGCAACCGCCCGGGAATCTACCGCCGCCGGTGGCCGCGCGGTGACCACTGAGACGCGCGGCGGCACGCTGGGCTGCGCCACGGGTCGCACCTTGCGACGCAGCAGCGCTTCATCCAGCCCGGTTCGGGAGGCCAGCTCCTTCAGATAAAGGTCCCTTTCGATGTCGCCCGGCAACAGTCGCAGTCTGGCGAGAATCTTTTCCACCGCCCTGGCCCGGTTTTCGATCCCGGCCCCGTGCTCCTCCAGGGTCTGGGCCATGAACATTTCCAGCGCCGGACGTGCCGCCGCCAGCCGTTCGCGCATGTCATCCGCATCGTGCTTGCACAGAAAGGAATCAGGATCCTCACCGGCATCCAGGGTCACCACCATGGTCTGAAGCCCTTCGGGCACCAGCACGTCCATGGCGCGAACGGTCGCCTTGCGACCGGCATCATCCTGATCAAACAATAGCAGCACACGGTCGGCGAAACGCTTGAGCAACCGTACATGCTCCGCGGTCAGAGCCGTACCGCAGGTGGCCACGGCATTGCAGAACCCCGCCCGATACAGGGCCATCTGATCGAAATAGCCCTCCACCACGATAGCGTCACCGCTTTGGCGCATGGCGTCCCGCGCCTGGCAGAGTCCGTACAGGACCCGGCTTTTATGGTAAATAGGCGATTCGGGGGAATTGATATATTTGGGCCCGCTGCCCTGCAGAAGACGTCCGCCGAAGGCCACGGCCCGACCTCGCTCGTCGAAAATCGGAAACAGCAGCCGGGCCCGGAACAGATCGTAATCGCCTCGTCCCTGTTCATGACTGGCACGGATCAGACCGATCCGGTCCCGTGCCCAGACCGGATCAAAACCCTTCGCTCGCAGGTGCTTCGCCAGCGCTTCCCACCCCCGGGCGCCCATCCGAGGCGGAACTGCCGGGCCAACTCGCCATCGAATCCGCGCTGGCGCAAATAGTCACGGGCCGGCTTGCCCTGGGGATCTTCCACCAGCAGCCGATGGTAAAAATCACAGGCCACTTCAACGACCCGCAACATCCGTTCACGTTCTTCGCGCCGCCGCTCCTCCTCCGGAGTAACCTGCTCTTCCTCGACCTCGATCCCGTAACGTTCGCCGAGACGCCGCACGGCGTCAGGGAAATTCAGACCCTCGATATTCATCAGGAAGGCAAACACGTCGCCGCCGACACCGCAACCGAAACAATGATAAATCTGCCGGTCGGCATTGACGTTGAAAGACGGCGTCTTTTCCGCATGAAACGGACACAGGCCGACGTGATTGCGGCCGGAACGTTTCAGCGAAACGTAATCCGAGATCACCTCGACGATATCGGCCCGCGTGCGGATTTGCTCAACCTTGTCCTCCGCGATTCTGCCCGTCATGTCTTTCTCAACTGCACCAGCGTCACGTTGTCGCCGCCCTGCCCGACGTCCGCCGCATGGAATCCCGCCACTTCGCGATGTTCGGCGAGAAATTCCCGCACCACCTTGCGCAGCACCCCTTCACCGGAGCCGTGCACGATTTCCAGTTCCGGCATGCCATGCAGCAGAGCATCATCCACAAACCGCTCCAGCAGCGGCAAAGCCTCGTCGACCCGCTTGCCGACCAGCATCAGACGCGGGCTGAAGGCGTCACGCTGCACCCTGCCGCGCACCGCGCCGCCACTCTGACGAACCGCGAACCGCCGTGGACGAAAGGCCTCCAGCGACGCCAGCGGCAGGCGCAGCTTTTTGCCCTGCACGGTCATCTCGATGGCGTCGCCCTGTACCCGCACCACTTCGCCTTCGGCGCGCAGTGTGGGGATGCGTACCAGCTCTCCGACGGTCACCGACTTCGGGGCACGGTCCCGGTGCGGCGGCACGGGTTGCGCCCGATGCAGATCATCGCGCACGGCGCGCATCTCGGTGGTCAGCCGGGCCTGCTCTGGCACCTGCTGTCCGGTTTCCCGGGCCTGCTGCAGCAAATCCCTGATCTTGCGTTCGGCATCGCGCACCAGCTGATCGCCGCGACGCCGGGCTTTTTCCAGCAGCGCCTGCCGTTGTGCCTCGAAATCATCCAGCAGTTTTTTGCGCCGCGCCCGCTCCTGCTCGGCTCGCGCCCGCAATTTTCGGGCTTCGGCCAGTTCCTGTTCGAGGGCGTGCTGCCGGGCATTGATCCTTTCCATCAGCTCCAGCCCGGCCTTTTCGCCGTCTCCGAGGTAATCCTCGGCGCACCGCATGATTTCGTCAGGCAAACCGAGACGACGGGCGATGGTAAAGGCCTGGCTGGCACCGGGGATGCCGTAATGCAATCGATAGGTCGGCCGCAGCGTGACAGGATCGAATTCAACCGCTGCATTTTCCACGCCGTCCCGGGTGGCGGCATAGCCTTTGATCAGGTTCAGATGGGTCGTGGCCACCGCACGCACCCCCGCATTCCGCAGATGGTCCAGGATGGCCATGGCCAGAGCACCGCCCTCGGCGGGATCGGTGCCTGTACCGAGCTCGTCCAGCAACACCAGGGTACCGGGACCCGCCGCCTCGAGAATCCGGCGCAGGCGGGCAAGATGCCCGGAAAAAGTGGAAAGCTGCTGCTCGATACTCTGCTCGTCGCCAATATCGGCATGCACCGACGAAAACAGAAACAGCCGGCTGTCCGCATCGCAGGGAACCGGCAGGCCGGAGCGCACCATGAGCACCAGAAGACCGATGGTTTTCAGGGCAACACTCTTGCCACCGGTGTTGGGTCCGCTGATCACCAGAACCTGACGATCCCGGCCGAGCTTCAGATCAACCGGAACAGCCCTGGCCGCATCGATCTCCCCATGCGGCCCGATCATCAGTAACGGATGCCGCGCGGCACGCAGGTCGAGCAGCGGCTGGTCGACGATTTGCGGTACGACCGCGCCGCACATCTGCCCGAACCTGGCGGCCGCCCCCCGCAGATCGAAGAGCGCCAGCAAGTTCTGGTTGTGTTCCAGCGGCCCACGCTGATCCCGCACCAGGGCGGACAGGCGCCGCAGAATGCGCTCTTCTTCCCGCTGTTCGGCGCGCTGCAGCGCCTGCAGTTCGTTGTTCCACTCCAGCACGCTGTTCGGTTCGACAAACAGGGTCTGTCCGCTGGCCGACTCGTCGTGAATCAGCCCCTTGATGCGGCCACGGTGATCGGCACGCACCGGTACTACATAACGGCCGTTGCGCTCGGTGACGATGGTATCCTGAAAAACGCCGTTGAATGCTTCGGCATGCAGCATGTCTTCGAGTTTGCGGCGAATGCGGGCACGCAACTGCCGAGATGACTGGCGCAGATCGCCGAGTTCGAAGGAAGCGCTATCCAGAATTTCACCGTGACTACCGATACTGGCGCGGATTTCCCGCTGCAGAGCGTTGCAGGCCGCCAGCCCCGCAGCCAGCAGCCCCAGTTTCGGAGCACGGGACTGCCCGGCAAAATAGCCACGGCAAGCAGCCGCGGCTTCCACTGAAGACAGTACGGCCAGCAGATCTTCGGCCGGCAGCCAGCTGCCGTCCGCATGCAGCCGTCGCAAACTGCGGCGCAGATCACGACAACCACCCAGGGGTGGACGTCCCTGCTGCTCGACAAGCGCCGCCATTTCGGCAACCTCCGCCAGCGCTTCGATCACCTGGGCCGGATTATCGAGCGGATGCAGAGCCAGAATCCGCTCCTGTCCCGGCTCGGTGACGGCATGGCCGGCCAGCAGTCGGACAACTTTATCGTATTCGAGAACCCGCAGGGTTTCTTCGCTCATCAACTCCATGGACCTGCATAATGTTTCAGGACTCGCTTCCCGACGCGGAATCGGCCGGCCCGCCGTAGCGGAACAGGGAGGCGCCCATTTCAACAAGGGGCGGCGCCAGACGTGACTGAAGCATGGGTTTTTGCACGGATTCGGGAAGCGGGCTGCGACTCAGCCCGTACAGAACCAGAATCAATATCGCTCCACCCTGCAGCAGTCCGAACAGGCCACCGGCAACCCTGTTGAAGCCTCCGAGAAAAAGCAACTTGACGAAACGTGACAGAATAAACCCGATTATCGCAAAAATCAAGGCCGTCAGTAAAAACAGGGCGACAAACGCGATAATCACGCCCAGCTGACGCGGCATGGAAAAGGTTTTGAGCAAGCCTTCAGCCAGGTAGGGATGAAACCGCATGGCGACCGCCAACCCGCCGAACAGGCCGAGCAGGGAACAGAGTTCCTTGAGCAGGCCCCGCACCAGCCCCTTGACGAGGAACAGGCCCAGAACGGCGAGTATGGCCATATCGACAACATTCATGCGACACCCTCCATAGGCATTATCCGTGGGCGAGGCGCTCCCTGACCATGTCGCTGACCAGCTTGCCGTCGGCGCGGCCGCGGGTTTCGGCGGAAACGATCTTCATCACCTTGCCCATGTCGCGGGGGCCTGCGGCTCCGGTCTCGGCCACTGCCCGTTCGATCAGGGAGGCGATTTCCTCAACAGCGAGGGGTGCCGGCAGGAATTCCTGCAGAATGGCCAACTCGGCTTCTTCCTTTTCGGCCAATTCGGCGCGGCCGCCTTCCCTGTAAAGCTGCACCGACTCCTTGCGCTGTTTGACCAGGGAAGACAGGACACCGACCACCTCTTCGTCGGCCAGCTCGCCGCGCTGCTCGATCTCGCGGTTTTTGACCGCCGCCAGTACCATGCGCACGGTTGTGAGACGCAGACTGTCCTTGGCCTTCATGGCTGATTTCATGGCATCGCTAAGCTGTTGTTTGAGACTCATGCTGACCCACCTTTTATGAAAAACGTCAACGGAAACCGGCAATTTCGGGACCTCGACTCACACACCTGCCGCCACGGCCCGCGCGCAAGATGTGTTTCACCCCTTGCGGCTGGCCTTTTCCTCGATGCCGGACAGGCCGAACCGCCGCCGCAATTCGGCATAGACGCGCTCCGGCGGCAAATCGTAATAACCGAGCAGTACCAGTACGTGAAAAAACAGATCGGCGACTTCGTAAACCACTTCGTCGGCGCTGCCACCCTTGCCGGCCACCGCGGTCTCGGTGGCTTCCTCGCCGATTTTGCCGAGAATCTTGTCAAGGCCCTTGGCAAACAGGGAAGCCACATAGGACTTCTGCGACGGGTTGTCGCGTCGCTCCAGCACCACCCGGTAAACCTGCTCCAGGATATCGCCCCGGGGCGCGGCCAGAGAGCCTTGCTGTCCGAAAATCACGGTCTTGAAACAATGGCGCGATTCGCCATCCTGCTCCACCGACACCAGCAGGCTGTCACCGGAGCAGCTCAGGCGGATCTCCTTCACCCGCTGGGCGTTGCCGGCATCGGGACCCACCAGCGCCTTTCTGGAACGCGAGTAGCGATGCAGCAGGCCGGTTTCCAGGCTCAGCCGCAGGGCCTGGTCATTGAGCTGCGAAAGCATCAGCACTTCGCCGCTGGCGGCGCAGCGCACCACCGCGGGGATGAGTCCTGCGGCATCGTAGGTGATGTTGTTCTGATCGGTCATGGTTCTGTCTCCCGGCCGTAGCGCCCACTTACAGCCGCGCCGCCACGCCGCGCTGCTGCAGATATTCCTTGCATTCGCGGATCGTGTACTCGCGGAAGTGAAAAATACTGGCGGCGAGGGCAGCACTGGCACCGCCTTCGGTCAGTCCCTGATGGATATGCTCCAGATTGCCGACGCCCCCGGAGGCGATGACCGGGATACTCACCAGATCGCTGATGCCACGGGTCAGAGGAATATCGTAGCCGTCCTTGGTGCCGTCCTTGTCCATGGACGTCAGCAGGATTTCGCCGGCGCCGTAAGCCTCCATGCGCATCGCCCACTCCATGGCATCGATGCCGGTCGGCGTGCGGCCACCATGAATATAGACTTCCCAGCGCTGCGGATCGCTGCCGGCAACGCGTCGGGCATCGATGGCCACCACGATGCATTGGGATCCGAAACGCTCTGCCGCCTCCTTGACGAAGGCGGGGTTGTTGACCGCTTCCGTATTGATGGATACCTTGTCGGCCCCGGCGTTGAGCAGGTTGCGGATATCGTCGATGGTACGGATGCCGCCACCGACGGTCAGGGGCATGAACACCCGCTCCGCGGTGCGCGCCACCACATCGAGAATGATATTGCGCTTGTCGCTGGAGGCGGTGATGTCGAGAAAGGTCAGTTCGTCGGCGCCCTGGGCATCGTAGGCTTCGGCGGCCTCAACCGGGTCGCCGGCATCGCGCAGTTCGAGGAACTGCACTCCCTTGACCACCCGCCCGTCCTTGACATCGAGACAGGGGATAATACGTTTCGTCAGCATGACTCGCCCTTCACAAGATAAGAACGCCGCGGCCCGATTACAAGGGCTGCGAGTTAATTAATTGGATCAAAAACCGGGAAAAACCGGATTTTGCACCGCGGAG
The DNA here is from genome assembly GCF_001888165.1 of Syntrophotalea acetylenica. Taxonomy (NCBI): domain Bacteria; kingdom Pseudomonadati; phylum Thermodesulfobacteriota; class Desulfuromonadia; order Desulfuromonadales; family Syntrophotaleaceae; genus Syntrophotalea; species Syntrophotalea acetylenica. The sequence continues at coordinate 2,832,174 of NZ_CP015455.1, forward strand.
ACCACTGAGGTCGCAAAGGAAGCATTCAAACCAAAGACCCGTCTCCGTGGACTCAGCGCTCTCCACGGTAAAGATTCAATTTATAGGCAAAGATCAAAATTGCAGGCTTTGTCGGAATCCTCAAAATCGGCGCGGAATCAGGCTTTACCCTTGGTCAGCGCCACGGCTTCGCGCAGATCGAGGCTGCCGGTGTAGAGAGCCTTGCCGGTAATCACGCCGCTCACGCCGTACTTTTCAATGGTCATCAGGCGCGCGATATCGTCGAGACAGGACACGCCCCCGGATGCGATAACGGGGATCTCAATCGATTCGGCCAGGGCGCGGGTCGCCTCCAGATTGGGACCGCCCATCATGCCGTCGCGGGAGATATCGGTATAAATGATCGCCTCGACGCCGAAGCCCTCCATCTCCCTGGCCAGTTCGCTGGCCAGTTTTTCGGTCACGTCGGCCCAGCCGCGCACCGCCACCAAGCCGTCGCGGGCATCGATGCCGACCACAATGTGCCCGGAAAACAGGCGGCAGGCCTCGCGCACCAGATCCGGGTTTTCCTTGGCGACCGTGCCGAGGATCACCCGATCGATACCGAGCTTCAGGTAGGCCTCGATGGTCGCCAGGTCGCGGATCCCTCCTCCCAGTTCGGTGGGGATGGAAACCGCGTCGACAATGGCGCGAATAGCGTCACGATTGCGCGGCACGCCGGCAAAAGCGCCGTCGAGATCGACGATGTGCAGCAATTCGCCGCCCTGCTCCTGCCAGCTGCGGGCCTGGGCGCCGGGATCGTCGCTGTAGACCGTATCCTTCTCCATAAGGCCCTGCTCGAGACGTACGCAGCGCCCTTCCTTCAAATCGATAGCCGGGATGACAATCATTATAACTCTCCGAAGTTTTTGAGGATTTTCAAGCCGACCCGCTGGCTCTTTTCGGGGTGAAACTGGGTCGCCATGAGGTTGTCCCGCCAGATGGCGGTACAAAAGGTGCGACCGTAGTCGGTGGTTGCGGCAACCACCGAGTCATCCTCGGGCACGACATAATAGGAATGCACGAAATAGACCGACTCGCCGTTTTCGATCCCGTTGAAAATAGGGGCCGGACGGCGGATATCGATCTGGTTCCAGCCCATGTGCGGCACCTTGAGCACCTCGCTTCGGCAGCGCATGTCCCCGGGAAGCGCACCACCCGTCCGGGGACGATGTTCAACCCCTTGTGATGGCCGAACTCCTCGCTTTCGGTAAACAGCAACTGCAGCCCCAGACAGATGCCGAGGAACGGCCGACCGGATTCCACATGCCGCAGAATCGGCTCGACGAAGCCGCCGCTGGTTAATTGGTCCATGCAATCGCGAAACGCGCCTACGCCGGGCAGCACCAGCCTGTCGGCCCTGGCCACGACCGCCGGATCGTCCGTCACCCGGGCCTCGAAGCCGACCTTTTCGAAGCCTTTCTGCACGCTGCGCAGATTGCCCATCCCGTAATCGACAATCACAATCATCCGTTACAGCTTTCCTTTGGTGGACAGCACCCCTTCGATGCGGGGATCGACACCGGTAGCCTCGTCCAATGCCCGCGCGAAGGCCTTGAAAACGCCTTCGATCATGTGGTGCAGATTACGGCCGTAGACCAGATTGACGTGCACGTTGGCCCCGGCGTGGTTACAGAATGCGGTAAAAAACTCCTCGACCAGTTCCACGTCGAAGGTACCGAGCTTGGCTTTGGGAAGATCCATGTTGTAGACCAGGCAGGCCCGTCCCGAAAAATCGAGGCACACCGAGGCCAGGGTCTCGTCCATGGGGACAGTCGCGGCACCGTAACGGCGGATGCCCCGTTTATCGCCGAGGGCCGCGGCGAACGCCTGCCCGAGACAGATCCCCAGGTCTTCCACCGAGTGGTGGTCGTCGACCTCGATATCGCCTTCGGCCGCAACCGTCAGGTCGAAAAAACCGTGACGGGACAGCAACGTCAGCATGTGGTTCATAAAGGGAACCGGCGTGTCGATACGGCTTTCCCCCCGGCCGTCGAGGGTCAGGCTCAAATGGATGTTGGTCTCCCCGGTCTGTCGATCGATGGTGGCGCTGCGAGACATGGCTAACCCCCTTGCCAGCAGATGGTTGACACAGGCTGTGAAAGGCCCGCCCACAAGGACGGGAACTAGAGATCGCTGAGGCGAATGCTGACCGAACGCCCATGGGCTTCGAGCCCCTCCAACCCGGCCAGATGCACGATGGCTGGACCCAGCCGCCGCAGCCCCGCCCGGGAAAAAGAGATAATGCTCGATTTCTTGACGAAGTCGTCCACGCCCAGTGGCGAGAAGAAACGCGCCGTGCCGCCGGTCGGCAGGGTATGGTTGGGGCCGGCCAGATAATCGCCTGCCGCTTCGGGGCAGTGGTGCCCCATAAAAATGGCGCCCGCATGGCGGATTTTCGGCAGCAGGGAAAAGGCATCGCTTACCGCCAACTCCAGATGCTCCGGAGCGATGCGGTTGCTCAGCGCCACCGCTTCGTCCAGATCCCTGGCGATCAGGATGGCGCCGAAATCTTCGATGGAACGGCGCGCGATGGCGGCCCGCTGCAGGGTGGACAGATGCTCCTCCACGGCCTGCTGCACACGGCGGCCGAAACCGGCATCGGTGGTCACCAGAATAGCGGCCGCCAATTCGTCGTGCTCGGCCTGGGACAGCAGGTCGACGGCAATATGCTCCGGGCTGCCGCTGCCGTCATTGATCACCAGTATTTCGCTCGGCCCGGCGATCATGTCGATGTCGACCTGGCCGAATACCATTTTTTTAGCAGTGGCGACATAGATGTTACCCGGGCCGGTGATCTTGTCGACCCGCGGTACGGTCTCGGTGCCGTAGGCCAGCGCGGCAACCGCCTGGGCGCCACCGATTTTAAAAATACGGTCGACGCCGGCCAGATGCGCCGCCGCCAGCACATGGGGATTGACTTCCCCGCGCGGCATCGGCACCACCATGACAACCTCTTCCACGCCGGCAACCTTGGCGGGAATGGCGTTCATCAGTACCGAGGAGGGGTAACTGGCCTTACCGCCAGGCACATAGATCCCGACCCGTTCCAGGGGCTGCACCATCTGGCCCAGCACGACGTCCTGCTCGTCGGTGGTCAACCATGTTTCGGTTTTCTGGCGACGATGGAAGGCAGCGATACGATCGGCGGCCAGTTGCAGCGCCTGCAGCGATACCGTGTCGACAGCGGCCAGCGCCGCGTCGATCTCGGCGGGTGAAACTTCCAGCCCGGCGGGGGTAAGATTCATGCCGTCGAAACGGGCGGTATATTCGAGCAGCGCTGCATCTTTGCGCAACCGTACCGCCTCCAGAATTTCCCGCACGGTCTCCTCGACCCCCTCGGGGGGCTTTTCCCCCGCGCGACAATCGCACCGAGGGCGGATTCGAATCCGGCATCGTCAAATGACAGCAATCGCATCATGGCTCGCTCCTCAACCGTTGGCGGATTCCGCTGCCAGAACCTTTTCCAGATCCTGGATAATGCGGGTAATACGCTGATGCTTGGTCTTGAGGCTGGCGCGGTTCACGATCAGGCGACTGGTGATTTCGGCAATGGTCTCCACTTCCACCAGACCGTTTTCACGCATGGTCGCTCCCGTCGAAACCAGATCGACGATACGCTCCGCCAAACCGACGAGGGGCGCCAGTTCGATAGAGCCGTAAAGCTTGATGAGTTCGACCTGCACGCCGCGCCCGGCGAAAAACCGCTCGGTGACATTGGGATACTTGGTCGCCACGCGGATATTGGACCAACTGGCAGGATCCTCATCGCGCAACAGCTCTCCGGGCTCGGCCACCACCAGACGGCAATAGCCGAACTTCAGATCGAGAGGCTCGTAGAGGTCCTTGCCCTGCTCCAGCAGGGTATCCTTGCCCACCACCCCGAGATCGGCACAACCGTATTCGACATAGGTCGGCACATCGGTGGCCCGCACCGCCATGAAGCGGAATTTGGTCTCGGGATTCTCGAACACCAGTTTGCGGCTATCGCCCTGCATTTCAGGGCAGGTGATGCCGATTTTGGCGAACAACTCCATGGAGTCCTGCATGATGCGCCCCTTGGGCAGGGCAAACGTTATGTAATCGCTCATAATTCATTCGTCCTTTGTCAGTTGTCCATGGTTCGTCGTCCACTGTCGCGATCGAGGTGCCGGCAGACAATTTACCGCGGACGATGTTTCATCATCGAGCAGCGGCATGGTCTTTTGCGACGAACCACGGACCAGGGACAACGGACAGCAGTTACGCCTTTACCCGTTCAATCCGCGCACCGAGAGCGCGGAACTTGTCCTCGATGCGTTCGTATCCACGGTCGAGATGGTAAATGCGCGACACGGTCGTGGTATTTTCCGCGGACAGGCCGGCCAGCACCAGACAGGCGCTGGCCCGCAGATCGGTAGCCATGACCGGGGCGCCAAGCAATCCCTTGACACCGTTGATCTTTGCCATTTTGCCATCGATGGCGATATCGGCGCCGAGCCGCTGCAATTCGCATACATGCATGAAGCGGTTCTCAAACACGTTTTCGGTTATCACGCTGGTGCCGTCGGCGATGCTCATCAACGCCATGAACTGCGCCTGCATATCCGTCGGGAAGCCGGGGTGCGGACCGGTTTTGATATCGACGGGAGCAATGCGTCGCGGGCCCTGCACACGCAAGACATGATCTTCGATGCTGATTTCGGCGCCAGCCTCCTGCAGTTTGCTGACAAGCGCCTCGAGATCGGCTTGCCTCGCCCCCAGCAAACGCACGTCACCCCGGGTCATGGCAGCGGCAACCATAAAGGTGCCCGCCTCGATGCGGTCGGGCATGACGGTATGGCGCAGCGGCTGCAGATCATCGACCCCTTCAATGATGATGCGATCGGTGCCGGCCCCTTCGATACGGGCCCCCATGGCCGTCAGCGCGGCGGCCAGGTCAACGATTTCAGGCTCGCAGGCGGCATTTTCGAGAACCGTCGTTCCGCGCGCCAGGCAAGCCGCCATCAGCAGATTTTCGGTACCGCCGACAGTGGGAAAATCGAAATAGATGTTGGCGCCCTGCAAACGCTTGGCGCGGGCCTCCACGTAACCATGGTCGAGATCGATGCGAGCGCCCATGGCCTCGAAACCCTTGAGATGGAGATTGATGGGGCGGGCACCGATGGCGCAGCCCCCGGGCAGACTGACGCGGGCATGACCCAGCCGTGCCAGCAACGGCCCGAGCACCAGCACCGATGCGCGCATGGTGCGGACCAGATCGTAAGGTGCCTCGACGCTCTGAATCCGCGTCGCATCGACCGCGAACACACCTTCGTCCCGAGTCACTTCGGCTCCGAGGATGGTCAGCAGTTTTTCGGCGGTGCCGATATCCCGCAGATCCGGGACATTTTCGAGCTGATGCCGTCCGGAACCGAGCAAGGTTGCGAACAGCAAAGGCAGCGCGGCATTTTTAGCGCCGCTGACCCGGACCTCACCCTTGAGCCGGTTTCCACCATGAACGATTATTTTTTCCAAATCCGCCACCACCTTTGTTCAAATAGAGGGCGCTTGTTTCATTTTGCAGGATCGGCCAATGGGGCCGTCAGGTTCCGGAAATCACCCGCCAGTGGCGCGTCGCGACCCCACCACCCGCGGCACACCGCCATAATCGGCCCGGCAGAAACTCTCCTGCAGACCGGCGGCTTCAAACAGTTTCTGAACATGGCACGCCTGGCCGATGCCGACCTCGACCAGCAGCCAGCCCCCGGGCGCCAGGCGGCCGGCCGCCTGAGCCGCCAGGATCCGGTAAGGATCGAGCCCGTCGTCGCCGCCATCGAGGGCGCGGCGGGGTTCGAAGTCGCGGACTTCGGGCATCAGCCCGTCCAGATCGGCACGCGGAATATACGGCGGGTTCGACACGATCAGATCAAACGGCCCCTCCGGCAGCAGCGCCAGGTCGGCTTCGACAAACCGGATATGCGCCTCGACACCGTTGCGTCGCGCGTTGCCCGCAGCCACCTGCAGAGCCCGCGGGCAGATATCGAGAGCCACAACCCGGGCATCGCGCCACTCACTGGCCAGGGCAATCGCGATCGCGCCGCTGCCGGTGCCGACATCCAGCACACGGCCGCCCGTGGCAACCCGCAAGGCCTCTTCGATCAGAACCTCGGTATCCTGCCGGGGGATCAATACCGCCGGCGAAACAGCCAGTGGCAGGGACCAGAATTCCGTTTCCCCGAGGATATACTGCAACGGCTCCCGGCGGGCCCGGCGCACCAGCAGAGCACGAAATGCCGCCAGCTCGGACGCTTCCAGGGGGCGATCAAAATGCAGGTACAGGCCAACGCGGTCCAGACCGAGACAGGCACCGAGCAGCAGTTCGGCATCCCGCCGGCCGCCTTCGATCCCCTTGTCACGAAAAAAATCGGCGGTCCATTGCAAAATTTTGAGAACCGTCCAGGTTTGCGCCAAGCTCAAGCCTCCTGGGCCGCCATCGCCTCACTCTGATAATGCAAGGTCAGGGGCTCGATGAGTTCGGTCAGGCTGCCCTGCATAATGCTGTCCAGCCGGTAAAGAGTCAGACCGATGCGATGATCGGTACAGCGCCCCTGGGGGAAATTGTAGGTGCGGATGCGCTGACTGCGGTCGCCGCTGCCGACCTGGCTTTTTCGATCGGCGGCCATCTGCGCCTGCTGGTCGGCAACCATCCGGTCGAGAATGCGCGACCTGAGCACCTTCATGGCCTTGGCCTTGTTTTTGTGCTGGGATTTTTCATCCTGGCAGGAAACGACCACTCCCGTCGGCAAATGGGTAATGCGCACCGCCGACTCGGTCTTGTTGACGTGCTGCCCTCCGGCGCCGGAAGCCCGGTAAACGTCGATACGCAGATCGCCCGGATCGATATCGATATCCACATCCTCGGCCTCGGGCAGCACCGCCACGGTACAGGCGGAAGTATGGATTCGTCCCTGCGCTTCGGTTTCCGGCACCCGCTGCACGCGGTGGGTCCCGCTTTCGTACTTGAGCCGGGAATAAACCCGGGCGCCACTGATCATGGCGATGACTTCCTTGAAGCCGCCCGCTTCCGACTCGGAAACGCTGAGGGTCTCGACCTTCCAGCCCTGTGTCTCGGCAAATCGGCCGTACATGCGGAACAGATCGCCGGCAAACAGGGCCGCTTCGTCGCCGCCGGTACCGGCACGGATCTCGAGAATGACGTTTTTGTCGTCATTGGGATCCTTTGGCAACAGCAGAACCTTGAGCTGGCTCGCCAGTTCCTCCCGCCGCGCCTCCAGTTGCGGCAGTTCGCCCCGGGCCATATCGCGCATTTCCGGATCGCTGTCCTGCAGCAATTCACGATTGCCTTCGATCTCCTCACCCACGCGCTTGTAGTCGCGATAGGCCTCGACCACTTCCAGAAGCTCGGCGTGCTCCCGGGTCAGATCCAGAAAGCGTTTCTGCTGCGACACCACGGCCGGGTCGGCCAGCAGCCCTTCGACCTCACGGAACCGGTCTTCCACTTCTTCAAGCTTGTTGAACATACCTTTGCTTTCTGTCGCCTTGGTCCGATCATGGCGGAATGTTACAGGTCGGCGAATTCCCTGCGCACCTGATCCGCCTGGCCGCAACCCATGGCCCCTTCCGGACAGGCGCCGTGCAGGCAGCCGGGACCGGCCCCGGCGAACAGTCGCGGCGCCGCGCCACGTGCCAGGCGCAGCATCTCCACCGCCAGGTCACGTATTTCCCACTGGGCCCGCCGGCAGCAGCGCAAGGCGAAAAAATGCAGCAACTCACGGGCATTCATGGTCAGAACCAGCTTGGTGGCCGCCGAGTTTGGCAACACGAAGCGAGCATCCTCGGCAGGCACCCCGGCCTCCATCAATCTGCCATAAACCCGGTGCATTTCCTGCATCGCGGCCTCGAAAATCTCCACAAGGGCGGGATCCCGGGCGATGGACGGAGGGGTCACAGTCTCGAACCGCTCCCGGTGCGATACGTAGCGCTGGCTCTGCTGGGAATAGGATGCCAGGCGATGACGCACCAGCTGATGAGAGCAGGCGCGACTGATCCCCTCGACACCAAAGGTGAAGGAAACATGCTCCAGGGTAGACAGATGACCGACGGCAAGAATCTTGGCGAGAAGGGCCTCCCGGCGGTCACCGTCCTGCTGCAGCAGGTCTTCGACGGAAGAGGCCGAATAGCACAGCCGGGCGGCGGCAGCCACCAGCCGCTCGGGTTCGGGAGTATGTGTCAACAGTTTTACGCGCATATTTTTCCCGACCCGGGCCCATGGAAACCGCGGCACATACTGCGAGCCGGCAACCATCAGGCCCAAATGCAACAGGGCAGAAACGACCCCTGCCGCTTCTGCCTGCATGCAATGAACAAACGGCCCCGGAGGGCCGTCTCCGGCGATTACTTATCGTTTTTGGCGTATTTTTTGCGGAAACGATCAATCCGACCGGCTGTATCGAGAAGTTTCTGCTTGCCGGTGAAGAACGGATGGCAGGCGGAGCAGACCTCGACCTGGATATCGGCACACTTGGTCGACCGGGTTTCGATGACATTGCCGCAGTGGCACTTGATCTCCACCGCTTCGTATTTGGGATGGATTCCTTCTTTCATGGCATTTTCTCCTTGATGCCCTGGCTTGGTACAGGGCGATAACGTAAAGCGTATTGCGCTGCAAGGCAAAGCGTATTTTTTACCATTTAAGACCGCTGATCGCAAGCCTTTTCTGAACAAAAACCCTACTGATTCATGGAATCGAAAAACTCTTCATTGGTCTTGGTGGCAGACAGTTTTTCCAGCAGGAACTCCATACTGTCGACCACATTCATGGAGGACAACACCTTGCGCAGCAACCACAGACGCTGCAATTGGGTCTGCCCGACGAGCAGCTCCTCGCGGCGGGTACCGGACTTGTTGGCGTCGATGGCCGGAAAGGTGCGCTTGTCGACCAGACGCCGGTCAAGCACCGCCTCCATGTTGCCCGTCCCCTTGAACTCCTCGAAAATGACCTCGTCCATCTTGCTGCCGGTGTCGACCAGCGCCGTGGCGATAATGGTCAGGCTGCCGCCCTCCTCGATATTGCGGGCCGCGCCGAAAAAGCGCTTGGGTTTGTGCAGGGCATTGGAATCGACCCCGCCGGACAGAATCTTGCCACTCGGCGGCACCACCGTATTATAAGCGCGGGCAAGGCGGGTGATGGAGTCGAGCAGAATCACCACGTCGCGCTTGTGTTCCACCAGGCGGCGGGCTTTTTCGATGACCATTTCAGCGACCTGCACGTGACGCGTGGCCGGTTCGTCGAAGGTGGAGGAAATGACCTCGCCCTTGACGGAACGCTGCATGTCCGTCACCTCTTCGGGGCGCTCGTCGATAAGCAGGACAATGAGGTAAACTTCGGGATGATTGACCGCTATGGAATTGGCGATGTTCTGCAGCAGGATGGTTTTGCCGGTGCGGGGCGGCGCCACGATGAGGCCGCGCTGGCCCTTGCCGATGGGCGTCACGAGATCCATGACGCGCATGGAAAGATTGTCCGGGGTGGTCTCCAGAACGATGCGCTCCTGGGGATAGAGCGGAGTCAGGTTGTCGAACAGGGTCTTGTCCCGGGCGATGGCAGGATTTTCGAAGTTGACCTCGGCGACCTTGAGCAGGGCGAAGTAGCGCTCACCCTCCTTGGGCGGACGTATCTGTCCGGCGACCGTATCGCCAGTGCGCAGGTTGAAGCGCCGGATCTGCGATGGCGACACATAGATATCGTCGGGTCCAGGCAGATAGTTGGCATCGGGAGCCCGCAAGAAACCGAAGCCGTCCGGCAGGATTTCCAGCACCCCTTCACCAAAAATGGCGCCGTTTTTCTCCGCGGTCGCGTTGAGAATCGTGAAGATCAGATCCTGCTTGCGCATACCGGCGGCGCCGTCCAGCTTGAGTTCCTTGGCAATAGCCGCCAAATCGGTAATCTTCTTTTCCTTAAGTTCCTTTAAATTCATTTTTTCTCCTGTGAATGCACGCCGGCCACAACTGTCCTTCGGCCGTCATGCATGCCGGCTCCGATGGGGCGGATTTACCGCCTGAGCCCGTCACCGCGATCGCCCGAACCGCGCGGATTGTTACAGATCCTGGAAAAGCTGCAGAAAGGGTGGGACGATTTTCCTTATCTATATATGGATGCGGCACACGACATACACGCCGTTGCACCGAATATTGGGAATCTGGTTCCTTTTATGTTGCCGGGCAAACTGTTTTTTTAACGGGATGATGTTCCGAAAGGTATCTTGGTATGGGATTTCTGTCCTGAAGAAGCGAACTGATTATGCTTCTATCTACCTTGTTTGAAACAAACTGTCAATGGCTTAATTGCTTTTTCAAGGCACTGTCCTTTCGGTTTTGCGGGGCGCCCTTTCGGAAAAAGGACGCCCCGCAGAGCCAGACGATCATTCGTCAGCCGGCTTGCCGAAAGGATTCAGCAGTCCCGGCTTGAGGCCGGAAGCCAGGTTTTTGAACAATGCGTGATAGGGAACCGGCAACTGGCTCTTTCCGAGCCAACTCTTGTCCGGTGTGGTCAGGGCCCGCTCCAGGCCCGGCACCGTGATATATTTTTTCGCCACCTGATCGGTCTGGTTATAATAGGCCTCGTCGAAATCCGGATATTGCAGGTTCAAAAAGGGTTCTCCGACCGGACTGCGGGATTCCCAGACGATCTCCCCGGTGGGCAGCACCACCGCCGCGGATACCAGAATACTATCATAGACGGCATCCAGGTAATTGATTCGGGTGCGATCCCAACGCCGTTCCTGCCTCGGGGCACCGTTGAAAACGACCACCAGCAGGGCATCGACCGCCGCGCTCCGGGCCAACTCAGCAACCGCATCGGGGCGGAAACGATAAACATAACCGCCATCCTTGTCGGCCATGGCCTTGCGTGACACGGCGATGCTGCGCAACAGTTCATCCGGCTGCCCCGGCACCGCACGCACATCGAAGTAGGCCTTTTTCTCGCGCAACAGTTCAACCAGCGCCACCTCTTTGCCGGCGTTGGCCCGCCGCAGCGCCTCGATAACCTGCGCTGCCTCGGGATGGCGGATCGACGATCCGTCATCCACAATCAGCGGCAAAACCCCGAGCGTCTTGACCAGAGATCGGTACTGGTCCTTGGGAACATTGTAAACGCCGCTGGAGCAGCCGACCGATACCATCGTCGTCAGCAGAAACAGTATCATCATCCATCCCGTGCGCCCCATAAATCCTTCCTCCCTGAAAAGCAGCTTTCCTGCCTTTCGTCATAGGTTTTTCATCTAAAAACGACTCTTCCCCCACCCACCGGCGCACCTGCCGGACGGCGCGCAGCGCCGTCCAGACCAACCAGGGAAAAACAGGCGATCGCACCGACCAGGTCAACACATGATGCCACCGCAAGAACCATGCCTTGCCTTGTTCACGGCGGCATCGGAGCAGAGAAAAGCGCTCCAGTCAAGGGATTGTTGACAGACCCTCGCGAAGGGGTTAAATTCCTTTACATTGCTCATCTATTTAGGTTTTTTTAATTTCAAAGGAGGGATTCTCCCATGAAAGCCTTTTTGGCCCTTGTCCGCAAACATTTGTTTGCCTGTATCTGCCTGCTGATGGTTTCCGGCCCCTGCCTGGCCGCCAGTCTTGAACCCACCGGCCTGCAGGACGGCCAGTTGCTCCCCAAAAACCGGGCCGAGCTTCGCGTCGGCCTCTCCTACGCCGACGGCACGCACAATCTGTTCCAGAGCGAAGACCGCGACCGCAGGGTTTTCGAGGTCCCGTCCCTGACTCTTACCCTGGGTCTCGCTGAACGCGTCGAAGCCCAACTGCTGTACAGCTACCTGCATCTGCGTGAAGACGGCCAGGGCGACAAATGGGGCAGCGGCGACCTGACGATGGGTCTTAAAGTCCGCATCTGGCAGGAATCGCTGCGCCTGCCGGCCATCGCCCTGCGCCTGGCCACCAAGTTGCCCAATGCCGACGACAAAAACGACTTCGGCACCGATGACGCGGATGTCTTTATCGAAGCGCTGTTCACGCGCAATTATCCCTTGTTCAGCCTGTTCGTCAACACCGGACTGGCGATTCTCGGCAATCCGCATTCGGGCAGCAGCAGCCAGCACGACATGATCAAATATGGCGTCGGCGTAAGAATCCCGGTACTGGAAGACCGACTCGACGCCCTGGTGTCCGTCGAGGGCATGGAAGGCTCCTATTCGCTCAACAGCCGCGGTGCCCTGCGCGCCGGCATTCAGGCCCGCCTGGGACGCTTTACCTGGGACCTGGGCGGCTCCGTCGGCTACATCAGCAAAAGCGAGAACTGGAGCCTGCGCACCGGCCTGACCACTTATTTCGACCTGCCGGCCAACTGGTAATCCCTGCAGAGGCCGGAGCCACTGCAGGCTCCGGCCTCTGCAGCATTCATTACCTGCTCCTCGGCACCTTCGCACGATCGAAATGCCGCACCGCCCAGCTCAGCACCTCCGCAGGCTGAGCGCCTTGCAAACCCTCCGGCACATTTTGCCCCAGGAACCTCAGCGCCTGGCAGATCAAATTTCCGCCGCCGTCGCGGTCGAGGCTCACGGCACCGTGGCGTTTGCTGAGCTTTTCGCCATCCGGCGCCAGCGCCAGCGGCAGATGCGCATAGCAGGGCACGGCAAATCCGAGACAATGGTGCAGATAGATCTGCCGGGGCGTACTGCTGAGCAGGTCGGCTCCGCGCACCACCTGGGTAACGCCGCTTTCGGCATCGTCCACCACCACCGCCAGCTGATAGGCAAACAGGCCATCGGCCCGGCGCAACACAAAATCACCGACATCCTCCGCCAGGCACTGCCGGTACTCGCCGTTCAGGCAGTCGTGAAAGCCGACCGTGCAATGCGGCACGCGCAGGCGCCAGGCTCTCGCCGGACGCCCTGGCGGCAGGCCATCCCGACAGGTACCGGCGTAGACCGGCCCCTCCTCGCCGCGATGGGGCGCGCTGGCCAGCACCTCTTTGCGGGAGCAGGCACAGGCAAACAGATGGCCGCTTCGACGCAACTGGTCCAAAACAGCCTCGTAGCGCTCGACGCGACGGCTCTGAAACAGGATTTCACCGTCCCACTCCAACCCCAGTCTCTCCAGGGTCCGCAGTATTTCGTCCGCGGCCCCCGGTACCAGTCGCGGTCCGTCCAGGTCCTCCATGCGCACCAGCCAGCGGCCTCCGGCCTGCCTGGCGAAGCAGTAGCTGCCTACCGCCGTCACCAGTGAACCAAAATGCAGCGCGCCCGTGGGGCTGGGTGCAAAACGCCCGACGACCCCGGTGGTTGCGGCTGTGCGATGGGATATATGCAGCTCGTTCATAATGTTGAAAATAATGCCGGCAGGCCCGTGCAGCTGTCAAGAGGGCCGGCATGGCAACCGGCGACAGGCATGATGGAAATTTGTGGTATTTTTTATACACAGGGGAATTTGGTGCAGGTGCTTTGTGGTGTCTGCCGCTATGCTGCTCCATCTTTTTCGCGAAGGCATCAACCATGAAAAAGCCATTGCTGAAGGTTCTGATCTGTCCTGCCTGCCGGCCGGCCGAAGTCGCCCTCACCCCGGAGATTCGTCAGGAATGCGGGGGAGATATCCTGCAGGGCGACCTGATCTGCCCAGCCTGCGGTCACGCCTATCCGATCCGTGACGGACTGGCATACCTCGAACCACCGGCAACCTCGCCAAAACAGGCCGGCACCGGTTATGAATCGCCCCGGGCACTGGCCTCTTACCTCTGGAGCCATTACGGCGACCTGCTCGGCGACAGCGAAGCCTCCGACGCCTACCACCGCTGGGCCGGACTGATGGCGCCGGGCCAGGGCCTGGCCCTGGACATTGGTTCGGCCGTCGGCAGGTTTGCCTTCGAAATCCACGACCGGTTCGATTTCGTCATCGGCATCGACAAATCCGAATCTTTTATCCGCACCGCCCGGGAACTGCTGATTCGACGAGGACGGACGGTACTGCTGCCTGAGGAAGGGCAGCTGGTCCGGGAAACCACCCTGCGGCTGCCTGCGGCCTGGCATGGCCACAATGTCGAATTTCTGGTGGCTGACGCCCAGGCCCTGCCGTTCCGGTCGAGTACTTTTTCCTGCCTGGCTTCCCTGAATCTGGTCGACAAGCTGCCCTGTCCGCTGCGGCATCTGGCCGAGATGGACCGCGTAGCCCTCTCGACGGGGGCACAGGTGCTGGTTTCGGATCCCTTTTCCTGGTCCCTGGAAACCGCCGAGGAACGTCACTGGCTGGGGGGCAAAACCAGCCAGCCCTTTGCCGGTCGGGGCCTGGACAATATCGAAGCATTGCTGCGCGGCGAACTGCCGGGTCTGCGGAAAAGCTGGTCCATGGAAAACCGGGGACATGTCTGGTGGAAAATCCGTACCCATGCCAATCATTTCGAGCTGATCCGCAGCTGCTATATCAAGGCCCGGCGCTGACCGAAACGCCTGCCTGCGAAAAGGAGCGCGCCATGAAAAAGGATACCATCTGCCGCCTGTGCTCGGCCTGTTGTCCGGTGGAAGCCGAGGTGGAAAACGGCCGGCTCATCGCCGTCAAGCGCAAATCACTCGCGCCCCCCGATCAGCAACTTTCCTGCCCCAAACTGCTGGCGGCAGTGGAAATCACCTATGCCCCCGAGCGGCTCACCGTCCCCTTGATCCGGAACCGTAAGGGACAGCAGTGCGAAGCGGACTGGGACCAGGCCCTTGGCGCCGTCACCTCGCAGATGGAAAAAATCCGGCAGCGTCATGGCCCCCAATCCGTGGCCTGGCTGCGCGGCATGGCCGCCGACTGGGGAGCGCCCTGGGATTATGCCAGTCGCCTGATGCAGGCCTTCGGTTCACCCAATATCATCGGCAACGGGTCCGTCTGCCATGTCGCCAGGGAAATGGCCCACCATTTCACCTACGGCGCCATGACCATCCCCCAGACAAAGGATGCGCGCTGCGTTCTGATCTGGGGGAAAAACGACCGCAACACCTGCCCGCCGGCCTTCGAAGCCATTCAGCAGGCAAGACGGCAGGGTGCACGCCTGATCGTTGTCGATCCGCTGCGCACCCCACTGGCGGAGATGGCCGATATCTGGCTGCAGATCAAGCCCGGCCACGACGGTCTGCTGGCCATGTCCATGATCAGCACCATCATCGAAGAGGGGCTGTATGATCGCGCCTTCGTGACGCAATGGTGCACCGGGTTCGAGGAACTGCGCCGTGCCGCACGGCCTTTCACCGCCGAAACTGTCGCCGCGGATACCTGGCTGGAGCCGGCCGCCATCCGCGCTGCCGCGCGCTTGTACGCCACCACCGCGCCCGCCTGCATCGTCGATGGCAACGGCCTGGATATGCAGCTGCAGGTTTTTGACGCCACCCGCGCCGTCTGCATGCTGCGCGCCCTGACCGGCAACCTCGACCGCCCCGGCGGGGACCTGCTGCCTCAGCCGGTGCCGGCACGCAACCTCCAACTCCAGGATCAGCTGCCCGCGCAGCTACCGGCGATCACCTGCGGCTATCCCCTGTTCAGCAGTTTCCACCCCAATTGGGGGCTGCATGCGCAATCCGCCCTGATCGATGCCATCCTCGAAGAACGGCCCTATCCGATCCGCATGCTCATCGTGCAGTCCGGCAACCCGGCCGTCACCATGACGGACACCCGCCGGGTGCGCCAGGCGTTGCAAAAACTCGACTGTCTGGTGGTCATTGATCTGTTCCCTACGCAGACCACGCGTCTGGCCGATGTCGTTTTGCCCGCCTGCGGATGCTTTGAAAAAACCCAGCTCAACCGGGCCGCCCTGCGTCATAATCTGATATGCCTGCAGGACCAGGTGATCGACCCTGTCGGCGACAGCTGGCCCGACTGGAAAATCGTGTTCGAGCTCGGCCGCAGGCTTAACCTGGACAGATTATTCCCCTGGCACAGCGTCGACCAGGCCATCGACTGCCAGCTGGAACCGGCGGGCATCACCACCGCGCAATTGCGCCGCCATCCGCAGGGCATCCGCACGGAGCCTGTCGCTTTCGAAAAGTACCGTCGCAACGGATTCGCAACGCCCACCGGCAAGGTCGAATTTCACTCCCCGCGGCTGGCGCGCCATGGCCAACCGGCAACCCCTTTTGAAAACGGGTTCGGCCCGGCCCTGGCCTTTGCCGATCAGCACCGGGAATACCCTTTCATTGCTATCAGCGGCGAGCGCAGCAGTCGTTACACCCATTCCCAGTTTCACCATATCCCCTCCCTGCGCCGCCAGGAAAACGAAGGCGTGGTCGACCTGCATCCCGACGACGCCTGCCGGCTCGGTATCGGCAACGGCGACCCGCTGCGGGTAACAACCCCCAGGGGCAGCCTTTACATGAAGGCCCGCCTCTGCGACCGGGTGCATGTCGGGTCCATTTGCATCGGCTGGGGATGGGGTGAAGTCGATCCACGGCACGGCATCAACAACCTGACCGACGATTCCTGCCGCAACCCCGTTACCGCCACGCCATCGAACCGCGGTTTTTTGTGCAGGGTGGAAAAAACGCAGGGATAAATCCCGAGGCATGCACCAAGGCCGCCGGATATTCACCTGAGCGGTGCCATGCCGGCGGCCTTGCGTGAATCGCACAGCCGCTTTGCCAAGCCCTGGTTCCGTAACGATTACCGGGGCCGACGGCCCCGGGTAGTGATCAGGCAGACAAACAGCACCAGACACAGAATCTGCCATGCCAGCAGTGAATTCCAGAGGTTCTGCAGCAAATGCCCCATCTGCAGCGACCACTCGTACAGGCTGTCACCCAACAATGCGCGTATGGATTCCATGAACATTGTCCCCCCTTTTTAAGCAGCAGCACAACAAGCGCCAAGCTAACCGGCCCGATCCCTAAAAGAAGTGTGCCCGGGATTTGCCGAACGGCAAGCGGCGGCCCGGAAAAAACGGCCATCGGCCCGAATCATGCTTTTCCCGGCACGGGACCGGCCGGCGCTTCGCTCAACCGCGCTGTAAAGCCGCCGCCAACGGCCGCCACCATCTCCATGCGGTGCCGGATGCAGGGAATACGATCTTCCGGATGGTGGGTCACATAAAGAAGCTGGGTATGCCCGCCCGCGCCGAGGTGATCGACCAGCTTCAGCACCATCTCCCGGTTGACTTCGTCCAGCCCCTGGCAAGGCTCGTCCAGAATCAGCAGGACCGGCATCTTGACCATGGCACGGGCCAGCAGGACCAGGCGCTGCTCGCCATAGGACAGAGCGCGCAGCGGCACGTGGCGCTTGTCCGCCATCTGCAGGATCTCCAGCCACTGCAGCGCGATGTCCCGCTGCGTGCGCGAGTAGCGCCCATATACCCCGATACTGTCGAAAAACCCGGAAACAACGGCCAGTTCGACCGTAACCCCGACCCGGTAACTTTCCTGGAAAGCGGTGGACACCAGACCGATTTGCCGCTTGATGTCCCAGATGCTCTCCCCCGTGCCCCGTTGGCGCCCGAACAGGCGGATGTCATTGGCATAAGCCTGGGGATTGTCGCCGGAAATCAGGCTCAGAAGGGTCGATTTTCCCGAGCCGTTGGGCCCGGAAATCTGCCAGTGCTGACCGGGCAGCACCGTCCAGTCAAGACCGTTCAGGACATATCTGCCATCATAGCGGACCATCACCTGTTTCATTTCGATCAGCGGTCCCCGCCCGGGCCAGGAGTCGGAGTCCTGCTTTTTGTCGCCTCGCGGCAGCTGATCCGGCAAGCTGTAGTGAAAAGCATGCAACCGCCGCAGCGCTCCGGATGCAAGCATCTGCTCCCGGGTGCCGCAAGCGAAAAGACGGCAGTCGCGGATATAGGCCACATGGGTCAGGCAGGGGAGAATTTCACTGAAACGGTTCAACAGCAGCACAATGCAAAGCCCCCGTTGCGTCAGGGCGGTGATCAGCCCGCGCAGAACCTCACGGGAAGCGCTATCCAGACCGTCGAACGGCTCGTCAAGCACCAGCAGCTCCGGCTCCTGCAACAGTGCCCGGCAGATCAACACCTTGCGCATTTCGCCTGTGGACAGGTAGCGGATGCCACGGTCAAGCAACCCGTCCAGGCCGAGCTGCCCGACAAGCTCTTCGAGTCTCCGTGCGGCTTCGGGCCGACCCTCCAGGATAAAATCCCGCACCGGAGTACCCTGGTCTATCCGGTCCAGAAAATCGGTGTCGTCTTTGTATCGCTCGATTCCAAGAATTTCGTCGACCGTTTCAAACGCGACACACACCGATTTCCCGGCGAGGTGCAAGGTTCCACGGAGAACCTCCATTTCACCGCACAACAGCCTGCCCAGCGCCGACTTCCCTGAACCGTTGGCACCCACCACGGCCCAATGCTGACCGTTGCCGATGCGAAGATGGATATCCTGCAGCCGGGCATGCTTGCCGATGCGTGCCGTAACCCCGTCAAGATAAATTTCCGCCACCTGCCACTCCCCAAAAAGGTTATTGTGCCGCCCGCAAAACGCAAGGCCTCTCCCCACTGCTCTGGCGGTGATGGTATCCAAAAAAGGTGCCATGGTCACGGATAATCCGGATCCCGCCGGATGGCGCGCAAGCCAGAATTATAACCGGCTATGTTTGTGCCAACATACGAGGTTCAGGGGAAGGGATTGCGGGGATCGGACCGCAAACGCAGATCAAAGGCACCGAGCAGAGCCCGGGCGGCAGCCCGCGGCGGCATGCGCAGCAACCGGCGCTGAAAAGCCGTGGCGCCGCCGGGCACATTGGCCAGCAGGTAATCGAGGGCGGCGCGCTGGTCGGGCTGCCAAACCAGCTGCACCAGTTCATCGGCGGTTTCTTCGTGAACCAGACACGCACAATCGGCCAGCCCCCAGGACATGAGCTGAAACACCGGCAGCACCACAGGGTGTTCACTGACCCCGGCGGCCTTGAGCTTGAGGCTGGCCAGACGATTGAGAGGAGTCAGCCGCAGAGCCGCGGCCCCGCCTGGATGTCTTTTCTCGCGCATTGTCTGCCACCTGTCACAGCGTCACGCCAAGGAAAATCCCGCACACATAGGGACCTCCGGGACGATCAACGCATTAAATCAGCGATTGCTTCAAGATCGATGAATCCGGGGTTGCGGGCCGCGCGACGCACCCTTTTTTCGATCACGGCGCCGGTGCGGCGGCTGGGCCTTCCCATTTACGGTAAAAACAACACACCCAGAGACAGAATCAAGTATGCCGCAATTTTTCAGTAAAAAAAGCTTCCCGGCCATATTGGCCCGGATCCGTAAAGAACACTTCTCAGGGAAAAGTCTGTTGGCGATAAAAAGCATAGGCGCCCTTGCCGGCATGTTTGACCTGATACATGGCGGCATCGGCACGGCTGATAAGTTCGTCCGCCGACCGTGCGTGTTGCGGATAGAGGCAGATGCCAACGGAGGCGCCAAGCCGGATCTCCCGATCCCGCAGAACCAGGGGTGCCGACAACCCGTCGAGGATCTTGCGGGCCACCAGCGCGGCATCCCCGTCGTCGTTGATATTCGCCAGCAGGATGCCGAACTCGTCGCCACCGATTCGGGCGGCGGTGTCGGTGGAACGCAGCAGATCGTGCAGACGCTTGCCGATGGCTTCCAGGACCCGGTCACCGGTGACATGGCCGAAGCGGTCGTTAATCTCCTTGAAGCCGTCGAGATCGATGAACAGCATGGCGAGATGGCCGTCGGTACGTCGGGCCAGGGCCAGAGCCTGCTCCAGCCGGTCAACCAGCAGGCGACGGTTGGGCAGGCCGGTCAAAGGATCATGAGTCGCCTGCTCCTGCAGTTGCCGATTCAGCACAAGCAATTGCGTCTGCGCCTGTTTCTGCGCACTGACATCGGTCACCACGCCGGCCAGACGATAAGACTGCCCCCGGGAATCCAGCACGGGGAACCTGCGATCCCGTACCCACGACAAGGAACCGTCGGGACGCACGACACGATATTCCAGTTGCAGGCTTTCGGCGGGCGGCTGGCCAAACAACGCCCGCACCATGTCGCGATCGTCCTGGTGGACCCCCTCCATGAATGACAAAGGATCCTGATGCAGATCCTCCCGCCTGCGACCCCAGATCTTTTCATACGCCGGGCTGACATACACCAGTTTTTCAAAATCAGGGGTGCTGAGCCAGAAAACGTCGTCGATATTCTCGGCAATCAGCCGAAATTTATCTTCGCTTTCCCGCGCCTGGCAGTCCAAAGCATACCTGTGCAGAGCCAGCTCGACGCTGATGCGAAGATCCTGTTCCTGGAAAGGCTTGCGCAAAAAACCGTAAGGGGCGGTGTTTTTGGCGCGCGCCAGAGTATCCTCATCGGCGTGAGAAGTGAGGTAAATCACCGGGATTCCGTATTTTTCGCGGATGTCAGCGGCTACCTCGATGCCGTTTACCACACCCTTGAGGCAGATATCCATGAGCACCAGATCGGGCTTGCATTTGGCTACGGACTGCAGTGCTTCCCCGGCACAGGCGACAATGCCGCATACCGCATATCCCATGCGCAGCAGGCGGGCCCTGATTTCCAGCGCGATCAAGGCTTCATCTTCAACAATCAACAGTTTGGCTTGCACCGTGACAGGCTCCTTCGGAATCAGGGACTCCCGACGGGGAAAATGATGTCAAAACGGGTTCCGGCGCCGTCAACCAGGGAGATATCCCCATCGAGCTGCGCCACCAGCGCGCACACCAGCTGCAATCCCAGAGTCTGGGTATGGCGGTAGTCGAAGCCCGCGGGCAGACCCACGCCGTCATCCGCAACGGACAACTTCACATCCCGCTGCCGGGAACTGATTTCGATCCTCACCATGCCGCGGCGGCCATCGGGGAACGCATGTTTGATGGCATTGGAGAACAGTTCGGCAATCAGCAGACCGCAGGGCACGACTTTTTCGATATCGACGGTCACATCCGCTACGAGAACTTCACACTCGATGCGTGACTCGGGCAACATATTCACCTGACGCATGTGAGATACCAGACTGTGCACATACTCCCGCAGGCTGATATCGGCCAGGCTTTTGGACTGATAGAGCTGTTCATGGGCCAGGGCCATGGAACAGATGCGGTTCTGGCTTTCGGCAAACAACGCCCTGACCTCCGGATCCTCGATCTTCTGGGACTGCAGATACAGCAGACTCGAGACCACCTGGAGGTTGTTTTTGACCCGGTGATGGATTTCCTTGAGGAGCACCTCCTTTTCCTCCAGTGAGGCCTTGAGGCGTTGCTCGGCGGTTTTGCGTTCGGTGATGTCGACCAGCAGGTTGACCGCTCCGATCAGATTGCCGGCACTATCGTACAAAGGTTCGGGGTAGGCGATCACGTGCGACGTGCCACCCTGTTCCCGGTCGACAAGCATCTCCTGGCCTTGAAACCGGCGCCCCTTTTCCAGCGTCATGGCCATGGGGCTCTCGGCGCAAACCATGGGGCTGCCATCGGGATAACGCAGACGATAGGCACCACTCCAGCGGTCCCGGTCGGGATCGGGCCGCCGCCCCCACAGTTCGGCGGCACAACGGTTGTAAAAAGTGATGCGTCCCTGCGCGTCGGTGGTGTAAGCCGCGATGGGCAGCATTTTCATCACCTGCCGCAGACGTTCCCTGCTCTGGCGCAGACTCTGTTCGGCTGCCTTGCGTTCGGTGATGTCCGTGATGAATACGCAATGGTACTCCCTGCCGCCAAACTCGACATGATTGACGCGAACCTCGACAGGGTAGGACCTGCCGTCCCTGGCGCGATGGACGGATTCGATGGTATAGGATCCCAGGGTACGCACCTGCTTCCAGCGCCGAAAAAATTCCTCGGCGGGATAGGCCGGATCGAAATCGAAAATGGACATGCCGACAAGCTCTTCGCGGCTGTAGCCAAGGGCGCGACAGGCTGCCTCGTTGGCATAGAAAACCCTGGCGTCCTCGGTTATCCAGAAAGCCTGGTCGGTGGTATGGTCCACGACGTACTGGGTAAAACGCAGCGCTTCGTCGGCCTGCCTGCGCTCGGTGATATCTTCGATGAATCCCTCAATCTGATCCGGGCAGTCATCGACCTTGCAGAGGCGTACGCTACAATCGATAAAACTGCCGTCGCGGCATCGGTAGCGGCCTTCGAACTGCTGCCAACTGGAAGATTGTCGCACCTGTGCAAGCACCTCTTTTCCGGGATCTTCTCCGACACACAGCGTTTGCCGAAAACCATGCCGGTTGATATCCGCGATCATTTGATCCTGCGAATCATATTTGAACATCTGGACCAAAGCGGGGTTAACGGCCAGCAACTGCATTTCGTGGGTGGCACGGAAAATGCCAAGAGGCGCATTTTCAAAAAAATGGCGATACCGTTTTTCCGAAGCGTAGAGGGCCTGTTCAACCTGCCAGGCGCTCTCTGTCGTTCCGCTTACCTTGTAACCATGTTCTTCAAGAAGTTTCCGAAAGATTTCCGGATCGTGTCCGGCTCCTTCGATGACCAGGAAGGTCCTCATGCAAACTCCGTATGGCAGCGCGGCATGCCTTCTAGGATTGACAGGGACGGGCAGATTCACCTGGGATGAAATATTTCCAACTAATCAATATTCGTTTTTTCTCGAGTCATACCTCATGTTCAAAGGATACAGAGTCAGTCTATTTTATTCCTGTATACGGAATCAATAGAAAACCGTTCTAGAAAACCCCCTGTCATGCCGAGGGACCGATGTTGAATCCAGGTTCGATGCGGCTCATCTCGGCAGGCATATTTGTATGCCGACCCCGGAAACGTGTATACTGGGAGAGCAGCATCAGACTTTGGGTCGCAGCCATCCAGAGATTCAGGATAACTGCCAGGGTTCAGACGAGACCATGAAACAGCCAGCGGAAATCAGAATACTGCTTGTGGAGGACGAAGCCATTACGGCACTGGCCCTGGCCAGTGCCCTGCAGGCCATGGGATATCAGATCAGCCCCCCGGTTGCCACCGGGGAAAAAGCCCTCGCGAGCCTGGCCCTCGACCCCGTCGATGTGGTACTGATGGACATCAGCCTTGCCGGCAGCCTGAACGGCATCGAAACGGCCCGCAAGATGATGCAGGCCGGACATCGGGACATCATCTTCATCACCGGCTATTCCTGCGGCCTGCTGTATGACAGCGCCAGAGCACTCGATCCGGTGGCGATCTTCACCAAACCGGTCAAGCCCGCGGATCTGAAAGCCGCCATCGATGGGGCCGTCCTGCCACCCCCGCCCTGCAACGGATGCTCGCGACCGTAAAGGCCCCCGGCGATCGCGCGTAGCAACCCACCTTTATTACAGGTTTCGAAACCATGTCAAGCAATGCCACGCCGCAACTCGACGGCCATGTTACCGACATCATCCTTGAGAGCATTTCAGATGGCGTGTTTACCGTGGACCACAAGTGGCGCATAACCTCCTTCAACCGCGCCGCTGAAAAAATCACCGGCATCTGCCGCCAGGACGCCATCGGCAAATATTGCTGGGAGGTTTTCCGTTCCAACATGTGCGAGGCGGACTGCGCTCTGCGCCGCACCATGAAACGGGGAAAGTCCTTTGTCGACTCCTCGACCTATATCGTTAACCGTCAACAACGCCGCGTTCCACTGGTGGTGGTAACCTCCCTGCTCAAGGATGCACAGGGTACCGTGGTGGGCGGAGTGGAAACCTTCCGAGACATGAGTCAGGTGGAGCAGTTGCGGCAGGAACTCGATGATCGGCGGCGTGTCGGCGACATCATCAGCCACAGCCCCCTCATGCACAAAATCTTCACCCTGCTGCCGCAGGTGGCACAAAGCGACTGCACCGTACTGATCCAGGGCGAAACCGGCACCGGCAAGGAACTGCTGGCCCGCGCACTGCACGATCTGAGTCCGCGGCGAAAGCGGCCCTTCGTCGCCGTCAACTGCGGCGCCCTTCCCGACACGCTTTTGGAATCGGAACTGTTCGGCTACAAGGCCGGAGCCTTTACCCATGCCACCCGGAACAAACCGGGCCTGTTCGCCACCGCCGAAGGCGGCACCCTGCTTCTCGACGAGATCGGCGATATCAGCCCGGCATTTCAGGTACGTCTGCTACGGGTGCTGCAGGAACGACAGATCCAGCCCCTCGGTAGCACCGGGCCGATACCGGTCAACGTGCGGGTACTGGCCGCCACCAATCGCAACCTGGCCGAGATGGCGGAACAGGGCGCTTTCCGTCGGGATCTTTTCTATCGCATCAACGTGATGCGCCTCGACCTGCCCCCCTGCGCCAGCGCAGGGAAGATATTCCGCTGCTGGTCGAGGTCTTTATCGAGCGCCTCAACCTGCTGCGCAACAAACAGGTTGGCGGCATCCGCCAGGATGCCCTGGCCCTGCTCATGAACTACCCGTTTCCCGGCAATATCCGCGAACTGGAAAACTTCATTGAGCACGCCTTTGTGCTGTGCGGCGACGGCCTGATCGAACCCGGTTTTTTGCCCGAAGCAGTGCGCCGGACAATTGCGCCGCCGCCGTCTCACAACAGCCTCGACGACGCCTGTCGCGCCACGGAGGCGCAGATGATTCTCACCGCCCTGAAGCGCCACGATTTCAACCGGCTGGCCGCCGCCCGGGAACTGGGCATGCACAAAAGCACCCTGTTCCGAAAAATCCGCCGCCTCGGTCTCACCTTGCCGAACACCGACGGTCGCCACCGCATTTAAGGCCAAGAGTCGCATATAAGCGACCCTCCCGGCAATAAACATTGCATCATTGCAACCCTACCTTTTTTGCCGACTACGTCCTACATTCATAAGAATCTGTTTTCACGGTTGTTTTTAGGCGCCGCTCGCTGGTTTTGTGCCTGGCATTACATTTGCTATATAAGAATAACGGAGGGCAATCCTGATGAAAATCGCCGTGACCATCTGGAAAAAAAGGGTTTCACCGCTGTTCGAGGCGGCACGCAGCCTGTTGATAGCGGATACCGCCCAACACACCGTCGTAAGTATGAACACTTGTCCGATACCACCGGAGTTGCCCCATTTCCGGGCCGCCAGGCTGGCCGAACTGGGAGTGGAGGTGCTGATCTGCGGCGCCATCTCCCGGCCGCAGGCCATCCTGCTGCAGGCTTACGGTATCCGGGTTTTATCCGACATCACCGGTCGGGCGGAAGCGGCCCTGGCAGCTTTCCTGGATGATCGCCTGGCTCTTCACACGCACACCGACGACCACCACCAGGCAGGGAAGACAACATGAAAAACTACCGCTATCTGTTCGGCCCCGTTCCCTCGCGCCGTTTCGGACGCTCCCTTGGCGTCGACCTGACGCCCCTTAAAACGTGTTCGCTCAACTGCGTTTTCTGCCAGTTGGGCCGCACGCCCCGCACCACCCTGGATCGCCGCGAATATGTACCGACAGATCAGGTTCTGGCGGAATTGCAGGACTGGCTGGCCAGCGGCCAGAGCGCCGACTACATCAGCCTGGCGGGATCCGGAGAACCGACCCTGCACAGGGACTTCGGCACGGTGCTGCAATACCTTCGCGAGCATAGTGACATTCCGTCGGCTTTGCTGACCAACGGCACCTTGCTGCATCTGCCCGAGGTCCGGCAGGCAGCGGCACAAGCCGATGTGGTCAAGGCTTCTCTCAGCGCCTGGAATCAGGCGTCCTTCGGCTGGATCAACCGCCCCCACCCCACATTGCGCTTTGCGGATCTGCTGAGCGGCCTGCAAAGTTTTCGCAGCGAATTCAAAGGGCAGTTGTGGCTCGAAGTCTTTCTGGTCGGCGGCATGAACGCGATCCCCGCCGACCTGCGCAAGATCGCCGCGCTGGCCGCCACCATCGCGCCGGACCGTATCCAGCTCAACACCGCGGTGCGGCCTCCGGCTGAGGATTTTGCCATGCCACTGTCCCGCAAACAACTGGAGGACCTGTCCCTTCTGTTCGAGCCGCGGGCGGAAGTGATCGCCGAATTCGATGGCAGCGCCGATAAGAAATTCGAAATCAATCTGGAAAGCATTCACGCCATGCTTCTTCGCCGGCCCTGCACCGCCGCGCAGATTGCCCAAACCTTCGGCCTGCACGACAACGAGGTGGCCAAATACCTTGGCCGGCTGGTCCGTGACGCCAGAGTCCAGCCCGAAACGCGCGGGGCTGAAGTGTATTACCGGGCAAGCGAAGCAGGATCCAGCCACGCCCGGCCGTAGCCAGCACCATGGACGGGACGGACTTTTCGCGAAATTAACTCGCCCCTTAAAAAGTTATTTGGAGGATTTACCGATGATTATTGCCGTAGCCAGCGGAAAAGGGGGTACCGGAAAGACCACCTTTTCCGTCAATCTCGCCCAGGCCCTGGCGCAAAAAGGCGCCGACGTCCAATTGCTCGACTGCGATGTCGAGGAACCCAACGATCACCTGTTCGTGCGCCCCGATTTCAGCCAGCGCAGCCCGGTGCAGGCCAACAAGCCGGTATGGAACGAGTCTTTGTGTATCGGCTGCGGCCGCTGCGCCCAGGCCTGCCGTTTCAACGCCCTGGCCTTTATCAACCAGAAGGTGCTGCTGTTCAACGAACTGTGCCACGCCTGCGGCGTGTGCGCGTGGGTCTGCCCGGTCAGCGCATTTACCGAGCAGCCGATCGAAATCGGCCGCATCGAAGCGGCCCCCGACCATAAGCCTTATGCTTTTGCCCATGGTATCCTCAACATCGGCGAAGCGATGGCACCGGCGGTCATCCGCCGCCTGAAAACCCTTGTTCGCCCCGGGGCCATCACCATTCTGGACGCGTCGCCGGGGACCTCCTGCCCGGTGGTCGAGACCCTCAGCGGCGCGGATGTCGCGGTGCTGGTCACGGAACCGACCCCCTTCGGCCTGAACGATCTTAAACTGGCCGTGCAGCTGGCCCTGCGCAAGGGCCTCCCGACCGGCATCGTCATCAACCGGTCGGATGGCACCGATGCCCTCATCGGCGAATACGCAAAACAGGTCG
This sequence comes from Syntrophotalea acetylenica, assembly GCF_001888165.1. NCBI lineage: Bacteria > Pseudomonadati > Thermodesulfobacteriota > Desulfuromonadia > Desulfuromonadales > Syntrophotaleaceae > Syntrophotalea > Syntrophotalea acetylenica. The sequence continues at coordinate 2,859,083 of NZ_CP015455.1, forward strand.
GCGTCCCGGTGCTGGGTCGCATCCCCTTCAACCGGGCCTATGCCGAAACCTATGCCGGCGGCGGCAGCCTGGTGGATGCCTTCCCGGAAGTGCGTGGCAATCTGCTGTCCATTTACGCGGCCATCGCCTCCCTCGCCGGAAACACGCCACCCCCGCCGCCCGCGGATGAACCTCTGGAGGTAAGCCCCTCAAGCGAAATCCCCGCTGAAATGCCCTCGACGAGCAATTTCAAGGAAATCACCGTCATCAGCGGCAAGGGCGGATCGGGCAAGACCACGGTGGTATCCTCGCTGGCCATGCTGGTCGAGAACAAAGTGCTGGCGGACAACGACGTGGACGCCGCCGATCTGCACCTGCTGCTGCAACCAACCGTCCGCCAGGCCCACGAATTCGAGGGCGGCGACAAGGCAGTCATCGATGCGCAACTCTGCATCGGCTGCGGAAAATGCGCCGAAGCCTGCCACTTCGCCGCCATTCATCCGGTGGAAAAAACCGATTCGGCACAGGGGCTGGTGTTTCAGGTCGACACGCTGGGCTGCGAGGGCTGCGCTCTGTGCCAGATGGTCTGTCCGGTCGCGGCGGTAAAGCTGGCGCCCAACGTGGTCGGTACCTGGTATGTTTCGGAGACCCCCTTCGGCCCGCTGGCCCACGCGCGCCTGGGCATTGCCGAGGAAAACTCGGGCCGGCTTGTCACGCGGGTGCGCCGCACCGCCGCCGAACTGGCCAGAGCCGGTGGCCACGATTACATTCTGGGCGATGGACCGCCCGGCACCGGCTGCCCGGTAATCGCTTCCCTCAGCGGCGCGGATCGCATCCTGATCGTCACGGAACCGACCGTCTCCGGCGTGCATGATATGGAGCGGGTTCTGGAACTGGCCGAACACTTCAAAATTGCCGCGCTGATCGTTATCAACAAGGCGGATCTGCACGCCGGCCAGGCACAGCGCATCGAGGAAATCGCGCAGCAACGCAACGCCAGAGTCATTGCCCGCATCCCCTTCGACCGACAGGTCAACGACGCCCTGCTGGCCGGCAAGACCGTTATCGAATATGGCCGGGGTCCGGCCTTTGAAGCCATGCAACAGATCTGGAACCACCTCAAACAGGAGCTGTAAAGCAAAGGAGACGCTTTATGAAAATCGCGGTAACCTCGCAAGGGCAAACCCTCGACGATGCGGTCGACCCACGGTTCGGCCGCGCCCCGTATTTTCTGATCATCGACGCGGACAGCCTTACCTGCGAATCGATGCCCAACCCCAACCTCGAACTGGGCGGCGGCGCCGGCATCCAGTCCGCACAGCTGATGGCGGAGCGCGGCGTGGTCGCGGTGCTGACCGGCAATTGCGGTCCCAACGCCTTCCGCACCTTCGAAGCCGCCGGCATTCAGGTTATCACCGGCGTGAGCGGAACGGCCCGTGAAGCGGTACAGGCCTATAAGTCCGGGCGCCTGTCGCGGGCCGATGCGCCCAACGTTGCCAGCCATTTCGGCATGGGTGGCGGTGGTGGCGGCGGTCGCGGCGGCGGCATGGGTGGCGGTCGCGGCGGTGGCGGCGGAAGGAATCGCTGATCCTCGCTGTCGTGCAGGCTCTGAACAGGCGGCCGCCGGGTCACAACCCGCCGCGCAGGTGCAGCTCCACCGGGTGGGGATGCAGGTACACCTGCTCGTCAAGCCACGGCGGCTGATATTTACGCACATAATGGTTGAGCAGGGTAAGCGGCACGGCCAGCGGTACGCTGCCGTGCCGGTACTGCTCGACAAGCTGCAGCATCTCCTGCTTTTCGTCGCCGGAGAGCTGCCGTTTGAAATATCCCAGGGCATGCTGCAGCACATTGCAGTGCTTGGCGGGGGTGGCCGGCGTACGCACCGTACGCAACAGCAGCTGCTGATAGTCGCCAACCAGTTCCGCCTCGGGAAGCTGACCGGCGCGAGCCGTCAAGCGGCCCATCTGCCGCGCCAATTCCACGCTGTGGGACATGAGCAACAATTTGTGCCGGGCATGAAAATCCACCAGCCCCGCCGCATCGGGCCCACCAGCCAGAAAGTCACGCCAGCGCCGGAAGGTGAAAATGGCTTCGATGAAATTTTCCCGCAGGCGCGGATCGTGCAGCCTGCCATCCTCCTCCACCGGCAGCAGCGGGAAATGTTCCATGAACAGGCGCGCGAACAGGCCGACGCCGTTATGGCTCGGCACGCCGTTGGCGTCGTAGACCTTGACCCGCGCCATGCCGCTGCTCGGCGACCGGGACTTGAAAACAAATCCGCACAGATCCTCGGCTTCCAGGGCCGCCAGGCGCTGACTGGCCCAGACCGTCATGCGCTCGGTGACATCCTCCCCGCTTTTGGAAAACACCAGCTGCGGATGTTGGGCCTCTCCGACCAGCCGCAGGGCTTCCCGGGGAATAGGCAGGCCCGTTTCCACCTCCGGGCAAACCGGCACGTACTCCACGAATTTTCCCAGGGTATCCCGCAGAAAACGGTCGAGTTGATGCCCGCCGTCATAGCGGACCTTCTGCCCGAGCAGGCAGGCACTGATACCGAGACGGATTTTTTCCATTCGCACACCTCTCCCTGATAATCCCGACCCCGCATTGTTCCGGTACTCAGGATCCGGTCCGTTCTCCCCTGACCGTCATTGTGAGCATCCCGCCTGAAATTAATGGATGCGAAACGCCGTGTAATACGATAGATTCTATCAGAAAGGCGGTCCGCGCCAAGCATTGCGAAAGGAGGATCCATGCGGTTTCGGAAGCGACGTCAGCCAGCACCGGTGGTGCTGAAAAAACTGTTGCATAAAACCTCGCACAAAGCCGGCCGGGCGCCGGGGACCATGGTGCATATCGGCCGCCAGCGCACCGAACCGGTACGGATCGGCCTGCTCAACTACGGCCCTGCGCATCTGGAAGAACGATCCCTTGCCTCGGTCGCCGAATGCCGGCCATACCGCGACGGCCCTGGCGTAACCTGGGTCAACCTCGACGGCATTCACCAGCTGGGCATCCTCGAACAGCTCGGCGCCGACTTCGGCCTGCACCCGCTGGTTCTGGAGGACATCGTCAACACCACGCACCGACCCAAGATGGAGGCTTTCGACGACTATCTGTTCTTGGTGCTGAAAATGCCCCATTACGACCCGGTTACCGCCAGTGTAAACACCGAGCAGGTCTGCCTGATTCTCAGCCGCAACCATGTGCTGTCCTTCCAGGAGCAGCAGGGGGACGTATTCGACGGAGTGCGGCAGCGACTGCGCGGCAACAAGGGACGCCTGCGCACCATGGGCGCGGACTATCTCGCTTATGTGCTTATCGACGCCATCGTCGACAGCTATTACTTCATCATGGAAAGCCTCGGCGAAGAGATCGAACATCTCGAAGAAATCATCATGGACCGCCCCACACCCGACATCCAGTCACGCATTCATCATTTCAAGCGCGAAATGATTCTGCTGCGCAAAGCGGTATGGCCCCTGCGGGAGCTGATATCCGGCCTGCAACGGGAAGAATCGTCGCTCATCGCGCCCGCGACCGGCGTGTTCCTGCGTGACGTTTACGATCACTCTGTGCAGATCATCGACACGGTGGAAACCTTGCGGGATGTCCTGTCGGGATTGCTCGATCTGTACATGTCAAACATCAGCAACCGCATGAATGAAGTCATGAAGGTGCTGACCATCATTGCCACCATTTTTATACCGCTGACCTTCATCGCCGGCATCTACGGCATGAACTTCGAATACATGCCGGAACTGCACTGGCGATGGAGCTATCCGTTGCTATGGCTGCTGATGCTGACTCTGGCCTGCGGCATGTTCAAATTCTTCAGAAGGAAACATTGGCTGTGAACCCATCCGCATGTCGGGCATATCTGGATCAGTTGGCCGGCCGCGACCGTTTTTTCAGTGTCGTGGACCAGCAGCCGCAACTCGAGGCGCTGCTGGGGGAGTTGACCGCGGGGTTTGACAAGGCCATCGATCAACACCTTGCCGAGCTGGCCGCCGCCGATGAAATCCTCGCCAGGGATCTTGCCGAGGTAAGCGGGCACCTGCGCAGCAGTGCCGAATTACTCGGCAAGGCCTTTGAAGAAACCCTGGCCAACGAGCCTCCCGACGGAGAAGCCCTGGTGCGCCTGGCCCGGACCATCGAGGCGCGCATCTTATGGTTGTATGACCGCGTGCGGGTTCGTCAGGAACGCAGCCTGAATCAGGTGCGCCCCCAGAACCGTTACTGGAAACAGGCGGTTCAGAGCGTCACGGATGCCCTGAACCAGATCATGCGCAACCAACCCGAGGAACTGGTTCTGATCCGGGACCGTCACCAGCACAGCCATCTGAAAGGTTGCAGCATCTGGCAGATCGAAGGGCCGGGGATCGTCGAAAAAGCCTGCTCCGGGAAACTGCGGCCGATCGTCAGGATAGTATACAGCCAGTTGCGGATGCGTCTGAAACGCCGCTACCAGATTCTGCAGCCCTCGCTGCAGGATGCGGTCAATCGCCACCGCCCGGTCATCCTGCACGCTGAAGACCGACCGGCGGGCGACGCCTATGCGCAGCGACATGAGCAGATAAGCCGCAACTGCGCCGATATGTGGCGCGGCTTGCGCTTCAACCTGGAAACAGCCGCGGAAGAATGCAGCCGTCTGGCCACCGAAGCCCGAAAGGATGATGCGGATCACGCCGCGCTCCGCAAAAAACTGGCCGATACCAGCCAACTGGTCACGGAAACGATCAGCCGCACCGAGCAGCAACTGGCGACTATCGCCGAACCGCTCCAGGAACTATCCCGCCAGTCGCTGGAGGATCTGAGGCAGGAATGCGGCAAAATGCTCACCCTGATCTCCAAGGATCTGCAACGCATCCTCGGCTGGAAAGAACGGTTAAGGCTGAAACGGCTGCGCGCTTTGCGCCATCTGCGACGCCAATGCACACAGTGGCGCGAAAGCCTGCGGGAACCGCTGCAGCAGGCCTTCCTATCCATGGAGTTTTTGTGGCAGGGTGTGCGACGACTGTGGCCGGGAGGCGATGTGCGCAATGCCAAAACGGAAGCCGTGGCACGCAGCATCGCCGACATGCCAACTCCCGAAGCCATCCTCAAAAAGGCGGAAAAACTGCCGCCGGTGTGCCGGCGTCTGTTCACATGCGGAGCGTTGAAAAACCGTGAGTTCATGGTTGGCAAAAACAAGGATCTCGATACGCTGCGGGAGCTTTTTCAGCGCTGGCAGGAGGGCCTTTTGTGCAGCATCGCCGTCACCGGTCCCGATGGCAGCGGCAAAACCTCGTTGGTCAACTGCTTCCAAAGCGAGCTCGGCAACCAGGTTCCGGTGCTGCGCCTCAATCTTGAGAAGCGACTGACCGATGAAGGCCCGTTTCTGGAGTGGTGCCAGGAGCGGTTTGCGCTGCCGCATGCGCCGAGTGGGCTGGCCGATGTTGAAAAGCATCTTCAAACCATGCCGCGCAGCGTCATCATTGTGGAAGAGCTCCACCACCTGGTACTGAGAACCGTAGGTGGCCTGGAGGTGGGCCGCGCTTTTTTGCGGCTGGTTCTGACCAGCAGACATCGCCTGCTGTGGGTGGCAACCAGCCGCAAATATCCGTGGCAGCGCATGAAGCACCTGATTGACATCGACCGTTATTTTACCCACCAGGTGCAAACCCAGTTCAACAGCCAGGCCGAAATCCGCGACGCCCTGCTTTTGCGCCTGCACACCAGCGGCTATCCGGTCGGCTTCCTCAATGGCGGCAATCCGGCACCAAAGACCAACAACCCGGCAGGGAAAGACGATCAGGCCAATCTCCGCGACCGCTTCTTTTCCGACCTTTTTTCCGCCACCCGGGGCAATATGCAGGCAGCCCTTTTCTACTGGCTGCATTACCTGGAATTCGATGCCCAGGAGCAGTCCCTGCGCGTCGCCCCCTTCGATAAACTCGACTATGGGGCACTGAAGAACCTGGAACGACCGCAGCTCTACGCGCTGGCCGAAATTCTCGCCCATGGCGGCCTTTCGCCGCGGGAGCATGCCGCCATTTTCGGGACCGCCGTGATGCAGAGCCGGATGCTTCTGGATTATCTGACCCAGATGAATCTGCTGCAATCCGCCCGCGCCGCCGAAGACGAGCCCTTTTACCAGCTCAATCCCCTGTTTTTTGCCCCGACAGCGTCCTTGTTGGAGACGCGCAACATTATCCAGTGACGATCGCGAGGCGGCCATGAAAGACCTTCAAATACCTGAACTTCCTGAGTTCATAGACAAATATCTGTCCATGGACCGGCTGGTGACAAGCCTGCTGATCCTCGCCGCAACCGCTGTCGGCCTTTTGTTCCTGCGCCGCCTCATGAAATACCTGGCCAACCGGTTCAGCCGCTATCGCCTGCTGATCTCCGGACTCTATCCGGTATTGCGGCTGCTGGCCTGGATCGCCTCCTTCGCCTATATCCTGTTCGTCATCATCCACCCTCCGCTCAACACCCTGTTGACGATTTCCGCCTCCGCGGGCCTGGCTGTCGGCCTCGGCGCCCAGGATCTGGTGCGCAATATCGTCGCCGGCATCCTGATCCTGTTTGAGCGACCCTTCCATGTCGGCGACATGATCGAGGTCGGAGACCACTACGGCGAGGTCATCAATATCGGCCTGCGCGCCGTGCAGATCCGCACCTTCGATGATTCGGTGGTGACGTTTCCCAACAGCATGGTACAGACCGGATCGGTGAGCAATTCCAACACCGGACAGCTCAACGAGATGGTGGTGGTAAAATTTCACCTTCCGGCAACGGTGCCCATCGCACCGGTCAGGCAGATCGCCTGGGAAGCGGCCGTCTGCTCCCCCTACGTGCAGCTCGACAAGCCGATACGGGTGCTGGTGGAAGACCACTATGACCGCGCTTTTTTGACCCGCTTCACGATCAAGGCCTACGTACATGAAATCCGTCTGGAGCGGGTGCTGGCCAGCGACATTTCCGAACGGGTCAAAACCGCGCTTGTTAAACGTGGCTTTGTTCCAGACATCTGTTTCCTCGCCGATCGCTTCGACTGCGAAGCGCCAAACCCGTCATCGCCATCGAACCCCTGAGGTTCTGCATTTTGCTCCGCCCCTTGTCCACAGTGTTTCAGCCAAGGCGTTGCTTGTCATCACATCCATGTCACCGATCGGTCAAGAGACAGCGACCTGCGGGTATTTTTCCGCGACACCGATTGCGCAAGCCTTGTGCCTGGGGACTTGCCTTTAACCTGACCACGGAGGCTTGCTATGCCGGTTCCCGCCATCCGCATCGAAACCCTCAACGGCGCCACTCCCCGAGCCGCCGGACGCTACGTCCTCTACTGGATGAACGCCACCCGCCGCAGCGGATGGAATTTCGCCCTGCAGCGCGCCGTGGAGCATGCCGTGGATCTGCAGCGACCGCTGCTGGTGGTGGAAACCCTGTCCTGCGAACGCCCGTATGCCAACCTGCGCCATCATCACTTCGCCCTCGATGGCATGGCCGATAACGCCCGCGGCCTGGCCGGCAAGCCGGCGAGCTACTACCCGTTTGTCGAGAATCGACCCGGGCGGATCGCGTCTCTTCTGACGGAGCTTGCCAAAGAAGCCTGTCTGATTGTGTGCGACCTGCGACCGCTACGGGATTCGTTACGGGAAACCCGGGAACTGGCACGACGTGTGCCGGTGCTGCTGGAGCGGGTGGACAGCAACGGTATCCTGCCCCTGAAAGCTGCCGACCGTGAATTCACCACGGCTCACAGCCTGCGGCGATTTATGCAGAAACACCTGCTTGCACACCTGCAGCAGCCACCCCTGGCCGATCCTCTCGACGGCGTGAACCTTCCACCATTGCCTTCCCTGCCGGACACCATAAGCGGGGGTTGGCCGGCGGCCGATCGCGCACTGTTGAACGGAAAGCGGCAGCGCCTCGCACAGCTGCCCATCGGCCAGGAGACCCGGCCGCTGGCGACCATGGGCGGCAGCGCCGCCGCCCATGCCGCGCTGGAGGTGTTTTTACGTGAGCATCTGGCCCTGTACGAAGCTTTCCGCAACCAGCCGCAACGGGACGTTACCAGCGGCCTGTCGCCCTACCTGCGCCGCGGCCACCTTGCGAGCCACGAGATTGTGCAGAAACTGCTTGATATGCAAGGCTGGCACCCCGCGGACCTGTCCCTGGAAACCCGGGGACGCCGAAGCGGCTGGTGGGGCCTGAGTGCTTCCGCCGAAGCATTTCTCGACCAGCTGATCACCTGGCGCGAACTTGGCTATCTGTTCTGTTTCAAACGGGACGATTACGACCGTTTCGAGGGGCTGCCCGACTGGGCACAGGCCACCCTGGAAGCACATTCCCAGGACCCGCGACCCTATCTTTACACCCTTCGGCAGCTGGAAACGGCGCAAACCCACGATCCGCTGTGGAACGCCGCCCAGATGCAACTGGTACGGGAGGGGCGCCTGCATAACTATCTACGCATGCTGTGGGGCAAGAAGATCCTGCATTGGAGCGAAAGCCCCCGCCAGGCTTTGGCCGCCATGAGCGAACTCAATGACCGCTTCGCCCTGGACGGCTGCGACCCGAACTCCTATGGCGGCATCGGCTGGGTCATGGGCCGCTTCGACCGCGCCTGGGGTCCGCAGCGGCCGGTATTCGGCAAAATCCGCTACATGAGTTCGCGGAACACCGCTCGCAAGGTGACCGTGGATGGGTACATCCAACGCTATGCGCCGACCCCCTGACATCCTACCTCAAGGGCGATTCTGCATTTCGTGGCGGGAGCATGCCGGGCTGGGCATGAAACAGCAAAAAAAAACGGCGCCCCATCGTCCCGGCGCCGTTTTCCAGTTATTCATCACCCAGTGGGTGGAGCTTGCGTTCTTCCGCCAGCGATGTTTATAAAAACCCGAATTTTTTCATACGGTAGCGAAACGCGTCAATCCCCAGATGCAGCAGCTTGGCAGCCTGGGTCTGATTGCCCCTGGCCATTTCGAGTGCCTGACGAAGCAGTTCGCGCTCAACTTCCTCGATATCGACCCCTTCGGGTGGCAGCTGAAAATTAAGTGGCCCGCGGTTATCTTCCACCGACTGGGAGACCAGCTCCCTTGGCAGATTTTCCACCAGCAGCTGATCCTCGCACTCCAGAATGATGGCTCGTTCGATAACGTTGCGCAATTCGCGGATGTTGCCCGGCCAGGCATATTCGAGCAGGATTTTCTGGGCCATGCGCGAAATGCCCTGGACCTGTTTGCTGAACTCACGGTTGAACTGGCGAATGAAAAATTCGGCCAGCGGAAGGATATCGTCGCGCCGCTCGCGCAACGGCGGCAGATGAATGGGAATCACACCGATACGGTAATAGAGGTCGGGCCGGAAGGATTTGTCTTCCATCGCCTTGCGCAGATCGCGATTGGTGGCGGACACGATGCGCACATCGACACAGACATCCCGGGTTCCGCCAACCCTGCGAAAGCTGCGCTCTTCCAGCACCCGCAGCAGTTTGGCCTGCATGGCCGGATCCATGTCTCCGATTTCATCGAGGAATACGGTACCGCCATCGGCCAGCTCGAACAGGCCCTTTTTAAGATTTTTCGCGTCGGTAAAGGCCCCCTTCTCATGCCCCAGCAGCTCGCTTTCGAGCAGGGTCGAAGGCACGGCGGCACAGTTGATAGCCATGAAGGGCTGGTCAGCTCGGGCGCTCTGATAGTGAATGGCCCGCGCCACCAGTTCCTTGCCGGTGCCACTTTCACCATGGATGAAGACCGTGGAAGCATCGCTGTCGGCAACCTTCTGCACCATTTCCAGAACCTGGTGCATTTCCCGGCTGCAGGCGATGATGGCCGACTGGTTAAAGCGTTCCCCCTTCTGGCAACGCAGGCAGGCCAGTTCCTTGCGCAGGCGGCTGTTTTCCAGAGTACGCTGCGCCACTGTTGCGAGGTCCTCCACGGGAGCCGGCTTGCGCAGATAATCACCGGGACCGTTGAGCAGCGTGGTCACGGCGTGTTCCGGCAGATCACGGCCTGTGGCGACGACCACCGGGCAGGCGTCACCAAGATCGCCGACCTGTTCGTAAACGTGCCAACCGTCGAGATCGGGGAGCTGCAGATCGAGGATCATCAAATCCGGCGTGCAATTCGCCAATCGCTGCAGAGCGTCCTGGCCGGTTCCGCACCATTGCACCAGATGCCCCTGGCTGCCGAGCAGCTGCTCCAGCGCAACTCCAAGGGCCTGATCGGCATCCACTATCAGAATGTTGGCACGCTGTTCCACTGGGTCGTCCCGCTGTTTCAAGCCGACGGGCGCTTGCGCGCCACAACACGTTCGGCGGCTGCAACCAGGCTGGCAGGGGTCAATCCGTAGTGTTCCAGCAGTTTTCCGGCCGGACCGGACTGGCCGAAAACGTCGCGCATGCCGACTCTTTCCACCGGCGCCGGGGCCCCTTCGGCGAGCGCCTCGCATACCGCGCCGCCAAGCCCGCCAATGACCGAATGTTCCTCTGCGGTGACGATGGCGCCGGTCTCCCGTGCCGCTTTCAGCAGCAGCTCCGTATCGAGGGGTTTGATGCTGCCCATATGCAGAACCCGGGCCTGGATCCCCCTGGCGGCCAGTATTTCGGCCGCGTCCAGAGCCATGGCGGTGAGCAGTCCGGTGCCGATGAGGGTCACAGCATCGCCATCGCGCAGAGTGACGCCGCGGCCGATTTCAAAATTGCAATCGGAGGGGAAAACCACCGGCACCTTGCCGCGCCCCAGGCGAACATAAACCGGCCCGTCGTATGCCGCCACGGCACGGATGGCGGCTGCGGTTTCCGGGCCGTCGGCGGGACACAGCACGGTCATGTTGGGCAGGCTGCGCATGATCGCAAGGTCCTCTACCGACTGGTGGGAACCGCCGTCTTCGCCGACGGTGATGCCACCATGGGTGGCAACCACTTTGACGTTCATTCGGGGATAGGCCAGAGACTGGCGAATCTGCTCAAAGGCCCGGCCGGCGGCAAATACCGCGAAGGTCGAGGCAAAGGGGATCAGACCGCCGGCGGCCAGTCCGGCAGCCATGCCGACCATGTTGGCCTCGGCGATGCCGGCATTAAAAAAGCGCTCCGGAAATTCTCTGGCGAACTGGGCGGTCTTGGTCGAACCGGACAGATCGGCGTCCAGGGCCACGATTTTCGGATTCTGGCGGCCAAGCTCCAGCAAAGCCTGGCCGTATGCGTCTCTGGTTGCAATCATGGGTTTTTCACTTCCTTGTATAGGCTTTCTTCAAGCACGAATGTCGTCAACAGCGTAACGAAAAAAACTCCTGGCATGAACGTCAACTCGCGGCGCCCAGGCCTTCCAGGGCGAGCTTCAACTCTTCATCGCTGGGGGCCACGCCGTGATATTTGGCCTTGTTTTCGAAAATCGACACCCCCTTGCCCTTGACAGTGCGGGCAACGATAACGCTCGGGCGATCGGAGGCTTGCGCCGCGGCCAGGGCCTGGGCCACGGCAGCGACATCGTGACCATCGGTTTCGATGACATGCAGGTTGAAGGCGGCAAACTTGGCGGCCACCGGGCCGACATTCATGACGTCTTCGGTGAATCCATCGATCTGCAGGCCGTTGCAATCAACCAGGATGCACAGATTGGAGAGCTTGTAATGGGCGGCGCTCATCACCGCCTCCCAGATCTGCCCCTCCTGCAGTTCGCCATCTCCCAGCAGGGCATAAACGCGGGAATCGCGTCCGGCGACGCGGTTCGCCAGCGCCAGACCGACGGCCTGGGAAAGGCCCTGCCCCAGAGATCCGGTACAGACTTCGACGCCGGGCGTCTTGCGCATATCGGGGTGTCCCTGCAGATGGCTGCCAAGCTGACGCAGGGTCGCAAGGTCTTCCTGTGGAAAATATCCGGCGCGAGACAGACAGGCATACAGGGCTGGTGCCGCATGGCCCTTGGACAACACGAAACGATCGCGTTCGGCCCAGTCCCGGCGAGCGGCGTCATGCTTCATCTGGTGGAAAAACAGCACGGTCATGATATCGATGGCCGAAAGGCTGCCACCGGTATGTCCGGACTGGGACTGATGCAGCATTTTCAGGATATCGACGCGCAATTCCCTGGCGGTCTGCTCAAGCTTCTGGACGGTTTGTTGGCTCAACATCGTACCTACGTTTCCTTTCCTCAAAAAAACCGGGCCCGCCCCACAGCGAAGGTCGCGACTTCGACCGGCGCGGCCGGCGGGCAGACGATTACGATTTCGTGTAGCGGGGATCGTTGCCGGCCAGATAGGCGAACACCAGTTCGTCCAGCGAACCTGGCGAGGCAGCCGGGTTCGTTGCGGCCTCTTTGGGCTGATCCTGAATTGATACGCCCGAAACGCCGCCGCAGGAACGGGGAAGGGCGTCGGACAACGCAACAGAGCCTTCGGTGCATCCGGCCCTGGCATCGAACTCCCCGGACCGCAGACGCTTCAACATGTCCTGGTGCTGGCATTTCATGCGTTCTTCGACCAGAGGCCGCAGGTCGTCCGCGCCAAGCAGGTCGGCATAGGAAGTCCTGCTGGAGGCCAGGATGGTTCCCCCCTCGTACAACAGGGTGACGATGTGGGGATGCCGGGAGCCTCCATCCTCGGTCTGCACGTGAAACACGCGGCCCTTGTATCGAAAGTTATGATTGAAGCCACCAACCATGGGTCCCTCGCGGTTTACCAGGACGGAAAAGAGGCCGCCCATAGTTATCACAGCCTATCGTGCGGCGCAACAAAATCGCGCCTGACTCAGCGTCTGTCAGCCAACAGCTGCTTCGCTTTGGCCACGGCCTCCAGGGCATCGGCAGCATACATGTCGGCGCCGATCTCATCGGCGTATTCCTGGGTCACCACCGCACCGCCAACCATGGTCAGGACCTTGACGCCCGCTTCCCGCAGGCGTGCGATCGTCACCCGCATCTGTTCGATGGTGGTGGTCATCAGGGCCGACAGGCCCACGGCATCGACTTGCAGCTCCAGAGCCTTTTGCAGAATACGCTCGGCCGGCACGTTCTTGCCCAGGTCGATCACTTCGAAACCGTGATTCTCCAGCAGGGTACAAACGATATTCTTGCCGATATCGTGGATATCCCCTTCAACGGTCGCCATCAGAATACGCCCCAGGGATGCGACGGCCGAACCGTGCATTTCCTGCTTGAGGCGCGCGAAGGCCGCCTGCATGGTTTCCGCCGACTGCATGACCTGAGGCAGGAAAATGCGGTTTTCGCCAAACCGCCGGCCGACCTCCTCCAGGCCGGGAAGCAGACCCTCGTTGCTGATGGCCGCCGTATCGAGGCCTTCGCCAAGGGCCTGTTCGACCAGGGTCACAACGCCATCCTTGTCGCCTTCGATAATCGCCGCAGAAAGACGTTCGCGGATCCCGACGGCGATATCGGGGGTGGCGGATGCCGGTGGCGCGGAAGCGACATCGGCGTACGCGGCGATATATCGCTCGGCCCGAAGATCCTTGCCGAGCAGCACCATGGCGGCACGGTAGGCATCCATCATGCGTTCGTCGCGGGGATTGATGATCGCCGCCGAAAGTCCGGCCTCAAGGGCCATGGCGAAAAACACCGAAGACAGTACCGGGCGACACGGCAGCCCGAAGGAAATATTGCTGACTCCCAGCGCCGTCGCCATGCCCAGCTCGTCACGAACCAGGCGCAGGGTGCGGATGGTCTCCATGGCCCGCTTCTGCTCCGCCGACACGGTCAGAGTCAGGCAATCCACCACGATATCCTGCGGCGCTATGCCAGACTGCAGGGCCGCGTCGCGAATGCGCCGAGCCACCGACAGGCGTTCCTCGGCGGTTTCGGGGATGCCTGAACCGTCGAGCGCCAGAGCAATCACCGCCGCGCCGTACTTTCTGGCCAAGGGCAGAATCCCTTGCAGGCTCTTTGCTTCCCCCGACACGGAATTGATCAGCACCTTGCCATCGGCGACCTTAAGCCCCCGCTCCAGCGCCGCCGGATCGGAGGAATCGAGCACCAGCGGCACCTGCGTCACCCCTTCGATCGCCAGCACCGCCCGTTCCAGGGCGGCAGGCTCGTCGACACCGGGAGCTCCGCAATTGACATCCAGCAAATGGGCGCCGGCGGCCACCTGAACCTGGGCCTCGCGCCGGACATAGGCGGTTTTCCCCTCGCGCAGTTCCTGGGCATAGGCTTTGCGCCCGGTGGGGTTGATGCGTTCACCGATTATGGCACAGGCGGCCTGTCCGCCGATTTCAGCCACCGAGGTGCGGCTCGACAGCAGGCAGCGCCGCGGCGGCGGGGTCCAGTCCTGTGTCAGGCCCTGCAATGCCTGGCGCATGGCGGAAATATGGGCGGGAGTGGTGCCGCAGCAGCCGCCGATGACCCGCACGCCAATGTCGAGCAACCGCTGGTGATAGGCCACCATGTCCTGCGGGGTGGCATTGAACACCGTACGCCCGTCGATCAGCTGCGGCAATCCGGCATTTGGCTGGGCGATCAGGGGCGTCGCGCAGACCTTGCGCATGCGGGCCAGCACATCATGGATACCTTCCACACCCAGCCCGCAATTGGAACCGACCACCGTCACGCCCAGACCTTCGAGGGTCACGGCGGCGGCTTCCGGCGAGGTGCCAAGCACGCTGCGGCCCGCGTCCTCAAAGGTCATCAGGGCCATGACCGGCAGATCGGAGAATTCATGGCAGGCGATCACCGCTGCGCGCAATTCGGCGATGTCCAGAAACGTCTCCAGGGTGATCAGGTCAGCGCCGGCCTCGGCAAAAGCGCGCACCTGCTCGCCAAACACCTCGACCATTTCATCGAAGCCGGCATCCCCCACCGGCTGCAAAAAGCGCCCCGTCGGTCCCATGGACGCAGCCACGAAGCGCCCCTCGCCGGCAGCACGACGCGCCAGTTCCACAGCGCCGGCGTTGATCTCGCGCACCCGGTGTTCCAGCCCGTAATGAGCCAGTTTCAAACGGCTGCCGCCGAAGCTGTTGGAGACAATGATATCGGCGCCAGCCTCGGCGTACTCCCGATGCACCGCTTCCACAACATGCGGAGCACTCAGGTTCATCTCTTCCGGGCAGCCGCCGGCCTTGAGGCCGCGCTCCTGCAGCATGGTACCCATGGCACCATCCAGGATCAGAACGCGCTGCTTGATGGCGTTGACAAAATCGGCCATGTTACAAGTTCTCCTGTGGGGTGGCTGCCGCGTTCTCGGCGGCCGGGTCGGTAAAACGGAAATCGGCGGCAACCGGCTGGCGCAGATCGACGTGGCCCTTGAGGGTTTCCACGGCCTGCCCCTCCACCAGAATGCGTACTTTCCGGATGTGCGGAACGTTTACGGCCAGGCTGTTGGCCAGACCGTAAACCGTCAGCAGTTCTGACATGCTGCCGCCCGGATGCGCGGAAACCAGCTCGCGGCTGAAGTCGAGGGTTGCAACCCCGTCCAGTTCACTGTAGCCACGCAGCACGGCACCCGCTGGCAGAACCGGAACCAGATCGCCGTCCGGTCCGTCGCCCAGTTCCCGGATGATTTCCTCTGCCAGGCGATTTTCCCCGGCATCCGCAACGTCGCGGGCTTCAGCGACCAGGCCCATGCCATTACGGCTGGCGAAATACAGAATGACTTCGCGCTGCGGCAACGGCTCGACGCTTACGGCTGAAGGAGGCGAATGCTGCTTGGCCCTGCGTGTGGCCTGGTAGGCAAACAATCCGGCGGCCAGTAGCAACAGCATCAGCAGGGGAATCAGATAACGACGGGAAGCGGGCTCCATGGCATTTTTCCTTGACCGGCAGGCTCAACAGGGGCTTGCCAGCCATGTCAGTCGAGGGCAACCTGTTCCACGGTCGCGAGGGGACAGCCAAGGAACTCACTGCCGACCCGTTGAAACCGCTCGGGAACATCGGTGACGAAAAACTGCGCGGTACAGATCTCCCCCGAGGGCCGGAGGCGATGGCAATGCCCCAACATGGCGGCAACGGTGAAAGCGGTCTCTTCGGCGGAATCGATCAGAATGACCTCCGGGCCGAGAACCTCCTGCAACACCGGCTTGAGCAAGGGATAATGGGTACAACCGAGGACCAGTGTGTCAATCCCGAGATGGCGCAGGTTGTCGAGATAAGCCCGCGCCGTCAGATGGGTTACGGGATGGTTCAGCCAGCCTTCCTCCACCAGTGGAACGAACAGCGGACAGGCAATGGACACCACGTCGGCATCGGGGGCAAGCCGTTTGATGGCTACAGTGTAGGCGCCGCTCTTGATGGTGCCCTCGGTGCCGATCACGCCGATGCGACCGCTGCGGGTTACCGACACAGCCCGTTTCGCGCCGGGCTCGATCACACCGATAACCGGCAGCTTGTATTGGTTTTCGAGATCGGCCAGTGCCACGGACGAGGCGGTATTGCACGCCACGACAAGCATCTTGACCCGGCGGCGGGTCAGAAAGGCGGCCGCCTCCATCGCGTAGCGCCTCACCGTCGCGGGGCTTTTGGTGCCATAGGGAACGCGGGCCGTGTCCCCCAGGTAGAGCAGGTCTTCCCCCGGCAGCAACCGCTGAATCTCCTTGAGGACCGTCAGTCCCCCAACCCCTGAGTCGAATACTCCAATAGCCCGGTCCGGCAACCCTTTTCTCCCTCTACGTGGCAGCTTTAAAAGGGGTATACTAGGTTCAACCCAGACGCAAAGTCAAGATGCATCGCTATTTTGCGCTTGGGATTGGCCGGCCTCTCTGATATATTAGCGATTCTTTCGATAAAAAAGTTATACAGGTTCGTGGTTGCCCCAGGAAAGGATGATCGCTGATGGACCTTTCGACAGCCAGGGATTTTCTCGAAAAACTGCGCACCGAGCATGTCATGACCATGCTGCGCGAGGCAAATCTTGGCGACCTGATTTACAACCCCTGGTTTCTGACGATCGTCGGGGCCATTTGTCTGATCGCCATCATTCTGAAACGGCAGGCGCTGCTTTTCATAATGCTGACCACGGTGGGCTACGCCTGCGTCGTCGATTATACCCTGCAGCAGAAACCAGCCATCGACAGCGCCGGCAGTTCGCCGGTTCTGGTTTTCGCTGGCGGCGGCGCCATTCTGGTCTTCGTTTTCATCTACTACCTGTTCATAAGACAGGACTGAGGTTCATACAGATATCAGCACTATGGTCGGATTTACCACTACCATCCCCCTGGAAATCGTCATCGCCGCAGGCCGGCGGCCCGTCGATCTGAATAATATCTTCATTGAAGACCCCGCCTGCCAGTCCCTCATCGACGAGGCGGAAATGGCCGGCTTCCCCCGCAATTGCTGCGGCTGGATCAAGGGACTCTACAGCGCCGCCCTGCATCACGGCATCCGCGAGATCATCGCCGTGACCGAAGGGGACTGTTCCAACACCAAGGCGCTGATGGAGGTGCTGCAGCTGCAGGGGATAACCACCATCCCCTTTGCCTACCCCTACGATCGCTCCGGCATTACCCTGGAACATGAGATGCGCAAGCTGGCGGAGCACTTCGGCGTCACTCCACAAAAAACCGAGGAAGCCTGGCGCTACCTCAATGCCATCCGCGCCCGGGTTCACGAAATCGATCGGCTCACCTGGGAGGAAAACCGGGTCACCGGCACGGAAAACCATCTCTGGCAGGTCTGCACCTCCGACATGAACGGCGAGCCGGCCGTCTTTGAACAGCAGGCGGATGCCTTCCTGGAAGAGGCCCGGCGTCGCGATCCCCTTCCGGACGGTCTGCGCCTGGCCTACATCGGCGTACCGCCGATTTTCACCGATCTGTATGCTGTCACCGAAGAACTCGGCGGCCGGGTGGTGTTCAACGAAACCCAGCGCCAGTTCTCCATGCCGTACCACGCCACATCGCTGGTCGAACAATACCGCAGCTACACCTATCCCTACGACGTGTTCGTGCGGCTGGATGACATCGAAAAGGAAATCGCGCGCCGCCGCATCGACGGCGTCATCCATTATGTGCAGTCTTTCTGTTTTCGCCAGATCGAGGACCTCATCGTGCGACGCCGCCTGCGGCAACTGCCGATCCTGACCCTCGAAGGCGACCGTCCCGGGCCCCTCGATGCGCGCACGCGGATCCGGCTGGAGGGATTCATCGAAATGATCAAGGCGAGGCATTCATGACCGGCATCGGCATCGACCTGGGCAGCCGCCAGGTCAAATTCGCGGCCCTTGACGGTGAGGCCATCGCCTGGCTGCACAGCTACGATACCATCCCCTTTTACAAGCGTTACGCCTGCCGTCGCGACGACCGGCTGCTGCTCGCCTACCAGGATCTGGGTCTTCTGTCGCCCGAGGAATGGCAAACCACGCCCTTGACCGCCACCGGCTACGGACGCAACACCATCAATCTGGCCGGCGCCACCGTGGTCCCTGAAATTCAGGCCCACATCGCCGGCGCACGCTTTCAGACCGGCCGGGAAACCTTTACCCTGCTCGATCTGGGTGGACAGGACAGCAAGGTCGCCCGCCTCGAAGATGGTATTCTGGTCGATTTCCTGATGAATGACAAATGCGCTGCCTCATCGGGGCGCTACCTGGAAAACATGGCCAAGGTGCTTGATGTTTCCCTGGAGGAGCTGGCCAGCCATTTCGAGCATCCGGTTTCACTCGATGCGACCTGCGGCATTTTCGGCGAGAGCGAGCTGATCGGCAAGATCATCGAGGGTCACTCCCTCGAAGCCCTGTGCGCCGGTGTCAATCAGACACTTATCAAGCGGGTGGCACCAATGCTGGCGCGCTTCGCCCAGGATACCCTCGTATTGACCGGCGGCGTAGCTAAAAACGGCGCCTTCGTCGAACTGCTGCGTCGCTTCAGCTCCGCCGAGATCCTCATCCCGGCCCATCCCCAGCACAATGGCGCCATCGGCTGCGCCTGGCTGGCCGGCCGCAGATAGCGCACAGCAGGCAGGCAAAGGCGAACTGTCGTCAGGAAGCGAGGCTACTTATCTGATTCGAAGGCAGGCTCCACCACCGCCCGCGAAGCCAGTTGCACCGCCTGTTCGAGAGGAATCAGGCTGCGCGTGGTAGCGATATAGCCGTTGGCATGCACGAACAGGACTTCCGGGCAATCGGCAATGGCACGGAAATCGACCAGCCTGCTGTCGCCGAGGCGCAGCAACTCCCACCCCGCACCCCGCACCGACGGCGTGATGCAGATCACGACGCTCTCATCGGCCAGGGATTTCAGATAAAGCTCCATGGACAGCTTCGGGTTATCCTCGATGCAGCACACCACCGCCTTGAACTGCTTCACCGCAACGATGCGCGCCTCCCGCTTCAGCCTTCCCAGCCGCTCTTTCTTGAGCCGGATCAAAGCGAGCATGTCCTTCCCCATTTCCCGCATGAACCGGTAAAGCAGATCTTCCGGACACAGCACCTCGAGCCTGGCAAACCTGGAAAGAATATAACCGTCGATTGGGGAAGAGGACGCCAGCAGTACGCTGGCATCGACGCCAAAATGCTCCGCGGTCCTGTGCGGCCCCCTGACGTCCATCATGCTCATGAAGGGATACCAGCCGAATACCGCCTGGGCGTCCTGGTGGTGACCGAGGTGCTGCATGACCAGGTGGAAGGCACATGGCAGGGATTTGTCCTGGTGGTGGTCAAAATTCAGCCGCGCCGGATCGTACTCCATGCCGACATCCACAACGTAGGTTTTATGATCGGCGAGATGCTCGGAGGAAGGATCGCAACGCAAAACTTCCGCCTCTTCCAGCGTAGCCAGCAGAACGCTGACCGCCAGGAAATCATCCCGGTGCGCATTGCCCCCATGTACCACGATTCTGTGCATGTACTCGGCTCCGAATTGTTTTCGGGAAAAGACAGACCCGCCATCGAACAGCGTCCTTGCCCTTTGGCCGGAATGGAAATCAGAACAGACAGATCCGGCCACAGTATAAAACTGCCCGCCACCTTTCCCCAAAAGATTTTTTGCAGCATCCCGTTCCACAAAAAACCCGTAAAAACGGACAGGGCCGGCGATCGCCGGCCCTGTCGGGGGTGGAAGCAGGCCCGGATAAATGCCCTGCGGCCTACTTCTGAGAGGCGATCATCAGGCGCAGCATGTCAACCACCCGGTTGGCATAGCCGACCTCATTGTCGTACCAGGAGATCAGTTTGAAAAAACGCGACTCTCCTGGCAGGTTGTTCTGCAGGGTGGCGGGCGAGTCGTAGATGGAGGAACTGGTGGAATTGAGAAAATCGGAAGACACCAGTTGCTCGGTCATGTACTCCAGAATGTTCTTGAGGTAGGTTTCCGAAGCCTTTTTCATCAAGCCGTCGATTTCCTCGATGGAGGTAGCCCGCGCGGTGCGGAAGGTCAGATCGACCACCGACACATCGGGCGTGGGCACGCGAAAAGCCATGCCGGTGAGCTTGCCCCTGACCTCGGGAATCACCTCCCCCACGGCGCGAGCCGCCCCGGTGGTGGAAGGTATGATATTGATGGCCGCCGCCCGTCCGCCGCGCCAGTCTTTTTTAGAGGGGCTGTCGACGGTCTCCTGGGTGGCTGTATAGGCATGGATGGTGCTCATCAGCCCCTGCTCCAGGCCGACGCCCTCCTTCAGCAGCACATGCACCAGCGGCGCCAGGCAGTTGGTGGTACAGGAAGCGGTGGATATGACATGGTCGGTGCGCGGATCATAGGTGTCCTGGTTGACGCCGATGACGATGCTCTTCATCGCGCCTTTGCCCGGCGCCGTCAGAATCACCTTACGGGCTCCCGCTGCCAGATGCAGGCCGGCTTTGTCCATGCTGTTGAATCGCCCGGTGGCCTCGATGACATATTCGACCCCGAGGGCCTTCCAGGGCAACCGGTCGGGACTGGCCGGGGCGGCCAGGCACAGGATCTCGTCGCCGTTGACGATCAGGGTATCGTCGACCTCCAGTTCGGCGCGGCTTCTGGCGGTCGCAACCTCTCCGGGGAACCGTCCGTGCACCGAATCGTAGCGGGTGCGGTAAGCGAAATAACGGGCATCCGGATTCAGATCGACCAGCGCCACGATGTCCAGATCCGTGCCGATAAGCCCCTGCTCGTACATGGCGGCCAGGGCCAGCCTGCCGATCCGCCCGTAGCCGTTGATCGCGATTTTGGTGGCCATGGTTTCCTCCCCGACGTGTGATGTTGGCACTGGCTTAACATAGCAGCTGGCGAGCAAAATTCAACCCCGCCCGGTTCGGACAAAAAAGGGTAGCGTCAGACGCGCGCCAGGCCTCCGCGGCGCTCCCGCCACAGAAGCGCCACGCTGGCAAGGGCGCACAGCGGCATGCCGATGGCCATGACCGCCAGCGTGCCGTCGTAACCCCAGCTCACCAGGGCGGCGGCCACGGCGCCGGCCAGCATCTGCACCGCACCCAACAGCGCCGAGGCGCTGCCGGCTTGTTCCCTGCCGAAAGGCTCCATGATCAAAGCCGTCACATCCGGCAGTAGAAAACCGAGGCAGAACATGTACAAGGCGGCAAAGGCCAGCACCAGCCCGAGGGAAACGGCACCTGCCAGCATCCCGGCCACAAACAGCGCACTGGCAGCGAGCTGCAGCAGGTTGCTGCCCCACATCACGCTTTCCAGGGAAGAACGTTTCAGCAGCCTGGCATTGACCTGACTGCCGACAATCAGCGCCAGGGCGTTGCATCCCATGGTCCAGCCGTAGCGGGGACCGGACATGCCGAACAGGTCCATGAACACCAGCGGCGAAGCCGTCAGATACGCGAACAAACCGGCGATATAAAAGCTGCCGGTCAACATGCGCGGCGTGAATCCCGGTACCGACAGCACCGCAAGATAATCGCGCAACGCCCGGCCGGGGCGCAGCGCCTCGCGGCGGCCGTGACCGGCGGTAGCGGGCAGTATCAGCAGCACACCGAGCAGCATCAGCCCGGCGACCGCGCCGAGCAGGATAAAGATATAACGCCACCCCAGGCTGCCGACGATGATACCGCCCAAGGTCGGCGCCACGATGGGTGCCAGCCCCATGACCAGCATCAGCAAGGAGAACACCCGTGCCGTTTCGTGCAGCGGGAAAAGATCCCGCACTACCGCACGCGCCGCGACCATTCCGGCACAGGCACCCAAAGCCAGAACCAGACGCAGGCCGATGAGCCACTGCACGTTCCAGCTCAGGGCGCAGCCGAAGGAAGCCACCCCATACAGCAGCAAACCAAAAACCAGTGGCCGCTTGCGGCCAAAAACATCGAGCAATGGCCCGTAAATCAACTGGCCGAAGGCGATGCCGATAAAATAACTGCTCATGGACAGGCCGACCGTGGCCACATCCGTGCACAGGTCCGCGGCAATGGCGGTAAAAGCCGGCAGGTAGGTATCGATGGTCAGCGGACCGATGGCCGTCAAAGCGCCCAGCAGAAGTATGATCAGGCGTAGCCGGGGGCCATTGTGCATAAGTGTCGTCATGACGCGATTCCGATGAGGGGCCAGAGAAAAGGGATCATGGCAAAAGCCTCCAAAAAGGTCGCAGTATACACCTTGAAACAACAATTGTCTGCCCGAAGATGCGCCGGCAGGCAGGCCTTTTGAAAGCGTCGCCGGAAACGGACAGGAAACCGCGCCCATAAACGGTACGGAAAAACCCTGCCTCGCGACTCAGTTTTCCGATTCTCTGTTAAAATAGCAATCAATAGTGATTCCAGGAGGATGTCATGAAAGCCCTTTTTTATCCTTTCATCTTACTGCTGGCGATACTGTTTGCCGGCGCAACGCAAATAACCGGATGTATTGCGAACCCCGATTATGGCCGGGTTTCCCTGCAGGGGCGGGATATCCGTGGCGACCTGATCTTTTCCGAGCGGGAAAGGGGCATCATCCACGATTATTACCGCCGGCGCCTGCCACCCGGCCTGGCCCGGCGGGAACGCTTGCCGCCCGGCCTGCGCAAGCATATTGCACGGAACGGCCAACTGCCGCCCGGGCTGGCGGCCTATCGCCTGCCCGCTGACCTCGACCGGCACCTGCGGCGTCTGCCGGACGGCTACCTGCGGGCCAGAATCGGCACGGATATCGTTTTATTCCATGAAAAAACCCATATGGTGCTGGACATCGTTCAAAACATCTATCCATAGGAATGCCTGGCCATGCCTGCGTGAGAACCGGCAACAAAAAAACCCATGCGGCATGAAGAGTCAGAAAACATCAGCCAGGCCGCCGGCGCGGGAACTGCACGGCGCGCAGGATACATCTTTTTCACCAGGCTGGCAAAATCATTGCCTTTTTTACCTATTTAGCCGACGATTACCTTGAAGTCGAACCGAAAAACGGCCAGCGAAAACCCGGGCAAAAACACCGCCACACGGCACGGAACCGAACCGCATGGAGGGCAAGATTTGGACGTGAACAGCAATCCGAACCTGATCATAGGCGCTGCCGACGGCCTGAGCATCGAGCAACTGGGCAGCATGAGCAATCGCCACGGGCTGGTCGCCGGCGCCACCGGCACCGGCAAAACCGTAACCCTGCAGATTTTGGCCGAGGGTTTTTCACGACTCGGAGTGCCCGTCTTCGCCGCGGACATCAAAGGTGATCTCTCCGGGCTGGCGGCAGCCGCGACACCCAGCGCCAAAATCGAACAACGACTGGCCCAAATCCCCCTGCCGGACTATGCGCCGCATCCCTGCCCGGTAGTGTTCTGGGATATCCATGGTGAAAACGGCCATCCCATCCGCACCACCATTTCGGAACTGGGCCCGCTGCTGCTGACCAACCTGCTCGATCTCAACGAAACCCAGAGTGGCCTGCTGTTTGCCTGTTTCCGCATCGCTGACGACCAGGGACTGCTGCTGCTCGATCTGAAGGATCTGCGCGCCATGCTGGCCTGGATGAGCGAGCACGCCCGCCAGCTGCGGCCGACCTACGGCAACATCTCCGCGAGCAGCATCGGCGCCATCCAGCGGCAGCTGCTGGTCCTGGAAGAGCAGGGAGGCGATCATTTTTTCGGGGAACCGGCGTTGCAGCTCAACGACCTCCTGCATGTCGATTTTTCCGGGCGAGGGGTCATCAGCATCCTCGACGCTACCCGACTGGCGGCGCAATCGCCCCGCATCTACGCCACCTTCCTGTTATGGCTGCTGGCCGAGCTTTTCGAGCAGCTCCCCGAAGCCGGGGACGCGGACCGGCCGAGGCTGGTGTTTTTTTTCGATGAAGCGCACCTGCTTTTTTCCCAGGCGCCCAAGGCCCTGCTGGAAAAAATCGAGCAGGTGGTGCGCCTGATCCGCTCCAAGGGGGTGGGGATATTCTTCGTCACCCAAAGCCCCCTGGACATTCCGGAAAGTGTCCTGGGCCAGCTGGGCCTCAAAATCCAGCATGCCCTGCGCGCCTTTACTCCCAAGGACCAGCAGGCCGTCGCCACCGTGGCGCGCACCTTCCGCCCCAATCCCCGGCTGGATACGGCGGCCGTCATCACCGCCCTCGGCATTGGCGAGGCTCTGGTCTCAACCCTCGATGCCCAGGGGCGGCCCCTGCCTGTCCAGCAGACCCTGATCCGTCCGCCGGAATCCCGCATCGGCCCCCTGTCGACAGATGAGCGCCGCGAAATCATCGCCCGTTCCCCACTTGGAGGACGCTATGAACAGGCCACGGATCGCCACAGCGCCTACGAAATGCTGCAGCAACGCGCCGCCAGTGTCTCCGATACGGGCCCTGCAGGCAAACCGCCGCAAGCGACCCGCGCCAGACCGAAACGCCAGAGTGTCGGCGAGGCCATGATCAAAAGCGCGGCGCGCACCATCGGCAGTCAGCTCGGACGCCAGATCATACGCGGCATTCTCGGCTCCCTGTTTGGCGGCCGGCGCTGAAACACACGCAAAGCACATAACCTTTGGCAAACGGGACAACCAGGGAAATTTTCCACCTTATGGAGAATACGGTGAAACCTCATGCATCCCCACAGCGGCCAGGGTGCCAGAAGGATTGTCTGAAGACCATGGCGGATCCGGACGGAGCCGTGCTGCAGCCGCCGTTTTTACTGCGACTCAGGCTCGCCATCACGCGACGCATGCATCCCCGTCACAAGCGCCGGATCCTGCAGAAAATAGACATCCTCGCCAGGCTTGCCCGCCTGTCCCGGGGGAAGGAGACGACGACGCCAGGTCAAACTCCTGCCAGCCCGGTCATCGATCCGCGCGCCGGCGATCTTGTCCGGGTCCGCAGCATCGAGGAGATCGAAGCCACCCTCTGTGTCCGTAGGCAGCTCAAAGGCTGTACCTTCATGGAGGAAATGAAACCCTATTGCGGCACCATGCGGAAAATCCTGCGGCCGGTAACCAACGCCGTGGACGAGCGCGACCACAAGCTCAAAAAAATCAAAGGCATCGTACTGCTGGAAGACGCCATCTGTGAGGGGACCCGGCGCTTCGGCCCCTGCGACCGCTGCTGTTACTATTTCTGGCGGATTGAATGGCTGCAAAAGCCCTGATGCGCGGCAAACAGGCCGGCACCTGTTTTTTTAATCAAAAAAAGGCGGGAAATACATGGACTACGCGGGTTATGCGCAATTCTGCAGGCTTATCGGATACAAGGTCATGGAAACCCCGAGCGGCATCTGGATCGGTCCGAGTTGCGGCTTTTTCAACCGGATGCCGCTGTACGAAACGACGCCACCCTCCAGAAAAGAGATGGATTCCCTGTTCAAACGCCATCCCATCGTCGGCCTCAACTATGCGGCGCCGCCGGCGGCAACCGCCAACCCCAGCCACAATTACTTTATCCGCGACAGAAACTACGGGCTGGACAGCCTCGACAAAAAAGGTCGCTGGAGCGTCAAAAAAGGGCTTGAACACTGCCGCGTCCGGCCGATGGATTTCGACGAACTGCAGCGCCTGGGCATGCCGCTGAATCAGGAATCCCTGGCCCGCCAGGGGCGCTCCGATCCGATGTTCACCAACGATGCCCAGTGGCGGCGCCTTTGCCAGGCCGGGGAACAAGTGGAGGAGGTCGAGGCATGGGGCGCCTTTGTCGGTGAAGAACTCGGAGCCTACCTGATCCTGATTCGGCTGGGTCCGGTGGTGAGCCTGTTATACAGTTCCTCGCGCAACAGCCTGCTCAATTGCCATCCCTGCCCGGCACTTTTCTTCTCGGTCGTGCAGACCATGATGCAGAGGACGGGGGTCGAAGCCGTTTACAACGGTCCCGAATGGTACGGTTCCGGCGCAGGACTGGATCGCTTCAAACAACGCCTGGGCTTCGTGGCCGAACCGATCGCCTTCATCCCCAGACTGCGCCCGCTGGCCAGCCGCATCCTGCACCGGCGGGAAATACGGCGCGCCATTGCCACCATCGGTCCCTGCGTATTGAGCTGCGAATGCCGCAACCGGATCGAAGAGGTTCTCGACCGTGCCTGCTGCCCTGTTCAGCCCGGCCTTCCGGCCTTTGAGGCCGGCGAAACGATCCGGGTACGGTCGCGTGAAGAAATCGAAAAGACGCTGAGTCCGGAAAGAGAACGGCACGGCTGCCTGTTCATGGACGAAATGGGGTCGTATTGCGGTACCGTGCAGCGCATATTCAAGCCTGTGCTGAGATATCTCGACGAAAACGACTACAAGGTCAGGCAATGCCAGGGAATCTACCTGCTGAAGGATGTGAGGTGCCAGGGCAGCCAGCTCCCCGAAGGTTGTGACTGTTGCTGCCTGTTTTTCTGGCGCGAGGAGTGGCTGGAAAAAATCTCCGCGATACCGGCAAACTGAGCGGGATACGAAAAGACAGCCTCCTAGTGCCCGGTGCGGTTAATCCTGCCTTCAAATTCCGGCCCTTTGGGTCGCTGTCTGCGTTGCGCCTTCTCGGCTTGACTCAGGCTAGGCCTGCGTCGGCGCGCCTTGCCAGCAACCAAAATGTCTCAGATTTTCTTGACACGACTAACCGCACGGGACACTGCCTTTGCGGCACAGACGAACGATCATTTCCAGCGCCTTCTGCACGCCAGGGGAATCCTGCTCGACAGGCTTCAGGTCCACATCCCCAAACCAGGCCAGATATTCCGACCAGGAGCCTTCGCAGATCATGTCATAGACACAACGGCTGCAACCCGGACCCTTCGCCTTGATCGCCCGGCGCGCATGGTTCCAGTCCCGCGTTTTGTCGTGGACCGGGGTAAATCGCTTTTCGCTGCCCCGCAGTTCGTGCAGTTCGCCCACCAGTTCGGGAAACGCCGGGATAACGCAAAACGGCACCGCTTCAAAATCGATGGCCACTTCAAATTCCTGGGCAGCCCCGATCAGCGCCTCCAGACAACCGCCGAGTTCCGTGTAGCGAGGCAGCAGCAAATGCCGGTTTTTTCGGGCATTGCCCAAAGCGTGAGGATAGGCGAAATTCACTCTTTTGACCCCGGACTCCGCATAAATTTTCAACATGCCGCCCAGCCGGGACAGATTGCCGCGTGACATCACCACTTTCCCCTCGACCCGGCAGCCGCGGCGGCCAAGATTGCGAATGCCGGCGAGGGTCTACTCAAAGCTGCCCTGGCGTTGCGTTACGGCATCGTGGAAATCCGCACTGTCACCGTGCAGGGGAATCGTGAAACAGAGGCGGTCGAAGCCGCGGATGGCGTCACACAGCGCCTCGCATGCCAAGGCGCGGCCATTGGTCTGAATGCCCACGGCAAAACCCCAGGACTGCGCCTGCCGCACAAGGTCGACAAAATCTTCGCGGATGGTCGGCTCGCCGCCGGTAAGCACCACCCGCGCGGCGCCCTGCCGATGATATTCCCGCAGCAGATTCATGGCTTGCTCCGTTGTCAGATCGATGGCCATCGACCGTGCCAGCAACGCATCCCGGTTGCCGGCAATCACGCAATGCAGACAATCGTTGTTGCAGGAATAGCCCAGCTTCAAATCGCAGATCAATTGACCCGTTTCCGCCATGCCCCTTGCGGTCATCGCCTCCTCCATGAAAATCGGCTGACAGGGTCAAAAAACCCTTATCAACCGGTGGTCCGGAAATTTTTTGCGCAGTTGCTCCCATAGCTCGTCAGGGTTCGGGGGACAACCCTTGCCCGCGGCGGCTGACGATACAATGCGAATCAGATTGGTGGGACAACGGGGCCGATAAGCATCCATCACCGATATATCCACTGTCTGGATCAATTGCCCCGGCCAGTCCGCGAAAGGCTCAAGCCCTCTGCTGCCATATCGGTCGGAATATCCCTTTTCCACCCCCGGACAACTCGCCGCGGCAAGACAGTCGGAACAGATTTGCGGCCTGATATAAAGCTCCGGGCAGGAGTCGATAATCAGGGGATCCGACTCCGGATGACATTGCGTAATAAAAATGGGCAACAGACAAAGCGGGCTTTTTTCCAGCACGAAATAGATCCCGTTTTCAAGCGCGACGTCGACCGCCTCCCACAGTGCGTTGCGCAGATCATCGACAGGCGCAACCAATTCGGAGTGTTTGCAGCCATCAATCAGCATGGAATATTTCACGCGCTTCACACCCAGTTCGGCCAGCAAACGGGTAATGGAGGCAAGGCGTGGCATGTTGTCCCGCAGCATGACGATATTGACCAGCAACCGGCAACGGCAGTCCACCAGGTTTTTCAGACCGGCACAGGTTTCCTCGAAACTTCCCGGTACCCGCGTCAGGCCATCATGCAGAGCGGCCGTATCGCCATGCAACGAAGAACGGACCACCACCGGATATCCGGCGAGACGTTCGGCGTTCTCCCGCCGATGAAACAAACGGCCGTTGGTAGCGAGGCTTATGCGATGTCCCCGCATCGCCGCATATTCCAGCAACGCCCAGAAATCCGGATACAACGTCGGCTCGCCACCAAACAGATCGACCCACTCCCCTGCGGGAACAGCTGCCAGGGTTCTTTTGAGAGAATCGAGGCCCGGCTGGACCCCCCGCGCAATCTCGTGAGATACCATGCAGAAACGACATCGATTGTTGCATGCGCCGGTCAGACGTAAAACATGCATGATGATCCTGTCTAGCCGCGCAATTCCGCCCGGGCTTTTTGCAGACCGCCACGCAGCGCCTGATAGCGCATCAGGGCATTGAGCTGCTCGGGGTCGCTGGCCATTTTCTCGAACACGAAATCAAACAGAAACCTGGTCAGCCGGCAACGGAAATCATCCGGCGGCACCGGCGTGAGCCCCCGCCCTTCCGCATAGCTCATGACCGGGCACAGTCCGCAATAGGGTTCATAGGCGCAGTCGCGACATAGTGGAGCGGAGGGGATGGAAGCACGCACCAGGTCCCGCGCCTTTTGCAAATGCACGATCTTTTCATAGGTGTCCAGGGCAACATTGCCCAGCCGGAACTCGGGAAACGAGCGGGCCTCGTCGCACGGGTAAATGTCGCCGTTGACATCATAGGCCAACTGACTGAAAACCGCGCCGCAGGGGTTGCGAAAATCGGCAAAGCCGACATCCGAACAATCCACCACCTTTTGCAGCGCCAGCAGCAAAAAGCGCTCCGTGACCACCACTCCCTCGTAGAGCAGGGCAAAGGTGTAATCCAGAATTTTCCGGTAACAATCCAGATAAGCGTCGAAATCGGAGATGTGGCTGTCGTCACGCCCCCGTCCCAGCGCCTGAGCCGGATTCAGACAGAGGATATCGATCCCCAGAGACAGGTGATGATCCACAATCTCCTTGTAATGCGGCAGGGACGCGGGGGTAAGCACCATCAGAAAGCCGGCGTGGCAGCCCGCCTGCCGCACCTGTTGCACCGCCGCCATGACTTGCCGGTAGGAACCGCACCCGGAACAGAAAGGGCGGTTGCGATCATGAATGGCTGGCGGTCCGTCCACGGACGTGGAAAGTCCGATCTGATTCTCCTTCAGGTAGTCGAGTGTAGAGGGGGTCAGCAATGTCAGGTTGCTCACCAGGGAAAAACGCACTTTTTTTCCGGTCTGCCGGGCTCTCTCCCTGGCAACAATGACCGTATGCCTGACGGCATCCAGATTGAGCAGCGACTCGCCGCCCTGAAACTCGATGGCCAACGATGGCACCGGACTGTGAAACGCAAAATCCACGATTTTTTCCGCGGTCGGCGCATCCAGATCCTGCAACGGGCCATTTTCCGGGGTTGACGAGGCGTGGCAATAGCGGCAGGCCAGATTGCACCGGCGCGTGGTAACGACAATATGCAGGGCCGCTCCGCGCAGATGGGGTGCGCGCCAACGTTCCAACGCCTGTTCAAGATCCTGTTGATTGTCTGGTGTGCGGAGCAGACCCCTCCGCTCAAGCCGTGCCAGCAGTTCCGCGTCCGCACGACAGGCATGCAGGGCAGCAAGCTCCTGCCGTGACACGAACATCCAGCTGCCGTGATCGGATACAAGCACCACTCGGTCCGACAGAGCCCTGGCCCTGAAATTGGCGCGCCAGTCATGACTGCTCACTGCCACCTTGCCGTCGATCGACATCCGAGGTTCCTTCCTTGTGATCGGTGCCGGGGAACACATCTGCCCCGGCACCGTCTACGACCCGCCTCAGTTGGGTTCCATCCATAGTTTCCGGATGGATGCAGCGTAGGTTTCATGCGGGAAACGAGCAATTTTTCGTTGTGGCGAGGAAATCAAGGGATTGCGCGGAGGCGTACATCGGTACGCCGCACAAGCAAGCCTGCGGATTGACGCCGCCACAGCGGAAAAGGACCGTTTCCGGATGAAAACTATTTAGTGCCGCGGAATTCCTTCTTGAGGCGAAGCATGTCGCCAACCAGCATGTCATGCATGACATCCTGGAACATGTCGCTGCAACCGTTGGAATGGCTGTTGTTATTGTGATCATCCTTCCAGTGGTTCACATGACTGTCCTTGCAATGGGAGGCGGCAAAACCGCTGCCCAGCTTCTCCACTTCCAGGACATTCAACGCATCCAGTTCCTTGCTCAAATTCGCGAAATCGAGGCGGCGGATCAGTTCGATATCCGCTCCCGTGACATGGAAATCCTTCTCGATCTGCTCGGGAGCGCGCAGATATTTTTCACGAAAAGCGGCATCAGTGGCGGAAAAATAGAGAAACTTCTGCACCGTCAATATTGGCTTGCCCGCGCTCTTTTCCTTGCCCATCGTAATCCTCCTTTTGAAACGCTGCTGTTTACGCTTTCGCTCTGGCCGATTTCAGCCGGCGGCTTCGGTTATCGCAATCCCCATCCATCTCACCCCCCTTCCGCCAAAGGTCCAGCAATAAGGTGTCGCCATCCTGGAAAAACGAGTATTGTTTGAGTTTAATTTTATATTTAAAAAAATCAAGAAAATAAATATAAATTTTCTAATTTATTCAAGGAAACAAAAACCACGCTGTCGCGGCCAGGGACAGGCGGTGCAGGAAAAGATGAAGCTGCCCGCTAAAGGCCTTGTTTTCCAAGGGAAGCAAAAAAGCCGGAATATGCCGATGAGGATGAGGGGCCTCAGGCGTCGGGCGCAGCTGGCTCGCTGTCCCGCAGCTCGCCGGACACCTGAAAGTGATGCATGAAGCGCCGGTCGATCCAGTCCTTGAGGTAAAATACCCCCCTTCCCTGGAGGGCGAACCTTCCCCGGCCCAGAAGGCCCCGGCCGTCTCCCAGATTGAGAAGCAGCAGATGCTTGTCCCGGGGAGAAAACCGCAGCAGGGGCTGATCCTCAAGGTATGCCATGAGATTCCGATAAAGAACCGGACTTTGCCGGATAGCATGCACGCAGGCCTTGTCCAGGGGATGGTCCCGGAAGGTTATGCAGTCTCCGCCACCGAATATTTCCGGATAATGCACCGACTGCAGGCAGGCGTTGACCAGCAGGCCGCCATCCTTGCCCACCGGTAAAGGCGAGGAACAAAATGGCCCGGACGGCCGAACCCCCGTGGCACACAAGGCCAGGTCGAAGGGAAGCTCACTGCCATCATCCAGGCGGGCGCGGCCCTGCGCCGCCGCAACCACACGAACGCCCTCGCGAATGCGGACGCCGCGTCTTTCGAGGGAAGCCCGGCACAGACGGCGGGCCTTGTCGGAGAAACGTGCGAGCAAACGGTCACCAGCCACCAGGCCGACCGCAAGCCGACCATGGATCCGCGCAGCCAGGCAACACAGGTTACCGGCAACTTCGACGGCGGCCGGCCCGCCGCCGATCACCAGCACCTGGAGAGGCCGGCGAGAGCGGCACGCGAGGATCTGACGTTGCGCCAGCAGAAGATTTTGAATCGGCTTGACCGGCAGCACATTATCGCGGGTTGCGCTGATTCCTTTTAGCGGCACATTGCTGCCGGTATTGAACGAAACCACTGTGTAGCCCAACTGCCGACCGTCACGCAGGGTCAGTCGGCGCTGCCCGGCATCGATATGCGCCACCTCCCCTTCGAGAAATGCGCCACCGCGATCCTCGACCATACGGCGCAGATTGAACCGGCTTTGTGCGGGAAGATAGATACCACCGAGCAGCCCCGGCCCCATGCATGCAAAATAATGACAGGGAGCGGAACTGACCAGAGTGACGCGATGCCCCCGGCTGACGAAATCGTCAAGACGCTGCATGACAGTCAGGTGGGCATGCCCGCCCCCGACCAGCACCAGATGTTTTTTCATGAATACGCCTCCGGTTGTGAGCAACGCGGAATTACCGGCACGGCAAATCCCTGAGAAGCATGATCCACAATCCCCTGGGACAAAGCCTTTACAAAAACCGTTCCCCCATTTACCATGAAAGCATTATAAATCGAACCCCATTGCAAACTTTTTTCCGCGAAAGGAAACACCATGAAGCGTCTGATTTTGTTGCTGATCGCCGCGATGCTGGTCGGACCCCTGTCCGGCTGCGGCTACAACCAGATCCAGCAGAATGAAGAAGCGGTCATTGCCGCCTGGGCGGATGTAGAGGCAACCTACCAGCGGCGCGCCGACCTGATTCCCAATCTGGTATCGACGGTCAAGGCATATGCGGCCCACGAACGGGAGACGCTGCAGGCCGTGACCGAAGCGCGCGCCCAGGTGGGGCAGGTCAGGGTCAGCGCCGAACAATTGAACGACCCGCAGGCCATGGCCGGATTCCAACAGGCCCAGTCCCGGATGTCCGGCGCCCTTTCGCGGCTGTTGCTGGTAGCTGAAAACTACCCGGATCTCAAGGCCAATCAGAACTTCATGGATCTGCAACATCAGCTCGAAGGTACGGAAAACCGCATCAATGTCGCACGGCAGCGTTACAATCAGGCGGTTCAGGTGTTCAACAGCTCGATCCGTACCTTTCCCAACAACCTGACCAACAAGTTTCTTTTGCACCTGGAACGCAAGACCCCCTTCCAGGCCGATACCGAAGCCGCAAAAGCGCCTGCGGTCAATTTCTGAGATGCGGCGGACAGTCCTTTTCATTCTTGGCTTGCTGCTGTTTTCGTCTTCCGGGCTGCACGCCCTGGACGTGCCACCAGCCACAGCCTACGTCAATGACCGTGCGGACATGCTGTCGCCTGCCATCGAACGGCAGCTGGAGGAGGATCTGCGCAACTTCGACCGCAGTGATTCGACCCAGCTGGTGGTGCTGACCATCCCTTCTCTGGAAGGTGAGGTGCTGGAAGAATACAGTCTCAGGGTAGCTGAAACCTGGGGCATCGGCCAGCGTGGCAAGGACAATGGCGCCCTGCTGCTGATCGCCCGCGACGAACGCAAGGTGCGCATCGAAGTCGGCTATGGCCTGGAGGACCGCCTGACCGACCTTCTGACCGGACGTATCATCGACCGGGAAATCACGCCACGCTTCCGTCGCGGCGATTTCGACGGCGGCGTGGTAGCCGGCGTGCAGGCCATGGCCCAGGCGGTGCGTGGCGCCTATCGCGCCGAACCAGCCCAAAAGCGCCGTTCAAGCGGCTTCTGGACTCTGCTGCTGTTCCTTGGTCCCTGGCTGCTACTGGCCGGGCCGCGGCGCACTTCCCACCGGCGCGGCGGCATCTGGTTTGGCGGAGGAGGATTCGGCGGTGGCGGAGGTTTTGGCGGCGGTGGCGGCTTCTCCGGCGGTGGCGGAGGCTTTGGCGGCGGCGGTTCCTCAGGCAGCTGGTAGGAGAAAAAATGAAAAGCACAGCGCGTAATTTTTTTTCAGCGGAAGAGCAGCAGCGCATCAGGCGCACCGTGGAAAACGCGGAAAAGGCCACCAGCGGCGAAATCGTGCCGATGGTGGCGTCCTGCGCCTACGACTATCCCCGCGCCGAGATTCTTGGCGGCGGTTTTTTCGCCCTGGCCGCGGCCACCACCTTGAGCTGGGGCTTTTTCCAGGAATCCCTGTGGGTTTTTCTGGCCTTGTTTGTGCTGCTCTATCTTCCGTGCAAATGGCTCATCCGTTTCTGCCCGCCCCTCAAGCGCTCCCTCATCAGCGATCGGGAAATGACCGAGGAAGTCGCGGAAAAAGCCCTGGTGTCCTTCGTCGAGAGGGAATTGCATCACACCCGGGACAATACCGGAATTCTGATCCTCATCTGCCTGTTCGAGCATCGCGTGCAGATCCTGGCGGATCGCGGTATCAATGCCGTGGTACCGCCCCGGACCTGGGAACACATCGTCGCGGAGCTGACCGCCGGGATCCGGCAGCAACACGCCTGCGACGCACTGTGTCTGGCCATCCAGAAATGCGGCGAGCTGTTGGCTGGTCAATTCCCGGCACGCAGCGACGACGAGGATGAACTGCCCAACCTGGTCCTCGAGTAACCGTCACCGGATTTTTGCGTCCACCGCCAGCGGGGCTTCATAAAAATCGCGGTTGCGGTTTGCCCTGGACCACCCCGGCAGCAACAGGCTGTAGTTGCAGGTGGCCCGCACATCCAGATCGAACATGGCGCGCGCCAGACGATACCGCTCCGCATCCACGCCGTAGGCACGTCTCAGCTGCGCAAAAACGCGTGACAGATTGGTAAGCAGCGGCAGCTTGCGGCGCTTGCGGGCAGCGCCGAGAAACGCCCGGCCCCGTGAGCTGGACCCGAGCAGGCGCAGGTAAAAAGGGCCGGCGGCCAGCATCCCCTCCATGAGGTCGGCCCGCACATCGTTGAGAACGTACATCAGGATGCGTTGAATCCGGGTGCGGGTAAACTGACGCACCTTCACCACTTCGACCAACGCCTGCATATCGGCGCTGCTGACGGCGGCTTCCGCCAGGCGGGCATCGAGGCCGTTTTCGACCTGATAGAGCGTCCGCAGATAATCGCGTCCACGGAAGATCTGCGCCAGCAACAGCCGGTGCAGCAGATCGTCATCAGGGCTCAGCCCCTTCCCGAGAGCCCGACGCAGGATATCGGCCGACGCCCGCGGCAACAACCCATCCACCTTTTTGCCCGCCGACAGGCGTTGCCGGATGCCGGTAGCGCTGGCGACATTGCCCTCCCCCACCGTTTCATCATGATAACCGGCTCCGATACGCGAAATGGTCAGCGGCCGGATGGAGCTGCCGATCGCCCACAGGGCGCGCAGGTATTCGATGCCGAGGATATTGTTGGGCTGCGCCAGTACCAGGCAAGCGGCATCGTCACCGGACAATCCGGCATATGCACGGCCGCGGGCGGCGGCAAAATGCACCCCCTGGCGCAGCAGGGCAGCGGTTTCGTCGGCCACCTGCACGCGATGTTGGTCAAGCAGCCGGGCCACGCGCTCCAGGTTTTCCAACGCCCCTGATTCGCTGCCGAAACACAGACTGCTGACACCAAGGGCATCCAGACATCGAACCGCTCCGAGGGCAAAATGCGGCGCGCTGCCACAGGCAAAGGGGAACGGCAACTCTATGACCAGGTCGATGCCGCAGCGCAGTGCCATTTCGGCCCGCAACCACTTGTCCACCAACGCCGGCTCACCGCGCTGCAGAAAATGCCCGCTCATCACCGCCACCGCCACCTCCGCCCCGGCCGCCTCAAGGCTGGCCCGCAGATGTTGCCGATGCCCGTTATGGAAAGGATTGTATTCGGTGATCAGGCCGACCGCGCGCATGGCGGGAATCCTTTTGAAGGGTCAAGGGTCAAGGGTCAAGGGTCAAGGAAAATCATCCTTTTCATGGAGCCAATGACAAAGGACAAAGGGCCATTGACAGGTCTGCCACTTGTGACGACGCGGGGACGCAACCCCGCGTTTTTTTCCAGTTACCGAGGGCTGCGTGATGGGAACCTGGGGGGGAGTTTTCAGAGAAGTCCTCAATCGAGAATAACCGGCAACCTAACATCGACACGGTTCTCCGCGACACTCACCCGGCTGCGGTACGCCAGAATCTCCACCCCACAGTCCTGCGCCTGGCGCAGCAACTCGCCATAGCGCGGATCGATGGAGTCGGCGGGGCAGAAGGCCTGTGCTTCGCCACGCTGCACCAGAAAGAAGATAACCGCGCGATAGCCCTGGCCAGCGGCCCGCAT
Source organism: Syntrophotalea acetylenica (assembly GCF_001888165.1). NCBI lineage: Bacteria > Pseudomonadati > Thermodesulfobacteriota > Desulfuromonadia > Desulfuromonadales > Syntrophotaleaceae > Syntrophotalea > Syntrophotalea acetylenica. Next base: position 2,895,337 of record NZ_CP015455.1, read on the forward strand.
CAGTTCAATCAGATGTTTCTGCCCCCGCGCGGTCACCGCGTCCGGAAAACAGGCTACTCCGGGACGGCAGATGAGAGTTACGTTTTTAACCTCGACCAGGGCCTTGCGCTCACCCTTTTCCAGCAGAAAATCGATACGGCTGTTACCGTAAACATGCTCCGGTGTGACCCGCCAGTCACGCAACTCGGCAATCGCCCCGCCGCGCAACGCCTCTTCCACCACCCGGTTGGTGCGATGGGTATGAGTATCGACCCAGTACCCTTCGACCTCTATCAACTCCAGGGTATAAGCCAGCTTGCGTTTCGGATTGTCGCTGCGGGAGACCAGCACCCGGTGTCCCGGCACCGCGCACTGACGCATGCTGCCGGTGTTGGGCGTATGCGCCGTCACCAGCGTTCCATCGGCAAGTTCCACCTCCGCCAGAAAGCGTTTGTAACGCCGCAGCAAATGCCCTTCGATCAGTGGCGCGGGGAGCTTCACCCTTCCAGTTCCGCCATTTCCCACTCGGCAATGCCAAGCAGGTAGAGAATGGAATCGAGACTCGGCTGATTGATCCGATACTGGGCCTGCTCGCGCACCCGGGCCTTGGCGTTGAAGGCGATACCGAGACCGGCTCTGCCGATCATTGGCAGATCGTTGGCGCCATCGCCAATGGCGATGGCCTGGCTCAGGGCTATGCCCTCGCGCCGGGCGATTTCCTCCAGCAGTTCGGCCTTGCGCTGGCCATCGACAATGGTACCGCGCACCTCGCCGGTCACCTTGCCGTCTTCGATCACCAACTCGTTGGCGTAGGCATAGTCGAGTCCCAGTTCCTGCTTGAGCCGATCGGTGAAAAAATTGAATCCCCCTGAGATAACAGCTGTCTTGAATCCGAGCTGGCGCAAAACCCGCACCAGGTTCTTGGCGCCGGGAGTAAACGGCAGGGCACGGTAGACCGCTTCCAGCGCATCGCTGGAGAGTCCCTTGAGCAAGGCTACCCGCTCGCGCAGGGCCTGCTGAAAGTCGAGCTCGCCGTTCATGGCCCGATGGGTAATCTGCGCCACCTGCTCACCAATACCCGCCAGCCGCGCCAGCTCGTCGATAACCTCGACCTGGATCAGGGTCGAATCCATGTCGAGCACCACCAGACGCTTGGCGCGGCGGTAGAGGTTTTCCTTCTGCAGGGCGATATCGATACCCAGGCCAACGCCGGCGTTGAGCAGCTTGCGGGTCAGCTCCTTGATGTCGAGCCCCTCGGGGACATTGATGGCAAACTCGACGCAGCGCAACTGGCCGCGGGTAAGCTTGTTGATGCGCTGAATATTTACCCGGTCGGCAGCCAGCGTGGCGCCGACCCGCGTCAGCGCCTCGGCGTTGACCTCGGTGCCGAGCATGGTCAGCACATAGGTGCAGCCCGGCTGTCGCAGCCGGTAAGATGCCGGATCAACCGCTTCGAAATCGAGATCGAGGCCCAGTTCCTTGGCCCGGAACAGCAGCTCCTTGAGCAGCGGCTTGTTGTCGCGCATACCGTCGGGCAGTTCGATGAGCACCGACAGGGAAGCCGTGGTATGGGCCACGCTCTGTTCTATATCGCGGATGCGTGCGCCGGCCTCGGCAATGCAACCGGCCACCGCGGCGATAATCCCGGCCCGGTCCGGCCCGGTCATGGTGACCAGCACCAGTTTATCTTCCATGGGCAAACCTCTCAGAGAGTATCCATCCTCAAACCGCGGATGGATACAGCATGGTTTTCATATGGGAAAAGAGCCTTTCCCGGATGGAAACCAGGTAAGAAAAAGGGTGGTATTCTACCCTCAAATGCCTCATGCGGCAAGCCCATCCTGCAAGACCTCCCCACACTCAGAAAACACTGTCAGGCAGGGCCGATTCCCGCACCTGCCGAGCCAGCTGCCGGGCGCAACGACGCACCTGTTCGAGGGTATCAACGGTCGGCGCCCCCCTGAATTCCACCGGGTCGACAAAATGCCAGCCCATATGGCGCCGTTCGAGGATTTCATCGAGTTCCTTCTGCGCCCCGCCGGACCAGCCGAAGCTGCCGGTGCGCATCGCCAGCTTGCCTTTGACGGACTTGCGACCGAGTTCATCGAGAATGACGGCCATGGGAGGAAACATCTGATACTCGTAGGTCGGCATGGCCAGCGCAATGCCGGTCGATTCCCAGGCCGAGGCCAGAATATCGCCGATATGGCTCTGCGGCACCTGATAAACGACGGCGTCCACGCCCTCCTCGGCAATGCCATCGAGCAGAGGCTCCAGCGTCTTGCGGGTATTGCCGTACATGCTGCCCCACAGCACCGTGACCAGAGGTCTGGCCGGTCCTTTGGCATAGGATGCGAGGCGTTGATAGAGTCGGATGATGCGTTCGGGGTTTCGACGCCAGATCGGACCGTGCCCGGGAGCGACAATGCGGACATCGAGCTTGCTCACCTTGTCGATGGCATTGATCACCTGTTGCGAAAAACGCCCCACGATGTTGGCGTAATAGCGCAACGCCTCCCGCTCGAAAATTTCAAGCTGCGCCGCATCGAGCTGATCGTCACAGAACGCCTCGCCAATGGCGCCAAAAGTACCGAAAGCATCGCAGCAGAGCAGGGTGCCGGTAGACGTCTCGAAGGTGGCCATGGTATCCGGCCAGTGCACGTTGGGGATTTCCTCGAATACCAGCCGCTTGCCGTTGCCCAGGTCGACGCTGTCCCCGGACTTGACCGCCCGGAAAGCCACATCCAGTCCGAAAAAGGCTTTGGCCAGTTCCACCCCGCGGGCCGTGGCCAGCACCTCGAAATCATGGTTCATGGACGAAAACGACCGCAGCCAGCCGGTGTGATCCGGCTCGGTATGATTGATGATCACATAGCGTATGTCCTCCGCCTTCACGCCCAGTTGATCGAGTTGGGCATAAAGCGTTTCCGGCACGCCGTCCCAATCGCCGACCCCGTCGATGATGGCCACATCCTTTCCCTTGACCAGATAGGAATTCATCGAAGCACCCTTCGGCAGGGGCCAGATCCCTTCGAAAAGCACCTCGGAACCGATATTGGCGCAAAGACGGTAGATTCCGTCGGCAACTTCGTTTGCTCTCATGTCATCCTCCCACGTTTGAATAGAAATGGGTGAGAAACCTCAAGAAAAAACCTATCGCTTTTGGCGACGGGAAGCAATGCCGGACAGCAAAATCAGCACGTTTTTCGACCCGGAATGACAATCGGCCACCGCCGCCGGTTGTTTTAATGACCTTGTTTATCTATAGTTGATGACATCGTATAAAGCCCGCCACAACCAAAGATGGATGCCCATGACTTACGAAGAACTGCAAAAAGCGCTTCAAATCTTCGGCCTCGGCGAAACGGCTTCCCTGCAGGAACTCAAAGCCCGCCACCGCCAGCTTGCCAAGGCTTATCACCCGGATGGCGGCAACCGGACCGACGGCGACGCCATCCGGGAGCTGAATGCGGCCTACAGGCTGCTGCTTGAGTATATCCGCCACTACCGTTTCGGCTTCGACGAGCAGACCTTTTACGAACAATGCCCCGAAGAGCGACTGCGGCGGCAGTATGAAGACGACCCGGTTTGGGGCGGCAAGCCGCAATCCTGACCCCGCGCCTGGAGAGGATGGCCCTGTGGATTTTTCGGAATTGCTCCAACGCCGCCAGAGCCTACGAAACTATAGCAATCGCCAGGTGGAACCGGAGAAACTTCGGCAACTCGCCGAAGCGGTACGCCTGGCGCCATCCGCCTGCAACGCCCAACCGTGGACGCTGATCCTGGTGGACAAGCCGCTGCTTAAAGACAAAGTCGCCCGCGCTGCCCACAGCAAAGCCTTCAACCTCAATCGTTTTGCCGCGCAGGCACCGGTGCTGGCCGTGCTGGTGCGGGAAAAACCGAAGTGGACCGTGCGGATGGGAGCGATGGTCAAGCGACGCGACTTCCCTCTTCTCGATCTCGGCATCGCCGCCGCCCACTTCTGTCTGCAGGCCGCCGACCTGGGCCTGGGCACCTGCATGATGGGCTGGTTCGATGAAAAGACCGTCAAAAAATTGCTGCATATCCCCAGAAACAGGCGCGTCGTTTTGATCATCAGCCTTGGCTACGCTTTGCCGAACGAACCGCTGCGCCCGAAAATCCGTAAAGACAGGCAAACCGCATGCCGGCACAACCGTTATTGAACCATCCGCCAATTGCTCCACAGCAAAAAAATCCCGCATTGGCTGCCGGCAATGCCGACACCCTGGCCCGCGAAACGCTTGATCTTCCTTATCCATACCGCAGCAGCGCTACCGATCCGAAAGGACGAAGCCGCACCGCGGCGGACTTTCTGTGCTGGGCAGCAATATCGTCCCCTCCGAATCCTGCCATCGCCTGCAAAGCGTGCGTAAAACATTTATAGTATGAGAGACAGGGTGCTGACTCACACCCGGCAATCAGCAGAAACTTTAAGCCACTACAGGTGACTTCGGTCCGAGACAACCATCATGGGAGCGCGACAGACATGAAATACGAGATGATTCACAGCTGCATCCGGGTCCTCGACCTGAAAAAATCCGAACATTTCTACCAGCAGGCCTTCGGCTTCGAAATTTCCCGGCGACTCGATTTCCCGGAACAGAAGTTTACCCTTTCCTATCTGCGCAGCTCAGGAGGCAGCTTTGAACTGGAACTGACCTGGA